>CAZDFV010000129.1:0-8972 GCA_964504495.1 uncultured Rhodothermales bacterium
CCCGTCCAACCGGACCGTGTGCGGGCCCGACAGGCGCGGCCCGTCCGCCAGCCGGGCCACCTCGCGGCCGAGCGCGTCGTACACGGCGAGCCGGACGTCGGACGGCTCGGTGAGCGTGAACGAGAGCGCGGTCGACGCGGCGAACGGGTTGGGCGCGGCGGCGAGTGCGACGCCCGCGCCGGCCGGTCCGCCCTCGCCCGCCGTGGGCGCGAACGAGACCTCGAGGAGCTGGCCGAACAAGCTCGTCACGTAGGCCGTCCCGTCGGACGCGAAGGCGAGGCCAGCGACGAGGTTGAGCCCGTCGGCCACGACCTCTTCCGTCCCGTCGCCGAGGAGCTTGACGAGGCGGCCGGTCCCCGGGAGGTACCCGTCGGTCGGCGTGAACCGGGCGAACTCGAGGGCGACCGGCCGGCCGTCGCGGGGGTCGAGGGCCACGTCGGTCACGACCGTCAGGTCGTTGTGCATCGTCGAGACCGCTCCGTCGAGGCCGACCTCCATGACGCTCGCGGCGCCGTCGGCGAACGGGAACCCGGTGAGCGTCCCGACGAGGACGCCGTCGCCCCAGCGCGCCAGCCCCGTCGGGACGGCGTCGGCCACGGGCGGGGCGGCGCCGGTCGGAACCGGGTCGAACGTGGCGAGCACGCTCCGCGAGCGGTCGCCGGGCTCGTAGCGGAGGAGCGCGTTGGCGGCGGCGTCCGAGAGGAGGAGCGCGCCGTCGTCGGCCTGGGCGGCGGCGTACACGTTCGACTCGTCGTAGCCCTGACTGAGCACCCACGCGCCCAGGTTCGCCTCGAACGCGGCGGCGTCGGCCCCGACGGGCGTGCCGGGCGTGAGGGCCGAGAGCTCGAACCGGAGGAGGTCGAAGGCCGGCGCCGGCCCGGCCCCGCCAATCACCCAGAGCGCGTCGTCGGTGACGAGGAGGTGCGCGATCCCGTCTACCTCGCCGTCGAACCCGACCGACGGGAGGGCACTCACGACGGGCTGGAGGGCGCCATCGACGAGGACCGAGACGCGGCCGTCGTCGTTGCCCGTCCCCGACTCGGCGACCCACACGCGCCCGTCGGGGCCGACGGCGACGCCGAGGGGGCCGGCGAGGCCATCGGCCACGACATTGACCGTGGGCTGAGCCGCGAGGGCGGGGGCGAGGAGGAGGGCGAGGGCGGGGAGGGCGTAGCGGAATCGCATGGCAGTAGAGGGCTAGGGGCGTGGGGCGGCGGGCTGGCGGGGCGTCTCGCCAGTCGAGCGCTACTCGGCAGGCGGGAGGAACTCGATCCCGTACGGGGCCGACATCTCCGCCAGCCGCGCGGGGTCGGGCGGGCCGGGCGGGAGGGCGGCGAGCTCGCGGAACAGGCCCTCCAGCCGACCGGGCACGAGGAGCGTGAGCATCCGGGCCGGTCCGTCGCCGACGACGCGGAAGGCGTGGGGCGTCCCCTTCGGGAGGAACACGGTCGTCCCGGCCTCGGCCACGACCGGCCCGTCCGCGAGCGTGAACTCGACCTGCCCCGAGACCACGTAGAACGTCTCGTCCTCGTCGTGGTGGACGTGCATCGGGATGCTGACGCCGGGCTCGTTGAGGTTCTCGACGAGGACGAACGCGCCGTCGGTGGCCTCGGCCGAGACCTTGACCGTCTGGCGGTCGCCGATGACGTCGAGCGGCTCGCCCTCGCCTCGAGGGAGGACGAGGGGGGCACGGGCGGTGAGGACGGAAGGCATACTGGAGGGGGTGGGTGGCAGGCGGCCCCGACGCGTGGCCGGCGACCAGCGCCAACCTGCCCCACGCCCCCCCCAGACGCCTTGCCGCAGCGTCCCTCGCCGTTGACTCAGCGTGTCCGAGACGGAGCGTCAACGGTCCGGGACGCTCCGTCACCCCCCCACGTCAGCCCGCGGACGCCTCGGCGACCGCCGACGGGGGTACGCCGTAGACCTCCCGGAACGCCCGCGAAAAGTGGGCGACGCTCTTGAACCCGACCGCGTAGGCGACCTCGCCGACGCCGCCCGCCCGGTCGCGGAGCAGCCGGTCGGCCCGGGCGAGGCGGGCGTTGCGGAGGTACCGGTTGGGCGTCTCGTCGAGCGGCTCGAACCGGCGGTACAGCACCGAGCGGCTGACGCCGACGGCCTCGGCGAGCGCGTCGACGCCGAAGTCCTCGTCGGCCAGCCCGTCTTCGACCGCGGCCTGGACCGACCGGAGGAACGCGGCCGTCTCCGGGTCGAGGCCGTCGGGGAGCGGCGGGCGCGGGGCGGGCGCGTCGGCGAGCCGGTCCCGGAGCTTCCGCCGGCCGTCGATCAGGTTGTCGACGCGGGCGGCCAGCGCGCGGACGTTGAACGGCTTGGTGACGTAGTCGTCGGCGCCGACCCCGAGGCCGGCGAGCGTGGCCTCCTCCCCGGCCTTCGCCGTCAGCAGGACGACCGGGATGAAGTCGGTCTCGGCCTCGGCCTTCAGCGCCCGACACAACTCGACGCCGTCGGTCCCCGGCATCATGACGTCCGAGACGACGAGGTCGGGGAGGTGCGCCCGGGCCAGGGCGAGCCCCTCGGCGCCGTCGCGGGCCTCCACGATCCGGTACGGCGCGCGGCCGTCGCGGGCCGCCCCGAGGTGGCGGCCGACGTACGCCCGGATCCCGGGGTGGTCGTCCACGACAAGGACGGTCGTGGCGTCGTCGCCGGGCTCAGGGGGGGCGGGGGCCGCCGGACCGTCGCCGTCCCGCCCGGGCAGGAGCGCCCCGGCCTCGACGGCCACGGGGCGGGGCTGGCCGTCGCCGCCGAGCCCGCCAGCGCCAACGGCCCGGGGAAGCGAGACGACGAACCGGCTCCCCACGCCGACCTCGCTCTCGACCCGGATCGACCCGCCGTGGAGCTCGACGAGCTCCCTCGCGAGCGAGAGGCCGATGCCGGTCCCCGGCCCGCGCGCGGGGTCCGCCTCGTCGGCTCGGTAGAACCGGTCGAACACGTGCGGGACGTCCTCGGGCGGGATGCCGGGCCCCGTGTCGGAGACGGCCACCCGCGCAACGTGGTCCGTCGCCGAGAGCGCGACATGGATCTCCCCGCCCCGGGGCGTGAACTTGAACGCGTTCGAGAGCAGGTTCGCCATCACCTTGTCGAACTGGTCGACGTCGAGGTCGACGGCGACGGGGGCGTCGAGCGCCTCGGACGTGAGCCCGACCCCGAGCCGCTCGGCGAGGGGGTGGAAGGCCTCGACGGTCCGCCCGACCGCGGCGCCGAGGTCGACGCGCGCGGCCGAGAGGCGGACCGCCCCGGCGTCGAGACGGGCGACGTCGAGGAGCTGGTCGACGAGGCCGAGGAGGCGGCGCGCGTTCCGGATCGCGAGGCCGACCGGGCGCCGCGCGTCGGCCGGGAGTTCGCCGTGGAGGCCGTCGCGGAGGTCCTCGAGCGGCCCGATCGTGAGCGTGAGCGGTGTGCGAAACTCGTGGCTCACGTTCGCGAACAGCCGGCTCTTGTCGGCGTCGAGCCGGGCCAGGTCCGCCGTCCGCTCGGCGACCAGCCCTTCGAGGTTCTCGGTGTGCTCGCGGAGCGACGCCGTCATCCGGTTGAACCCGTCGGCGAGCGTCCCGATCTCGTCGTGGGTGCGGACGGGGACCCGGGCGGAGAGGTCACCCTCGTCGACCCGGCGCAAGCCGCCGAGCAGGCGCTCGAGCGGGCGCGTCACGCTCGTCCGCAGGAAGAGGGGGAGCGTCACCAGGACGGCCACGAACGCCCCGACCGTCAGAAGCCCGTACCGCGTCGCCCGGGCGTCGTGGAGCGCGCGGACGTCCGGGTCGACGGCGAAAAGTGAAGAGATCGAGGCGGGCCGGACGAGCTCGGCCGGGAAGACCGCCAGCGCCCCGAGCGTCATCGCTGTGGCGACGAGGGCGAGGGCGTACCCGACCACCTTCACGCGGAAGCTCGTCGGTTCGGGCACGTGGTTGACGAAGACGACGAGGAGCCCGAGCGTCATGTACACCTGGGCGAGCACGACGCTCACCGAGGTCACCGACCCGTCCAGGACTCCGAGGGTATGGAGCGTGATGAGGACGCCGTGGACGACCGGGAGCGCGTAGACCATGAGGAGCGCGCGGAACGCCCGGGCCTCCCGTGTCGCTGGATCGCGGAGCCGCCGCCATCGCGAGCCGCCGCCGGCCGTCGCCCGACGCGCGGCGACGGAGAGGACCGACAGGAGGAGGACCGACGCGATCGAGACGTTGAGCGTCGGTGCCCACGGCATCTCCAGGCCGCTAAGGAAGTAGGCGACCATCGCGGCGCCCGCCGCAAGCGCCGCTACCGCGGCCGTCGCCAGGACGACCCGGGCCCCGCGGCCGGACGGGCCTCCGAGAAAATGGAACAGGAACCCGAGCGTGCACCAGAACGCGAGGGGCGGACCGACCCAGGTGAGGGAGAGCACGGCCGGAATCGCCTCGGCGGGCACCACGCCCAGGGCCACGTACGCCGCCTCCAACGTCGTCCATGCAACGCCCGAGCCGATGAGCCAGCGGGCGGCGGCGTCCTTGTGCGGGCGGAGCGCGAGATAGCCCGTGAACGTCCCCATCACGAGCGCGGTCCCGAGGTGGAGGAGCGCCAGGGGCGTGAACAGGGTCATCGCTACGGCCTGTGTACGACGGGAGGGGGAGAACTTAGGCCCCGCTTCTCGGCGGGCTCGTGACGGCGAAATCGGAGGGCGTCCCCCCGATAGGGCGCGTCTCCACGGGCGCCGAGCGTCCGTCTGGGTCGAGGGACCCCACGGCGTACCCAGCCGCGAGGACGCGCGGCACGGCGGCGGGGCGGACGGCCGGAACGTAGCGCGGGCGCCCTGCCCGGCTGGCGGCGCGCTCCGCCAGCGCAGGGACCGGGTGCGGGCCGGCCGCACGCGGTCTTCCTACCTTGGGCGGCCACACGTCCGGCGGTGGGGCGTTCTGAGGGGCAGCCCCGACTCGCGATGATCCACGCCTCCGACACCCTCCACCGGCAGCTCTCCGACCTCGTCGTCGCGCCCGAGTACGAGCGCGGGCTCCGCGTCCTCGTCGAGCACGCGCGGCGGAACCTCCCGTCCGTCGACGAGGGGCTGATCCGGCGGGCGTTCCGCGTGGCGTACTGGGCCCACCGCGACCACCGACGCGCGACCGGCGAGCTCTACATCTCGCACCCGCTCGAGGTCGCGCTCATCGCGGCCAAGGACATCCGCATGGACGACGTGACCGTCGCCGCGGCCCTCCTCCACGACACCGTCGAGGACACCGACCTCTCGCTCGACCTCCTGCGGAGCGAGTTCGGCGAGGACATCGCGACCATCACCGGCGGCGTGACCAAGATCGGCCACGTGTTCGAGAACCGGGCGCTCGGGCGGGCCGAGAACGTCCGGAAGCTCCTGCTCTCGATGGCCACGGACGTCCGGGTGATCCTGGTCAAGTTCGCCGACCGGCTCCACAACATGCGGACGCTCGGGGGGCTCCCCGAGGAGAAGCGGCTCCGGATCGCGGCCGAGACGCGCGACCTGTTCGCCCCGCTCGCCCACCGGTTCGGGTTCCACGAGGTCAAGACCGAGCTCGAGGACCTCTCGCTGAAGTACCTCCAGCCGGAGGCGTACCGCGCCATCGCCCGGGGCCTCAACACCAAGCGCCGCCAGCGCGAGCGCTACGTCGAGCGGTTCATCGAGCCGGTCCAGCGCGAGCTCGCCGAGGGCGGGTTCGACTTCGAGATCTACGGCCGGCCCAAGAGCATCACGTCGATCTACAACAAGATGCGGCGGCAGGGGGTGTCGCTCGACGAGGTGTACGACCTGTTCGCCATCCGCGTGATCCTGAACACGACGGGGAAGCAGGGCCGCGAGGACTGCTGGCGGGCGTACTCGACGCTGACCGCGCTCTACCCCCCCATCGCCGACCGCTTCCGCGACTTCATCTCCGTCCCGAAGTCGAACGGGTACCAGTCGCTCCACACGACGGTGATCGGGCCGGAGGGCCGGCCGGTCGAGATCCAGATCCGGACGGCCGAGATGCACGAGGTGGCCGAGCGCGGCGTGGCCGCCCACTGGAAGTACAAGGAGGGCGGGCCGGGCGGCGACGGGGCGGCCCCGGCCGGGGCCGGCGACGCGCGGATGGAGGAGATGTACGCCTGGGTCCGCGACATCCTCGAGACCCCGTCGTCGGGCGACGCCGGCGAGTTCGTCCGCGAGTTCGAGCTCAACCTCTACGAGGAGGAGATCTACGTGTTCACGCCCCAGGGCGACCTCGTCACGCTCCCGCGGGGCGCCACGCCCGTCGACTTCGCGTACCAGATCCACACCGAGGTCGGGTTCCACTGCGTCGGGGCGAAGGTGGACGGGAAGATGGTCCCGCTCTCGTACGAGCTCTCGAGCGGCGAGCAGGTCGAGATCCTGACCTCGAAGCGGCAGACGCCGAACCCCGACTGGGCCTCGTTCGTCGTGACCCACAAGGCGCAGTCGCGGATCCGCCACTGGATCAACGAGCGGCGGCGGAAGGCCGTCGCGCACGGCCGGGAGACGCTCGAGAAGAAGCTGGCCCGGGCCAAGCTGGCGCCCGACGAGCAGGAGATCAACAAGGTGGCGGGGCGGCTCCGGTTCCCCAACGCGCAGCAGCTCTTCTTCGAGGTCGGGAGCGGGCTCTACGACCCCGACGACTTCGTCGCGGCGCTCCAGAAGGGGCTCCCCGCCGAGCCCGACGAGCCGGCCCCGGGCGCGTCGCCGGCCCTCCTCGAGGTCGAGGAGGCCGCCGCGCTCTCGCGCCAGACCGCCCGCGAGGACGGCGGCGGGCGGACGGCGCTCGTCATCGAGGGCGAGCGGCACACGGACCTCGCCGTCGAGTACGCGGCCTGCTGCGGGCCCATCCCCGGCGACGACGTGTTCGGGTTCCTGTCGAAGACGGGCGCCGTCAAGGTCCACCGGAAGTCGTGTAAGAACGCGCCGCACCTGTTCCAGGACCACTCCGAGCGCGTGATCGCCGTCGAGTGGAGCCGCCAGAAGGACGTCCAGTTCGCGTCCACGCTCCGGCTCGTCGGCGAGGACCGGGTCGGGATCGTGAGCGACATGACGGCGGTCATCTCGAAGAGCCTCAAGACGAACATCCGGTCGATCACCGTCACGTCGGAGGACGGGATGTTCGAGGGGACCATCGTCCTCTACGTGAGCGACGTCAAGCAGCTCCGGCGGATCATGAAGCGGCTCGGCCGGCTCGACGGGATCTACGGGGTCTACCGCGACGACTAACCCGGGCGGCCCGTCGCGTGGGGAGGGCGCGTCGTCGGGGGCGTTGTCCATGTGTGTGGCCCGGCGTTACCTTGAGCCTGTTCGGCACGCCACTTGCGCTGCGCCGGTGGCACGGGCTCACGCCCTCTTCTCCGAGGGGTTCGCCGAAACTATGTGCGGCCCCCGTTGTAGCCGCACCTCCTTCCCACCACGATGGCAGACACCTCCACGCGTACGCCCACCCTCACCAAGAAGGACATCGCCCGCCGCGTCGCGGCCGCGACCGGCGACCCCATCTACAAGTGCGAGCCGTGGGTCCAGGCGACGATCGAGGCGCTCCGCGACCTCATGGCCGAGGCCGACCCCGAGGTCCGCATCGAGCTCCGAGACTTCGGCGTGTTCGAGGTCAAGAAGACGAAGGCCAAGCCGAAGGCCCGCAACCCGAAGACGAACGAGACGGTCTTTATCCCGGCCCGCCGGAAGACCCACTTTAAGCCGGGCAAGCGGCTCCGCGAGCAGCTCCAGCAGCCGCTCGAGGAGCTGGGCTACGAGATCCCCGAGGGGAGCGCCGACCACCCCGCCAGCCTCCGCACGGCCGCCTAGCGCGGCGCGGCCGGCGCGGTAGCTTCCCCCGCCGTGGCCGCCCCGCCCCCCGCCCGCCCCCGCGTCGCCGGCGTCGACTACGGCGCGCGGCGGGTCGGGATCGCGCTCGCAGACCCGCTCCGCCTCTTCGCCCGTCCGCTCGGGACGTACGCGCCGGGCGAGGCGCTCCGCGTGCTCGCCCGGCTCCACGAGACGGACGGGCTCGGGACCGTCGTCGTCGGGTGGCCGCTCCTCATCGACGGGACGGAGGGGGCCGGCGTCGACCGCGTCCGGCCGTTCGTCGGTCGGCTGAAGAAGGCGGCCCCGGGCGTGTCCGTCGCGCTCCAGGACGAGCACGGGTCGTCAAAGCGGGCGATGGGGCGTCTGGTCGAGGCCGGCGTGCCCCGCCGCCGCCGCCGCCGGGCCGAGGACGCCGCCGCCGCGTGCGTGATCTTGCAGGACTGGCTGGACGAGCAGGCGGAGCGCGAGTGAAACAGGGGCCGAGCGGGCGCCCGGCCCGCCGGTCCGCGTAGACTCTGCCGAGACCCCCGTCTGTGCCCGTGATCCTCCCGATTTACGCCTACGGCCAGCCCGTCCTCCGCGAGCGCGCGGCCGAAGTCGAGGGCGACGGCCCTGAGCTCCAGCGGCTCATCGACGACATGGTCGAGACCATGCACGCGGCGAGCGGCGTCGGGCTGGCGGCGCCCCAGGTCGGCCGGAGCCTCCGGCTGTTCGTGGCCGACCTCTCGCCCTACGCCGACGACCTCGCCGAGGAGCACGGGGGCGAGGTGCCGGACTGGGCACGTGGCCCGCTCGTCTTCATCAACCCCGAGCTCGAGCCGGACGACGCCGACGACGTGGACGCCGAGGAGGGGTGTCTGTCGATCCCCGACCTCCGCGAGACGGTCTGGCGGCCCGACGCGCTCCGCGTCCGCTTTCTCGACCGGCACTTCGCGCCGCAGGAGATGCGCGCCGAGGGCCAGCTCGCGCGCGTGGTCCAGCACGAGGCCGACCACCTCGACGGCGTGCTCTACCTCGACTACCTCTCGCCGCTCCGCCGGAAGCTCCTCCAGCGCCGCCTCCGCGCGATCGCGCGCGGCGACTGCGAGACGGACTACCCGCTCGCCTTCGCCGGGCGGTAGCGCCCCGGCTGGCGCCGCCGTCCGCCGGGCGGGCCGTCCGCGTCGGACCCGCGCCG
>CAZDFV010000130.1:0-8966 GCA_964504495.1 uncultured Rhodothermales bacterium
GTGCTGGCGCCGGCGTTCGCCGCGCGCGTCCGGGGCGAGCCCGTCCTCGACGACGAGCACGACGCCTGGGCGTGGCACCCGGCCGAGGAGGCCGCCGCCCGGCTGGCGTGGCCCGAGCCCGCCCGGCTCTTCCGCCTCGCCGACCGCCTCGTGGCCGGCCCCGGCCGGCCGGCGGCGTGGTCGCTCCCGCTCTCGGGGAGCGGCTCAGGAGATTCGTGAAATGCCGCCGCACCGCGATCCCATGTCCTATGGGGAGGGTTACATAGCTCCCGCCCCCTCTCTGGGCGCACCCCTCACCCCCCCTCACTCCCATGACCACCCGACTCTCTCTCTTTGCCCTCGCCTTCCTCCTCCCGCTCGCCGCGTGCGAGACCGAGGAGGTCGAGCCGATCGAGACCGACGCCGACGTCGTCGCCGTCGACCCGATCGACACGCCGATGACCGACGAGGTCACCGTCGAGGGCACGATCGCCGCCGCCGGCGACGACATCACCGCCCTCGCTCCGGCCGCGGCCCTCGACAACATCAACGGCTGGATCGACCGCCTCGACGGCGCCGACTTCCAGAACGCCACGGAGATCCGCGAAGGCCTCATGACCCTCCGCGACCAGCTCCAGGAGGCCCCGCTCAACGGCGCGGCGATCGGTGAGACGCTCACCAACCTCGGCACCTGGACGGTCGAGGCCGCCGGCGGTACCGGCGACCTCGCCACGCTCGGCAACGCGCTCCAGAGCGCCGGCCAGAACCTGACGGGCATGTAGGCGAGCGCGCCACCGCGCCTGTCCCGAGGGGCGGCCTCCCACCCGGGGGGCCGCCCCTCGCACGTCGCGGCGGGACCCCGGCCGGGCCTCGGCCGTTCCCCCCGCCCGTTCCACTCCGACGCCATGACCGCCCGCGCCGCCCTCCTCGTCGCCGCCCTCGCCCTGCCCCTCGCCGCCTGCGAGGTCCCCGACGACGAGGTCCCCGCGGTCGAGGAGGCCCCCGACCCGACCGCCGAGCTCCCCGACCCGGACGAGGACGACATCCTCGACGTCGACCCGCTCTCGCGCCAGGACGGCCAGGTCGAGGACGAGCTCGAGGCCCAGGACGCCGAGGTCGGCGACGAGGTGCTCCCGTCTCTGGGCGACCGGATCGGGCCCGACGAGGCCGACGACGCGGACATCGACCCGTAGGCGCCCCGCTGGCGGACGCCTCGGCGTCCCGCGTGCCGTCGCTACGCCGTCTCCGCCAGCCGGTCGAGGGCGGCCTGCCGGCGGGCCACGGCCTCCTCCGCCCGGAGCACGGTCGGCGGTGCGGCCCGGACGCGGCACCCGGCGATCGGGCACCGCTCGCACGTCAGGCTCACGTCCACGCGCGGGAGCGCCGGGTCGTCCCAGAACCGGACGGCCCGCTTCGTCGCGCGTGTCAGCCGGAGGCCGAGCGAGACGGCCGAGTTCACGCCCGGCCGGAGCGCGAGCGGCCGGGCCACGGCGAACACGAAGAAGTCGGCGCCGCCGCCCCCGGCCGCCGCGTCGGCCACGAAGTGCTGGCGCTGCGCGACGACGGCGGGGCCGGCGTCGGTCTCGCCCCGTCCGGCCGCCGCCTTCTGCCGCCGGTCGAGCGCGGCGAGCGCCTGTGGGCCCGGCCACCGCCGGCAGTAGTGCTCCTCGGCGGCGATCCCGTGGGGGACCGGCACGCCGCTGAGGTTGAACGTCTTGGTCAGCGCGAACCGGCCCGTCGCCGTCTCGTGGTGGAACCGGAGGAAGTAGAGCTCCTCGAGCCCGACGGCCTGCGGGACCCGCTGCGTCAGCCGGTGGAGGAGCATCTCGGGCGTGGCCCGCCAGCGGCGGAGGAGGCCGAGGAGCGCGTCCGGCCGCCAGCTCTCGGCCTCGGCCTGGGCCAGGACCGCCCGGTCGACGTCGGCGGCGGGGAGGAGGAGGGCCCCGGCCACGTACGACGCCTCGAAGTTGGCGAGGACCTGCTCGAACCGCTCGACCTGGACCCACGACGACGTGAGCGGCCGGTCCTCGGCGCCGAGCTCGAGGAACGCGAGCTCCCGGCCGTAGACGAACGCGAGCTGCTCGTCGCGGAGCCCGCCGTTGACGTGGAGCGTCGGCCGGCCGGCGTCGTCGTGCGTGAGCGCGCTCCGCAAGAGCCGGAGGTCCGGGTGGGCCGGGAGCGCCTCGGCCTCGATCCGGTACCCGTGGCGTTCCTCGAGGGCGGCCCGCAGCGCCGCCGCGTCCGGTGCGCCCCCGACCCCGAGCCGCCGCCGGAGCCGCTCGGCCGTCTCCTCGAGCTCGGGGAAGTGGTTGGCGTGCATCTGCTGGTAGGCTCGGAGCGCCGCCAGCAGGAAGTGCTCGACGCGAGCGTCGTAGGCCCGGCTCACGTCGCCGACGGCTTGGACGAGCGCGCCGGCCTTGGCCGGCACCCCGGCCAGCAGCCGGACGACGGCCTCGGCGTCGACCCCGAAGAGGTCGAACGGGAAGCCCCGGAGGAGCGGGCTGTCGATGGCCTCCTTGACCGGGTCCAGACCGCGGTCGACGCGGAGCGAGACGAGGTCATCGTAGGCCACGCCGAGCGCGGCGGCGAGGTCGACGAGCTTGTCGGGCTTGGGGTACTTCTTGCCCTGCTCGATCTCGGAGAGGTAGCTCGTCGAGATCCCGGCCTTCCGGGCGAGCGCCTGGAGCCCGAGCCCGCGCTCCTGGCGGAGCGACCGGAGTTTGAGGCCGAGGATGAGGCGGAGGCGGTCGGGCATGGGTAAGCGCTTCCAGGCTTCGCTGGGGGCGGACGCGGCGAGGAAAGATCGGCCATCGGGAGCGCTGTGGGGCGGCCTGCGGATTTTCGCTGGACAAGAAAGTTCGCGAAACTCTATCATTAGCGAAAGTTCGCTAGCACACCCCGCCCTCCTCCCATGCTCTTCGACCCCGTCCCCGCCGCCGTCCCCGGCGTCGCCCTCCACGCCGGCGCCGACACCCCGGCCGCCCGGCGCGTCCTCCCCCACGACGCGCTCGCCCTCGTCGCCCGGCTCCACCGCGCGCTCGAGCCCCAGCGCCGGCGGCTCCTCGCCGCCCGCGCCGAGCGCCAGCGGGCCTGGGACGCCGGGGCCGCCCCCGAGCGGCTCCCCGACGACGTCCTCGCCGAGTCTCGGGGCGACTGGCGGGTCGCGCCGCTGCCCGACGACCTCCTCACGCGCCGCGTCGAGATCACCGGGCCCGTCAGCGACGCCCGGATGGTCATCAACATGCTCTCGCGGACCGCCGACGGCGACCGGGCCGACGCGGCCATGCTCGACTTCGAGGACAGCATGAAGCCGGCCTGGGACAACGTCGTCGCCGGCGTCGAGAACGTGGTCGGCGCCGCGCGCGGCAGTCTCACCGCCGTCAAGACCGACGCGGACGGGACCGTGCTCAAGACGTACGCGCTCGACCCGGACGACATGCCGCTCCTCATGGTCCGCGTCCGGGGCCTCCACCTCGACGAGTCGAACGTCCGCGTGGACGGCCGGCCCGTCGCGGCCGGGCTCCTCGACCTCGCCCTCTGCGCCTTCCACACGGCGCGGACCCTCGTCGAGCAGGGGAAGACGCCGAAGTACTACGTCCCCAAGGTGGAGCACCACTGCGAGGCGCGCTGGTGGAACCGGCTGTTCTCGCTCCTCGAGGACGAGCTGGACCTGGCGCCGTCGACGCTCCGCGCCACGTTCCTCATCGAGACGCTCCCGGCCGCGCTCCAGATGGAGGCCGTGCTCTACGAGATCCGCGAGCACGCCGCGGGCCTCAACGGCGGCCGCTGGGACAAGATCTTCTCCGACATCAAGTGCCTCCGGACCCACCCCGACCGGGTGCTGGCGGACCGCGCGACGATCGGGATGAACCGGCCGTGGATGCGCGACTACGCCAAGGAGCTCATCCGCGTGTGCCACCGGCACGGGGCGTTTGCGATGGGCGGGATGGCCGCCTACACGCCCGGCCGCGACCCCGAGACGCGCGAGGACCAGACGGCGAAGGTCGTGGCGGACAAGGAGTTCGAGGCGTCGATCGGCCACGACGGCTGCTGGGTCTCGCACCCCTACTTCATCGGCCCCGCCATGCGCCCGTTCCTCGACGCCCTCGACGGCGCGCCCAACCAGCTCGACGCGATGCCGGACGGCCTCCCCGACGTGCCCGACCTCATGCCGAAGGGGGGCGGCCCGTACACGCTCGACGGCCTCCGCACGAACGTCCGCGTGGCGATCGGCTACACCAAGGGGTGGAACGAGGACGTCGGCTGCGTGGCCTGGGACGACCTGATGGAGGACCTCGCCACGCTCGAGATCAGCCGGGCGCAGGTCTGGCAGTGGCGGTCCCAGGCCGTCCGGCTCGAGTCCGGCGAGACCGTGACCGACGCCCTCGTCCGCCAGGTCTTCGACGAGGAGGAGGCCAAGATCGTCGACGCCCTCGCCGGCGCCTTCCGGGGCGAGGCGCTGGACCGCGAGCGGGCACTCTACCGGCAGGCCGCCGCCGACGCCCGCGCCGTCTTCCTCGAGGACGAGATGCGCCCGTTCCTCGCCCTCGCCTCCCCGCTGGCGGACGCCGCCGCCGCCGACCGCACGGGCGGGGACGGGGCCTCCGTCGAGGCCGTCCCCACCGACGCCCGCCCCGCCGCCTAACCCGCCCCCCCGTCCACTCCGACCCCCGCACTCATGGAACTCCACACCGCCCGCCAGCGCGCCGCCCAGGACCTCGACCACGACTGGTCCACGAACCCCCGCTGGGCCGGCGTCGAGCGGCCGTACGCGGCCGAGGACGTCGTCGCCCTCCGCGGCTCGGTCCGCGTCGAGCACACACTGGCCCGGCTCGGGGCCGAGAGATTGTGGGAGCTGATGGACGAGCGCGAGGCCGTCCGCGCGCTCGGGGCCATGACCGGCGGGCAGGCCGTGCAGCAGGTGAAGGCCGGGTTGGAGGCCATCTACCTCTCGGGCTGGCAGGTCGCCGCCGACGCCAACCTCGCCGGGCAGGTGTACCCCGACCAGAGCCTGTACCCGGCCAACTCGGTCCCGACCGTCGTCGAGCGGATCAACAACGCGCTCCTCCGGGCCGACCAGGTCGCCGTGGCCGAGGCCGCCGCCAGCGGCGCGGAGGACGCGACGCACTACCTCGCGCCCATCGTGGCCGACGCCGAGGCCGGGTTCGGCGGGGCCCTCAACGCCTACGAGCTCATGCGGGCGCTCGTCGCCGCCGGCGCGGCCGGGGTCCACTTCGAGGACCAGCTCGCGTCTGAGAAGAAGTGTGGGCACCTCGGCGGGAAGGTGCTCGTGCCGACGTCGGAGTTCGTCGCCAAGCTCACCGCCGCTCGTCTCGCCGCCGACGTGGCCGGCGTCCCGACCGTCCTCATCGCCCGGACCGACGCCGACAGCGCGACGCTGCTCACGAGCGACGTGGACGAGCGCGACCGCCCGTTCATCCTCGAGGGCGAGGGCCGGACGCCTGAGGGGTTCTTCCGCGTCCGCAACGGGATGGACGCCTCCATCGCCCGGGCGCTCGCCTACGCCCCCCACGCCGACCTCCTGTGGATGGAGACGAGCCACCCGGACCTCGGCCAGGCCCGCACGTTCGCCGAGGCCGTCCACGCCGAGTTCCCCGGTAAGCGGCTGGCCTACAACTGCTCGCCGTCGTTCAACTGGGAGGCCCACCTCGACCCCGGCACGATCGCCCGGTTCCAGCGCGAGCTGGCGGCGATGGGCTACGCCTTCCAGTTCGTCACGCTCGCCGGCTTCCACGCCCTCAACCACTCGATGTTCGACCTCGCCCACGGCTACGCCCGCCGCGGGATGGCCGCCTACAGCGAGCTCCAGCAGGCCGAGTTCGCCCGCGAGGCCGACGGGTACACGGCCACGCGCCACCAGCGCGAGGTGGGGACGGGCTACTTCGACCGGGTCCGCGACGTGGTCACGGGCGGGGCGGCCTCGACGGGCGCCATGCGCGAGTCGACGGAGGCCGCCCAGTTCTAGCCGCTGACGACGGCCGCCAGCCGGACACACGAGCGCCCTCCCGGCCGAGGCCGGGAGGGCGCTTGCTGTGAGGTGCCGAGCGGATTTGAACCGCTGTGACGGGTTTTGCAGACCCGCGCCTAACCCCTCGGCCACGGCACCAGGACCCCCAAGCTACGGACTCCACGGGCGGCCGAGGTGTGAGATCCCGACGCAGCCGGTAGCTTGCACCCCGGCCAGGACTCGAACCTGGACTCAACGGCTTAGAAGGCCGTCGCTTTATCCATTAAGCTACCGGGGCAGGAACGTTGAAGCTAAAACATGCTCCGACTGCGGCGAGACCCTTCCTCTCTGCGGCTTCTACCAGTCGGGCGGGAAGGTCCAGTCGCGGTGCAAGACGTGCTTCAACAGGATGTGCGTCGAGAGGTGGAGGCGGATCAAAGCGGAGGAGGTCGAGCGGCTCGGCGGTCGATGCGCCGATTGCGGCGGCTCGTCCCACCCGGACGTGTTCGAGTTCCACCACCTCGATCCCTCGGTGAAGGAATACCAGTGGACGAAGCTGCGCTTGTTCTCCAGCGAGCGCCGCCGCCACGAACTCAAGAAGTGCGTGATGCTCTGCGCGAACTGTCACCGAATGCGCCACGTCGTCACTGAGGAGGCCGTGCCATACCAGGCGGTCAGTCGGGGCGGCGGGATTTGAACCCACGACCTCCTGCTCCCAAAGCAGGCGCGCTACCGGGCTGCGCTACGCCCCGAGGCGCTGGCGGCGGGCGCCAGCGGGCCGAAGATACCCCGCTACCTTCGGGCGTGCCCGACGTCGCCCCCATCGCCCGCCCCCTCCGCGTCGTGTGGGCCGCCGTGTGCGTCGGGGCCGCCCTTGCCGTCGGCGGCATGGGGTGGCTCGCCGTCCGGGTCGAGCGGCCGGCCCTGGCCGAGCACGCCGAGGGCGCCTTCTACGCCGCCGCCCTCCTGAGCCTAGCGGCGACGGCCGGAGCCTTCGCCCTCGCTCACCGGATGGAGCGGCGGCTGGCGGAGGCTGCCGGCCCGGCCGAGGCCGAGGCGCGGGTCCGGTCGTACGGAGTGGCAGCGCTCGCGGCCGCCGAGGTCCCCGCCCTCGCCGGGGCCGTGGCCGCCGTCCTCACCGGCGACCTCCTCTCGCTCGCCTTCGCCGTCCCGTTCTTCGCGTTCGCCGCGCTCCTGTGGCCGAGCGACGCCCGCGTCGCCGGGTGGCTGGCGGCGCACGAGCGCGGGCCGTAGCGCCCAGACACAGGCGGGGCGGCCCCGCCGAACGGGACCGCCCCAGAGCGCGCGGGCGCGGAGAGCTAGGCGGACTGGGCCGACTTCAGCTCGTCCTGGACGTTGTCGGCCTCGACCATCTTCGAGCGGAACTCGAACTGGCCGTTGTCCTTCTTCGAGGCCACGATGACCTTCGCCATCTGCTTGGCCTCGACGCCGCCGCGGTTCGTCCGCTGGTTCTTGGAGACTTTCTTCGCCATGAGATTCTGTGGGTACGAGGTACCGGGTACAGGGTACGGGCTCGCGGGTACCTCGTACCGAGTACCCCGTACCGCCGCGGCGTCAGCCGCATGCTTCTACTTGATCTCGCGGTGGAGCGTGTGCTTCCGGAGGACCGGGTTGTACTTCTTGAGCTCGAGCCGGCCGGTCGTGTTCCGGCGGTTCTTCATCGTCGAGTAGCGCGACGTGCCGGGGGCCTCGGTGCACTCGAGCGTGATCTGGTGGCGGACGTCCTTGGCCTTGGCCATCGTCTCAGGGGGCTGGGCGCGTGGGGCGCGGGGTGGGGCGGCAGCGGGGGCTTAGACGAGGGTCGTGCCCTTGGCCCGGGCCTCGCGGAGGACGGCGCTGATCCCCTTCTTGTTGATCGTCTTCAGCGTCTGCGCCGAGACGCGGAGCGTGACCCAGCGGTCCTCCTCGGGCACGTAGAACCGCTTCTTCTGCAGGTTCACGTTGAACCGCCGCCGCACCTTGTTGTTGGCGTGGGAGACGTGGTTGCCGGACATCGGCCCCTTGCCGGTGATCTGGTCTTTGCGTGCCATCGGAGCGGTCGGACCGGGCGCGAGACGCGGGGCCGGCCAAGTGAGGAGTCGCGGGTCGTGAACGCCGCCCCCGTGCGAGCGCACGCGGAGCGGAGTCGCGGAACCTACGGCGCGGAGGCCCGGCGGGCCAACCGGCAGAGACCTCCAACGTGTGAGTCTGGGGCGAAGAACCGGCCGCGAGCGCTGGCGGCGGCGGCCGCCAGCCGGGCCGGACAGAGAGCGCCCGCCCCCAGAGAGGGCGGGCGCTCCCGGTGGGCCGAGGGCCGCGCGTCTACATGCAGCGGATGTCGTCCTCGGTCACGCACACGTCGAACGAGCCGCCGAGGCCGTCCTGGGGCCCGTTCAGGCTGAAGAACGTGTCGTCCGTGTTGTTCTCCCGGCTGTCGGCCGTGGTGGAGGTGACGTCGCCGTACTCGACGAGCGACGGGGGGGTGTAGGTCTTCATAATGGCGGGGGGCTGATGAGGGGGGACGAGCCCATCCACTGCCAAACGCCGTGCCCGGGTCTGGAGCGCGGGGAGCGACGCCCGTGTGCCACGTTCGCATTCCACCTGCCCGCCCTAAAGGGCCGAACCGTACACTGGTCTGGACAGGGCGCGCGGGGTGTCTCACGATGAGACGCCGGACAACGGGCGGCGTTACGTTTCCGAGGCGGGGGCGGCCCCGCACGCTCCTCTCGCCGTATCCGACCGCCCCTCCGCTCCGCTGGCCCCGCCGCCAATGGGCCGCGCGCGGCCCATGGCGGCACCCTCCGTGGCCCTCCGCCGACGCCGCCGGGGCCGGCGCATAGACGCCGCCCGGCTCGCGTTTCCGGCCAGAGCGCACCACACCGACCCCGCCGCCCGCCATGCCCGCCCGTCTCGTCCTCCTCGGCGCCCTGGCCCTCGCCGCTTGTGCCCCGTCCGCGCCGCTCGCCCAGACGCCCATGCCCGCTGACGCCGCGCCCGACTGGCGCCAGCACGACACGAC
>CAZDFV010000131.1:0-8850 GCA_964504495.1 uncultured Rhodothermales bacterium
CGCTCGGGCACGTCCGCGTCGGGTTCGGGCCGCTCGACCTCCGCCTGCGGACGCCGCTCGCCTCCGACGGCGCCGGGCCCGTCCTGGCGACGGAGCTGGACCCCATCGGGGCGACGGCGCTCTTGGCCGCGCCCGTCGCCGGCGGCCGGCCCATCGTCCGCGGCGGGGCGCTCCTCTACGTCTACGACGACCTCGGCGAGACGCGCCACTACCGCCGCCGCGGCAACACGATCGGCCGCGTAGCGCGCGTCGACGCGACGGCCCGCGACGAGGTCGTCCGGCACGAGATCATCCACCAGATCCAGGCCGTTCAAGTGAGCGCCGTCACGCCGTTCGGGACGGTCGGGGCCGTCTGGCCCGACGCCGTGCCGACCGCGGCCGGGGGCGACGTCCGCGCCGACCTCCGCCTCGACTGGCTCTACCTCACGCTCGGTGCTCTCAACCTCGTCGTCGCCGACGACCCGCGCGACCGGCCCTCCGAGATCGAGGCGTACGAGCTGGACGAGCCGCCCCCGACGCGGATGCGCCCCGTTCCCGTCCGGGCGGACACGACCTCGACCGTCCCCGTCCGCAACTAGAGCGCGGCTCAGGGTGACGTACGTCTCCACCTTGTCATCCTGAGCGACAGCGAAGGATCTCAACTCGGTCTCCTGAGCCCTTCGGAACTGGCGCCTACGACTGCAGCATTACGTCGAGATCCCTGGCTGGCGCCGACGCTTCGCGGTCGTCGCTCCGCTCCTCAGGATGACAGAGCGGGGGCGTCATAGGATCAGCGCCCCGCTGGCGGCCGTCGCCAGCGGGGCGGTCGGCTACTCCGCCTGGCGCTCCAGCTCGGCGCGGGCCCGTGCGAACCGGGCGCGGAGGGCGGGTGCGTCGACCCCCGCGTAGGCGGCCTCGAACCGGCCCTCCGACACGTCGAGCACACGGAGCAGGTCGCGCGCCGCGGCTCGGGCGGCCCCGGGCTCCACGCTCCCCACGCTCTCGATCCAGACGGGCGCGGTGTGGGCGAACGGATAGGCCGCCATCGACGGCCACCCCTGCGGGTCGTCGCCCACGGCGCGGACGGCGACCCACCCGGCCTCAGGCAGCGTCACGGTGCCACGGTACGCCTTGCGCCCCGGCTCCGCCAGCCCGGCCCTGATCTCGACCACGCGGCCGTTGACGACCACCTCGACGCGGTCGACCGGCCCGGCCGAGGCGAGCATCGCGGTCCACACGGCCTCGCCGCTGGCGGTCACGTCGCCCGGCGGGGCGCCGCCCACGGTCACGTCGAGGAGCGGGCCCGTCGTGACGAAGCTCCGGCCGGCCGCCAGCTCGGCGAGGTAGGCGTCGAGCGTCGGCGCGGACCGGACGTAGGCGCGGGCCGTCCCGGGCGCCATCGTCCGGTAGAAGTTGCTCATCACGTCGCTCCCGGCCGTCGGGACGACGGCGTGGCCCAGGTTGAGGAGCCGGTACCACACCTCCGACGTGCCGAGGTCGTCGGTCCAGAGGCAGACGACTTCGAGCCCGTCGAGGTCGCCGAGCACGCCGTCGGCTACCAGCGCGGCCGGCACCGACCGGGCGTTGCCCTCGGCGAACGGGTCGCGCACGCCGACGGGGTGGACGTAGGTCGCCAGCCCGCCCTCGCGCCGGGCGTGCGCCGTGACCTCGGCGTTCTCGCGGTCGTCCCGGCCGAACACCTCGTAGCCCGGCCCCCAGATCCACGGGTGGAACAAGGTCTCGGTCCCGACGAGGCCGACGTGGCCGAAAAAGTGCGACCGGACCTCCTGCCCGAACGCGAGCAGAGGAACCTCGTCGGTCAGCGTCTCCCCCCACATCTCGTCGTCCACGTAGCGCGTGTGGAGGTTGGCGACGAGCGGCGTGCCGACGCCGAGCCCCTCGCCTGCCAGGACCGGCTTTAGATCCTCCAGGTCGAGCGCGTACGGGCCGCCGTAGTTGAGGTGGAAGTGCTGGTCGCCCGAGATCCAGCCGTCGGCGGCGTCCCAGACGGGCGACAGGTCCAGCGTCACGGTCTCGTTCCCGTCGGCCTCGACGGTCGCCTCGGTCCGGACGAGCGGCGTCTCGAGCCCCTGCACGGCGGCCACGAGGACGCGCCCGGCCGGCACGCGCAGCGTGGTCTCGCCCGGCGAGTAGAAGTAGACGATCCCGCTCTGCCCGTCGAACCACGCCTGGGCGTCGGGGAGGACGGGGTGCCCGCTGGCGTCGATCGCCGCCAGTCGGGCGGGGGCCGGCCGGCCGTTCACCGTCGTGCGGACGGTCACGGTGCCGACCGGGACGCCCCAGTCCCACGCCTCGACCTCGACCTCGGCGGGCGCGCCGCCCGCGGCTGGCACGCGCCAGAGGCGGAGGCGCTCGTCGTCGTCGGCCTGGGTGTAGTAGACGTGCGCGCCGTCGGCGCTCCACGCCGGGCTGAGCATCGGGGCGGCGCCCGTCACGAGGCGGACGGTCGAGGTCGGGTCGTCGACATCTGCCAGGACGAGGTCCCAGCCGTCGTCGCGGGGGATCGTGAGGGCAAGCGTCCGGCCGTCGGGCGAGAGGGCGGGGCGCGTCTGCGAGAGGATGGCCCCGCGGTAGAGGACGCGCTCGTCGCCCGAGCCGAGGTGCCGGATGCGGACCTCGTCTCCTCCCTGTTTGGCGACGTAGACGACGTGCTCGCTGTCGGAGTGCACGCGCGGCGCGAGCGCCAGCCCGGGCGCGTCCGTCACGACGGCACGGGCGCCCGTCTCCAGGTCGAGGCTGCGGAGGCCGATCCCCTGCGCGCTCGCGGCAGCGTAGACGAGCCCCGCCCCGCTGGCGGCGAACGCCGGGTCCAACTCCAGGCCCGGCTCGGCTGCGACTTCGCGCTCCGCGCCGGTCTCCAGGTCGAGGACGGCGATGGACGTCTCGCTGCCGGTGTCGCGGACGAACGCAATCGCCTGCCCGTCCGGGGACCACGCCGGCCGCGCGTCGATGCTCTGGCCCGAGGTGACGCGCCGGGCCGCGCCGGTCTCCAGATCCAGAGTCCACAGCCAGCCGCGCGAGGCGAACGCGAGGTGCCGCCCGTCCGGCGACGGCGCCGGGTCGGTGATGCCGGCCGAGACCGTCGGGAGCTCGTAGCCCTCGAGGTAGACGTGGTGCGAGTAGCCCGGCACCTTCGGGTAGCGGTTCGTCCACTGCGCGTCGGCGGGCGCGGCGGTGAGGGCGAGCCCGGCGACGAGGAGAGCGGCGAGGGCGAGGCGCATGGGCAGGCGGAGCGTGTCGGCCCAAGATCGGCCACACGGTCCGAGGCCGCCCGCCCCGCTGGCGGCGCGCGCAGGCGCGGGGCCGCTACGTCCTCGGCGGCCTGCGTCGAACGGCGGACAAACAAACCGAGTCATCCCCGCGGAGGCGGGGATCCAGGACGGCCGAGCGCGGTGCCGCACGAGCCCTGAGTTCCCGCCTCCGCGGGAACGACGTGCTCTGTTTGTCCATCAACCTGAAGCAGCGTCGAGAACGGACCGGCCTGCCGGGGGGCGCCCGTGGGCAACCCGGCGCCACCCAGACTGAGGCTGTCCGCCCTGTTGCCGGCCCCCGCGCGTTCCGCTGGCGGCGCGGTCCGCCAGTCGGTCAGACGCCGCGCTCGATGGCCCGGGCGGCGAGCCGGTCCACGAGGGCGGGGGCGACGAGCTTGGCCCACACGCCGACCTTCCCGCGCGCCGTCATCACCAGCTCGCGCCTCCGCTTGTCGGCGGCGTCGAGGATCTGGCGGGCGCACGCGTCGGCCGTCATCACCTGGTCCTCCTGGACCGGGCTCTCGCCGAGCGGCTGCCCGTCCGGCCCGACCGCGTGGCGGCGGACGCCCGTCGCCACGAAACCGGGGTAGACGGTCGTGACGGACACGCCCGTGTCCCGAAGCTCAATGCGGAGCGAGTCGAAAAACCCCGCGAGGGCGTGCTTGCTCGCCGCGTAGCCGCTCCGCGTCGGGACGCCCGTCTTGCCCGTCAGGCTGGCGACGGTCACGACCCGCCCGCGCGACGCCTTGAGGTGCGGGAGCGCCGCGTGCGTGCAGGCGACGGCCCCGAAGTAGTTGACGTCCATGATCCGCCGGAGCGGCTCCAGACTGTCCAGCTCGTCGAACCGGGCCCACATCGAGATCCCCGCGTTGTTGACGAGGACGTCCGCGCGGCCGAACCGCTCGACGGCGTCGGCGACGAACGCGCGGCACTGGGCCTCGTCCGACACGTCCGTCGGAAACACGGCCGCCTCAGCGCCCCGCTGGCGGCACGCTTCGGCGACCCGCTCTAGCCCGTCGGCCCCGCGCGCGGCGAGCGCCAGCCGGGCGCGGCGGTCCGCGAGGCGGAGGGCGAGGGCCTCGCCGATCCCGGCCGAGCCGCCGGTGAGGAGGACGACGGAGCCGGGGCCGATCGAGTCAGACATGGGCGCAGAGAGTGCGGACCGCCGCTCACGCGTCGGCGTTCCCAGCGTCGCTACACTCCCGCTCTCCCTCCCCGTTCCCGATGCACACCGGCGCCGACCTCCTCGTCCCCGACACCCCGCTCCCGCACTTCGTCCTCAAAGACGCCTACACGCGCGGCGACAAGCCGGCCCTCATCGACGGGCCGAGCGGGCGCGTCCTCACCTACAGCCAGCTCGCCGGGGGCGTCGAACGCGTGGCCGCCGGGCTGGCGGCGCGCGGGTTCAAGCGGGGCGACGTGTTCGGGATCGTCAGCCCGAACCTCCCCGAGTTCCCCGTCGCCTTCCACGGCGTGCTCCGGGCCGGCGGCGTGGCGACGACGGTGAACCCGCTGGCCTCGGCCGAGGAGCTGGCGCACCAGATGAGCGACAGCGGCGCGCGCTACCTCCTCACGATCCCCCAGCTGGTGGAGACGGCGCAGGAGGCAGCCCGCCAGTCGGACGTGGAGGAGGTGTTCGTCTTTGGCGAGGCCGAAGGGGCGACGGCGTTCGCGTCGCTCCTCCAAGCGACCGACGGCTCCGAGAAGCCGCCCGAGCTCCACGACTTCGACCCGTCCACGGCGCTCGCGGCGCTCCCGTACTCGTCCGGCACGACGGGCCTGCCGAAGGGGGTGATGCTCACGCACCGGAACCTCGTCGCCAACGTCCTCCAGTTCGAGGCCGTCGACGACGGGAGCCCGGACGACGTCCTGATCGCCGTCCTCCCGTTCTTCCACATCTACGGGATGACGCTCCTCGTCAACGCCGCCCTCCGCACGGGCCAGACCGTCGTGTCGATGCCGCGGTTCGACCTGGAGCAGTTCCTCCAGCTCGTCCAGGACCACAAGGTCAACAAGCTGTACCTCGTCCCGCCGATCCTCGTCGCCCTCGCGAAGCATCCGCTGGTGGACCAGTACGACCTGAGCGCCGTCGAGCGCGTCGTGAGCGGCGCCGCCCCGCTCGGCGAGGAGCTGGCGGCGGCCGTGGCCGACCGGCTCGGGTGCGAGGTGAAGCAGGGGTACGGGATGACCGAGGCCAGCCCCGTGACCCACTTCGTCCCCGCGAGCCGCGAGGGGTGGACGAAGTACGGGGCCGTCGGCCCCGTCGTCCCCGGCGTCGAGGCCAAGCTCGTCGACGTCGAGACGGGCGAGGAGGTGGCGGAGGGCGAGCGCGGCGAGCTCTGGGTGCGCGGCCCGAACGTCATGGCCGGCTACCTGGGCAACGAGGAGGCCACGGCCCACACCGTCGACGCCGACGGCTGGCTCCACACCGGCGACGTCGCCGTCGCGGACGAGGACGGCGACTACACCGTCGTCGACCGCGTAAAGGAGCTCATCAAGTACAAGGGCTACCAGGTGCCGCCGGCCGAGCTCGAAGCGCTCCTCCTCTCGCACGACGCGATCGCCGACGCCGCCGTGATCCCGGTCCCCGACGAGGAGGCCGGCGAGATCCCGAAGGCGTACGTCGTCCTGAAGCCGGACCACGACCTCAGCGCGGACGAGGTGACGGCGTTCACGGCCGAGCACCTCGCGCCGTACAAGAAGGTCCGCCAGGTGGTCTTTACCGACGCGATCCCGAAGTCGGCGTCGGGCAAGATCCTCCGGCGCGTGCTCGTCGAGCAAGACCGGGCCGCCTAGCTCCCCCTGCTGGCGGCGCCCTCCGCCAGCGGGCCCGTCCCCCCTCCCTCGTGATCCGAACGCTCCTCCTCGCCGCCGCGCTCACCGGGTGCGGCAGCGGTGCTCCACCCACCGACGCCCCATCCGCCGAGGCCCCGCCCGCCGTGGTCGCTAGCCCGGCCGACTCCACCATGACCCTGTTCTCGTTCGACGCCGACGCCGAGCCCTGGACCGTCCAGAACGACGGCGTGATGGGCGGCAACTCGGAGGGCGACGTGACGACCAAAGACGGCGTCCTCACGTTCACCGGTACCGTCGTCACCGAGGGCGGCGGGTTCACGTCCGTCCTCACAGACCGGCGCGTGGATCTCTCGGGCACCGACGGCCTCGCGCTCCGCGTGCGCGGCGGCGGGCGGACATTCGAGGTCGAGGTCGACGACGGCACGCGCGACCGGCGGGGCCGGCAGGTCTCCCGCCGCGCGACGTTCGACACTTCTAGCGAGTGGCAGACGGTCCGCGTGCCCTGGAGCGCGTTCGAGTCCAGCGTGTTCGGCGAGCCCCACGACGCCGAGCCGCTCGACCCGGCGGACGTCCAGGCGTTCGGGCTCTACATCATCGACGGGAACGACGGCCCGTTCCGCCTGGAGGTGGACGCCATCCGCGCGTACCGCGCCGACTAGCCCCGCTGGCGGCCGTCGCCAGCGAGACGCGACTAGGGGAGCGCCCGCTCGCGCGCGTCGGGGAGCTCGAACAGGCCCTCGACCGAGAGGTACCGCTCGCCCGTGTCGTAGCAGTACGTCAGGACGCGGGCGCCGGGCGCGAGGTCGGGGAGCGTCTTGGCGACGGCCGCCAGCGACGCGCCCGACGAGATCCCGATCAGGAGGCCCTCCTCGCGCGCCGCGCGCCGGGCGTACTCTTTCGCCTCCTCGCCCGTCACGCGGACGGCCCCGTCGAGCAGGTCCATGTCGAGGTTCTCGGGGATGAACCCGGCGCCGATCCCCTGGATCGGGTGCGGGCCGGGCTCGCCGCCCGAGATCACCGGCGAGTCGTCGGGCTCGACGGCGAACACTTTGAGGCCGGGCATCTCGCGCCGGAGCACGCGCGCGACGCCCGTGATGTGGCCGCCGGTCCCCACGCCGGTGACGAGCGCGTCGAGGCCGTCGGGGAAGTCGTCGGCGATCTCGCGGGCGCTCGTCTCCTCGTGAACGTCGGGGTTGGCGGGGTTCTCGAACTGCTGCGGCATCCAAGCCCCGTCGGTCTCCGCGACGACCTCCCGCGCCCGCTCGATCGCGCCGGTCATCCCGCCCGGCCCGGGCGTGAGCACGAACTCGGCGCCGAAGGCGGCCATCAGCTTCCGGCGCTCGACCGACATCGTCTCGGGCATGACCAGGACCACGCGGTAGCCCTTGGCGGCCCCGACCATCGCCAGCCCGACGCCCGTGTTGCCGCTCGTGGGCTCGACGATCGTGGCGCCCGGCGCGAGCGCGCCCGAGGCTTCGGCGGCCTCGACCATCGAGAGCGCGATCCGGTCCTTGATGGAGCCGCCGGGGTTCTGGCGCTCCAGCTTGATCCAGACGTTCGCGTCCGGCCCGAAGAGCCGGTTGATCTTGACGTGCGGCGTGCGGCCGATGGCGTCGAGGACGGAGTCGAGGGGCATGGGTCTGTGAGGGAGAGGGCTGGGAGACGGGGCGGCCCCGCCGCGTTCTTACCCGACTAGTACCGTGACAACCTCATCTTGTCATCCTGTGGAGCAGGGCGACGAAGGATCTCAGCGCGGTCTTTCAGGTCGTAAGCGCCGGCACCTACGACTGACCCATCGAGTCGAGATCCTTCGCTGTCGCTCAGGATGACAGGGGAAGTCTGTCGCAGCACTAGGCTCCGTCATGTAAGTCGGCCTGTCGGCGAGCGGGAGCCGCTGGCGGGCCCGGCAAGGCGCCCGACGAGCGCGGGGCCCGAGCCCCTCGCGAGGAGGGGAACGCCGCAGGGCGCGTCAGCGGCCCCGCGGAGCCCGGGCCCGGATTAACGTGACGGGGCCTAGAGCGGGTTGCGAGTTGGTCCATGGTACGGGGTACACGGTACGGGGCCGTCCGTCGTAGGCTCGGACTGTACCTGGTACCGCGTACCGACCCGAAGGGTGCTCTAGATGTGGTACTCGATGACGGGCTCGGTCCGCCCGTCGCGCGTGCGGATCTGGGCGACGTGCGTGACGACGGAGCCGGGCGGCACGGACCGCGTGAGCCAGACGCCGCCGCCGATCACGCTCCCGGCCCCGACGACGGTCTCGCCGCCGAGGACGGTCGCGTTCGCGTAGAGCACGACGTCGTCCTCGACCGTCGGGTGCCGCTTCCGGCGCGCGAGCGCCTTGTCCACGGTGAGCGCGCCCAGCGTGACGCCCTGGAACACGCGGACGCCGTCGCCCACGACGGCCGTCTCGCCGATCACGACGCCCGTCCCGTGGTCGATCGCGAACCGCCGCCCGACACGCGCGCCGGGGTGGATGTCGACGCCGGTCTCGCGGTGGGCGTACTCGGTGAGCAGGCGCGGAGCGAGCGGGACGTCCGCGCGGTAGAGCGTGTGCGCGAGCCGGTAGGCGGCCGTCGCGTAGAAGCCGGGGTAGGCCAGGACCACCTCGTCGGCGCTGAGCGCGGCGGGGTCGCCGGCGGCCGTGGCCTCGGCGTCCTCCCAGAGCGCGGCGTGGAGGGCGGGGAGCGACCCGAGCGTGGCCTCCGCCAGCGCGTCGGCGCGGTCGGGCGCGACCGGCGCCACGAACTGGCGGACGAGGTCGACGAACTGCCCGGCCTCGGCGCGGACGGTCCCGCCGCCG
>CAZDFV010000132.1:0-8839 GCA_964504495.1 uncultured Rhodothermales bacterium
CGCGAGGCCGGGCCCGCCGACGCAGATCTCCCCGGGCACGCCGGCCGGCACGAGCGCGCCGGCGTCGGTGCGGAGGGCGATCCGGGCGCCGGCCGCCGGACGGCCGATCGGCACGGAGGCGTCGCGGTCGGCCTGGGGGTCGAAGCGGTGGACGGCACACCCGACCGTCGCCTCGGTCGGGCCGAACTCGTTCCACACGGCGGCGTCCGGGCCGAACACGTCGAGCGCGAGCCGCGCCTGCGACGTCTTGAGGTCCTCGCCGCCGAGGATCACGCGCCGGATGCGCCGCGTCGGGCCGCGCCCGCGGAGGAGGCCGAGGTGCGACGGCGTCAGCTTGACGAGGTCGACGGCGTCATCCTCGACCACGCGGAGGACCGTCGCGCCCGCGCGCTCCGCCTCCGGGTAGATGCGCACGCGCCCGCCGGTCAGGAGCGGGACGTAGAGCGACGTGACCGTGAGGTCGAACGTGAGCGGCGTGAACAGGGCGGCGTCGAGCGGCCGCCCCGCGCCGTAGTGCGCCGCCGCCCACGCGGCGTAGTTGGCGAGCGCCCCGTGCCCGACCACGACGCCCTTCGGCCGGCCCGTCGAGCCCGACGTGTAGAGCACGTACGCGGCGTTCCCGGCATCCGGCGGCGGCAGCGGCGTGGCCGACTCAGGCGCCAGCCCGTCGGCGCTGACGATCACGGCGGGCGCGGACGGCGTGGGCAGTCGGCTCTGGGAGGCCGCGTCGGTCAGGACCACGGCCGGCGCGGTCTCGGCGAGGAGGGCGCCGAGGCGGGCCGGCGGGGCGGACGGGTCGAGCGGGACGTACGCCCCACCCGCCTTCAGCACGCCGAGGACGGCGACGACCGCCTCCGCGCTCCGGCCCATGACCACGGCGACGCGCGCCCCGCCCCCGACGCCCCGCTGGCGGAGGTCGTGCGCGAGGGCGTCGGCCCGGGCCCGGAGGTCGGCGTAGCGCATCGTCCCGCCGTCGTGCTCGACGGCGACCGCGTCCGGTGTCCGGTCCGCCTGCGCGTCGAACCCGTGGACGACGGTCTCGGGCGCCGCGTAGGCCGTCGCGTCCGACTGGCCGACGTGCTCGACCAGCCGGCGGCGCTCGTCGTCCCCGAGAAGGTCGGCGGCGTCGATGGACTGATCAGGATCAGCGAGGAAGGCGTCGAGGAGGCGGACGAGGTGGTCGGCCGCGCGCGCGCGCGCCTCGGCGTCGAACAGGTCCGCGTTGAGGTCGGCGTCGAGGACGAACTGGCCCGTCGCGCCGAGGTCGTGGACCTGGAGCCGGAGGTGGTGGGCCGCGTCCCCGTGGCCCGCGTGGACCCACTCCGGCGTCATCGGCATCCCGGCAAAGTCAGCGGGGAACGAGACGGGCAAATAGTTGAGGACGGCGTTGAAGCCGCGGTTCGCGGCGGCGCTGCTCGCGCCCGGCCGGGCGTGGCGGAAAAACGACAGCGCCTCGCGCTGCACCCTGGCGACGAGCGAGGCGAACGTCTCGTCGGCGTCGAGGCCCGGTGCGAATGGGAAGACCTCGATCAGCAGGCCGACCGTCTCCTTGAGCGCGGCCGTCGGCCGGTTGTGCGTGGGCGTCCCGAAGGCGACGTCGGCCTGCCCGCTCGTGCGGCGGAGGTACGCCAGCAGGAGGGCCGCGAACAGGGAGAAGGCCGTCAGGTGCGGCGTGAGCGCGCGGACGCCGGGCGCCTCGGCGAGGGCGCGGAGGCGGGCCGAGCGCTCGGCTCCGAGGTCGATCCGCACGCGCTCGGTCCGGGTCGAGGGCTCGGCGGCGTGCCGGCCGTAGAGCCGGGCGGGCGGGGGGAGGGCGTCCCGCTGCGCCCGCCAGTAGGCCGCGGCCGCCTCGGCGCGGTCGGTGCCGGCCTCGGCCGCCTCATGGGCGACGTAGGCGGCGAAGGGCGGGAGCGGAGGGGCCTCGGCCAGCGTCCCCCGCCCCGCCCGCTCGTAGGCGTCCGCGACGTGCCGGTAGACGAGCGTCGTCGACCAGATGTCGGCGATGAGGTGGTGCTGACCCAGGTACCAGACGGTGAGGCCGGGCGCCAGCCGGAGGAGCGCCGTATCGAACAGGGCCGCGCCCAGGTCGAGCGGGACGGTGGCCCGCGCGGCCACCCAGGCCCGGCACGCCGCCTCCGGGTCGATCTCGGCCGAGAGGTCGACGTGCTCGACGGCGTACGGGGACGGCGGGCGGACCCGCTGGCGGGGCGTCCCGCCGCGCTCCTCGACGACGGTGCGGAGGGCGTCGCTCCGGTCGAGGACGGACTGGAACGCCCGCCCGAACCGCGCCGGGTCGAGCGGCCCCTCCACCCGGAACGTGAGGACCATGTTGTAGAGCGGGGCCTCCGGGTGGAGCTTCTGGCCCGTCCACAGGAGGTACTGGCTCGTCGTCAGGTCCCGCGCCGCGGGGGGCGGGGCGGCCGTGCCGTTCGTCGTCTGGACCTCGGCCTCAGGCATCCGGCGCTCCGTTCTGGCGGCGGCCGAGGTACCCGCCGATTGTTCGGACCGAGGCGAAGTTGTCGATCGTCACGTCCTCCGGCGGCACGCGGACGCCCAACTCGGTCTCGATAAACACGAGCAGCGACATCACCCCGATCGAGTCGACCCGGCCGCTGAGCAGGAGGTCGTCGTCGGGTTGGAGCGGTGGGCCGCCCGCGTCATCGAGCAGCTCCTGGCTGACGTAAGCGGTGAGGCGTTCTTCGGTCGTCATGGGGTCAGGAGGCGGCGGCCGTCTGGAGGGCGCGCCGGTCGATCTTGCCGCTTGTCGTCCGCGGGAAGCGGTCGGCGATCGTGAGGTGGGCGGGGACGGCGTAGGCCGGGAGGTGCGCGCGGGCGTGGGCCCGGACCTCGGCCTCGGTCGCGTCCGCCCCGGGGCGGAGCGAGAGCGTCGCGTAGACGGTCCGGACGCTGGCGCCATTGTCGACCGGGTAGGCGGCGGCCTCCGCCACGGCGGGGTGGCCGACGAGCACGGCCTCGACCTCGTCCAGCTCCACGCGGTAGCCCCGGACCTTGACCTGCCGGTCGATCCGCCCGAGAAACCAGAACGCCCCGTCGGCATCCTCGCGGACGAGGTCGCCGGTGCGGTAGAACCGCTCGCCGCCGAGCCGGACGAACGCCCGCGCGTCGAGGTCGGAGCGGTTCCAGTAGCCGCGCATCATCGTCTCCGTGTGCACGACGAGCTCGCCGGGCTCGCCCGGCTGGTCGCCGTCGAGGACGCGGCACGTGGCGGCCGGCCACGCCGGGCCGATCGGGATCGCCTCGGCATCGGGCGCGGGCGGGGCCGGCACGTGGTGGTGCGTGCAGTGGTTGACCTCGGCCGGCCCGTAGACGTTGCTGAACCGGGCGTGCGGCCACCGCCGCATGAGCGCCGCGAGGTGCTTCGTCGGGAAGGGCTCGCCGCCAAAGAGGACCCACCGGAGGGCGCCCACGTCGCGCCCGTCGAGGGCGCCGCGGAGGAGGAGCTGCGTGAGCGCGTGGGGCACCGAGTACCAGACCGTCAGCCGCTCGGCCTCGACGAGGGCCGACAGGCTGGCCGGCATCATCATGTGGGCCTCGGGGATGAGGACGGTCGTGGCGCCCGCCAGCGGCCCGGCGAACGTGTCGAACGTGGACTGGTCGAAGTGGAGCGGGGGGAACCCGCTCAGCCGGTCGCTCGGGCCGAGCCCGTAGACGTCGGCGGCGGCGCGGGCGTAGGCCAGCCCGCTCGCGTGCGTGTGGACGATCCCCTTGGGCAGCCCCGTCGAGCCCGAGGTGTACATCAGGTACGCGATGTCGTCCGGCCCCCACCGGACAGCTGGCGGCGCCCTGCGCGCGCCCTCGACATCCGCCCGCGAGGCCGCGTCGACGCCCTCGACCGGGTCGACCAGCCCGACGACGGCGCGGAGCCCGGCCCGGTCCGCCGACGCGGCGAGGAGGGCCTGGACCGGGCCGCGGAGGGCGTCGTGCGTGACGAGGACGCCGACGCCCGCGTCGCGGAGAACGGCCTCCAGGCGGGCCGTCGGGAGGCGGGGGTCGAGCGGGACGAAGGCAGCGCCGGCGCGGAGGATGCCGTAGACGGCGACGGCCGTCTCCAGCCCCTTCCGCAGACAGACCCCGACGCGGTCGCCGGGGCGGACGCCGTGCGCGGCCAGGACGCCCGCCAGCCGGTCGGCGCGGTCGGCGAGGGCGGCGTAGGTCAGCGCACGGCCGGCGAACCGGAACGCCTCGTGGTCGGGCGCCCGCGCGGCGCCCTCGTCGGCGATCTCGTGGAGGAGGCGCGGCATGGCTAGAGGCCCATCAGCCGGGCGACCACGTTGCGCTGGATGTCCGACGTGCCCGAGTAGATCAGCCCGCCGACCCCGTCGCGGAGGTCGCGCTCGACGCCGAACTCGGTCACGTAGCCCCGCGCGCCCTGGACGCGGATGGCGTCGAGGCTGGAGGCCACGAAGCACTCGCTGAGGTGGAGCTTCGCGAGGGCCGCCTCGAGGGCCGCCGGCTGGCCCGTCTGGTCCAGCCACGCCACCTTGTAGAGGAGCATCCGGGCCGTCTCCAGCCGGAGCCGCATGTCGACGATCCGGTTCGAGACCGACTGGAACCGGCCGATCGGCTGCCCGAACGCCCGGCGTTCGGAGGCGTACGCGGCGGCCTCCTCCAACTGGCGCTCCAGGCGGCCGACCGAGCTGGCGAAGAGGTAGCCGCGCTCGGCCTGCATGGCCGTCGCGAACAGGCTCACGCCGACGCCCTCCGGCCCGACCCGCTGGTCCTCCGCGACGAAGCAGTCCTCGAAAATCATGTCGCCCATCGGCGTCGTCCGCATCCCCATCTTGTCGTGGGCCGGGGTCGTCGAGAACCCCTCGGCCCCGCGCTCGACGACGAACACCGAGAGCCCCCACCGCCCCTTCTCGGGGTCCGTCGAGGCGAACACGAGGGCGAGGTCGGCGACGGGCGCGCTCGTGATCCAGACCTTCCGCCCGTTGAGGACGTAGCCGCCGTCCACGGCCTCGGCCCGCATCTGGAGGGCGTACGTGTCCGACCCGGTCTCGGCCTCGGTGATCCCGAACGCCGCGACCGCCTCGCCCGCGCACAGGGGGGGCAGCCACCGCCGCTTCTGCGCTTCCGAGCCGACTTTCAGGATCACGTCCTGGACCGTCCACATCTGCGAGCCGATCGCGTACGGGAGCGAGTTCTCGCGGCACCCGTAGCCCAGCCCCTCCATCGCGAGGACGGTCGTGAGGGCGTCGCGGCCCTGCCCGCCGTACGCGGTCGGCACGTGGAGGCCCTGGACGCCGAACTCGGCGCACATCCGCCACTTCTCACGCGGGAACGTGCCCGCCCGGTCGTCCTCGACCGCGCCGTCGTTCAGGCACGCCTCGGCAAAGGCGACGGTGTCGCGGCGGAGCGCCCTTTGCTCGTCGGTCCAGGAAAAGTCCATCAGGCTGTGTCCGGGCGGTCGAGGTCGAGGCGGCCGAGCGCGTCGACGGGCTTCCACTCGTCCTGGAAGTCCTGGTTGTTCCACCGGCCGAGGCCGGGGAGGAACACCTTGTCGTAGCCGTGGGCCTCGGGGTTGTGGCCGTTCCAGCGCTCGTCGAGCGGCTCGTCGGCCCGCTGGTAGCGGGTGTCGGACGTGAGCCGGCACCGGCGCTCGGGCGAGCGGTTGTCGAGGGCGCCGTGGAGCATGTGCATCCCGAAGCACAGCACGTCGCCGGCCTCGAAGTCGGTCGTGAGCCACCGGCCGCCGAGCGCGCGCTGGAGCTTGACCGGGTCGGTGCTGAGCCAGCTGATCTTCTCCTTGTCGGCGTCGCGCGTGGCGTAGGTCGAGAGGAGCTGGTCGGACGTGTGGCTGTCCTCTAAGATGATGAGCGCCCCCTCGTGGCGGCGCACGCGGCCGAGCGGGATCCACGTCGTGAAGACCGTGTCGGTCCCCCGGTTCATGTACGGCCCGTCGTAGTGGAACCCGCACCCCTCGCCCGGGCGGACGAACCGGGGCCACCGGAAGTCGTACGGCCGGACGGCGCCGCCGAGGATCGCCTCCAGCATCCCGAGGAGCGTCGGGTGGAGCACGACGGCCTCGTAGGCCATCCCCGTCCGCACGCTCTCCGTGAACGCCCGGAGGTTGACCTGGTCGATAAACGTGTGGTCCGACTGGATGGCGTCGGTGACCGGGTGGTTGATCCCGTCGATCTCGCCGACCGTCGCGTACTTGAGCAGGATCTCGCGCCGCGCGCGGAGCACGACCTCGGGGTCGAGGAGCTCGCGGAAAAAGAGGTAGCCGGCGTCCCGCATCCGGGCGCGGAGGGCGTCCGGGTCGCCGAGGAGGCTGTTCGCCGTCTCCAGCTCGCCGAAGGCGTCGGGGCTCGTGTCCAGGGCGATCCCGTTCGAGGCGAGGGCCGGGGCGTCGAGCGTCGTGGTGGTCATGGTCGACAAGGCTTAGAGGGCGAGCGCGGCGAGGGCGGTGCGCTCGGCGAACTCGTAGGGTGCGTGCGGGTCGCCCGCGATCGCCTCGATGGGGACGGGCGTGCCGATCCCCCAGTCGTCGGCGTAGTCGAGGAGGAGGCCGAGGGCGACGTGGTCCTCCAGCGCCCAGCCCGTCGAGTCGAAGACGGTCGGGCGGCTGGCGGCGTCGGCGTGGAGGCCGGGGCGCTGGAGGAGCTCGTAGAGGCTCGGGCCGATGGCGCCGGCGTCGAGCTGCTGGCACTCGCCCTCGCGGACGGCCTGGGCCCGGAAGTCGGGGCAGACGAGGCTCCGCCGGAGGAGGGCCGCCGGCAGCTCGGTCTTGCCGGGGAAGTCAGACCCGACGGCGTTGACGTGCACGTGCGGCCGGAGCGCGACGTCGTCGAAGACGGGCCCGGCCCCGACGTCGACCGACGTGGCCGTGCAGAGCACGTCGGCCTCCCGCACCACGTCCTCGATGTCGGCCGTCTCGACGGCGAGGTCGGCGGCGAACGCCTCGACGCGGCGGGCGAACGTCGCCAGCGTCGCCGGGTCGACGTCCGAGACGAGGACGCGCCGGACGTCCCGGACGCGCCGGAGCGCGTGGAGCTGGGTCACGGCCTGGGCCCCGGCCCCGACGAGCCCGACCGTCTCGGCGTCGGGCGCCGCCAGCCGGCCCGTGGCGACGGCCGAGGCCGCGCCCGTCCGCAGCGCCGTCAGCAGCGTGCCGTCGGCGAGGCAGCGGAGGTGGCCGGTCGCGGAGTCGTAGGCGCTGACGGTCGAGAGGATCGTCGGGACGCCGTGCCGGGCCGGGTTCTCCGGGTGGTACCCGACGGTCTTGACCGTCACCTGGCCGCCCTGGCGGCACGGCATCCACTCGACGAGGCCCGTCGTGGGGGCGGTGTAGGAGACCCCGTCGCGCTCGGGGATCTCGGTCTGGGCCGGGTCATAGGCGACGAACGCGGCCGTCAGGCGCTCGATGAGCGCGTCCATCAGCGCGTCGAGCCCGGCGCGCCGGGCGATGCGCTGCACGTCGTCCCCGGTCAGGAGCAGGGTGTTCATGGGCAGAGGGTTAGAGGCCGAGCCGCTGGCGGAGGAGGTAGACCATCCACCCGACCGAGTGGCCGACGATCCGTTCGACGAGCCACACGAGGGCCGCGCCGATCAGGAGCACCGACCCGAGGCGGACCACGACGGGCACGTACCAGCGGAACGTCCTGATATAGTAAAGGATGGGGAAAACGACGGCAATGATCGCGACCTGCCCGATCTCGACGCCCAGGTTGAACCCGAGCACCGACAGCGCCAGCCGCTCCTGGCCCATCCCGATGTCGCCCATCACGCTCGCGAACCCGAACCCGTGGAACAGCCCGAACGCGAACGCGATCATCCACTCGCGGACGGCGACGCGCGGGAACAGGTTGTGGAGGGCCGCCACGGCGATCGAGGCCGCGATCACCGACTCGACGAGCCGCGACGGCAGGCTCACGACCTCCAGCGCCGCCAGCGTCAGCGTGATGCTGTGCGCGATCGTGAAGAAGGTCACGATGGCGACGATGTTCATGAACGCCGGCCGGAAGGTCGCGACCGGCCGCCACCGCCGGTCCTCCAGGTAGAGCACCGACGGGAGCACGAGGGCGAGCAAGAACAGGATGTGGTCCAGCCCGATCCAGATGTGCCACACGCCCAGCTTGATGAGCCCCCAGAACCCGTTCCACACGCTCGAGTCCGAGAGGTCGAGCGTCTGCACGCGCGCGACGGGCGAGAAGGCGAGGGCCGCCTCCGCCTCGTTGTTGAACGTCGACGTCAGCCAGTTGTGCTCGACGAGGAGGAGGTTGGCCTGCTCGGGGTCCTCGTCGAGGAACAGGTCGAACCGCGCCTCGAGCGCGTCCGGGACCTCCGTCACCCCCTCCAGGACGTAGCTCAGGAGGACGAAGTCGAGCTCGTCGCCGTCCGTCGCGTCGGCCCCGACGAACCGGAGCGGGACGGGCTCGCCGTCGACCGCGAACGCGAGGTGGGGCTCGACGAACGCCCGGATCGCGCCGAGGCGGGCGCGGACCTCGTCGGCCGTGAGCACGGCGTCGGGGCTGAGCGAGAAACCGAGGGCGTCTTCGAGATCACCCCGCGCGACTTCGAGGCGGGCCTCGATGCGGTCCTCGTAGACGCGGAGGTAGACGTAGGTCTGGTTCGCGGCGTGGGCCCAGGCGGCCTGCCCGCCGACGGTGAGCACGAGGAGGACGAGGGCGCGGGGGAGGGTCCGGAGCGACAAGGAGGGCGGGTGTGGGGGCGGGGTCAGAGTACGGTTGGGGCCGCAAAGGCGCCGCGCGTCAGGGCCGGGTCGTCCCAGCCGACGAGCCGCCAGCCCGGCCGGCTGGCGGCGACGGCCGCGGCGAGGCCGGGGCCAGCGGGCACGTCGCGTGCGTCCCACCCC
>CAZDFV010000133.1:0-8739 GCA_964504495.1 uncultured Rhodothermales bacterium
CGCACCGGGGCGGCCGTCGTGTCCGGCTGGGCCGCGACCGGGGTGGCCGCGAGCACCGCCAGCGCGGCGGCGGCGACCCGGGCGGCGGCCCGCACGCCTAGACGGGGAAGAGCCCGAACAGCCGGCTCTCGACCCGGCTCAGGACCTCGTAGCGGTCGGCGTCCTCGCTCACGAAGTCGAGGCCGTCCGTCTCGACGACCATCTTCGGGTGGGGGTAGCGGTCGATCCAGTCCTCGTAGAGCCCGTTCAGGCGCTCGAGGTAGTCGAGCCGGATCGACGACTCGTACTCGCGGCCCCGGCTCTGGATGTGGCGGACGAGCGTGGGCACGCCGGCCCGGAGGTAGACGAGGAGGTCGGGCGGGCGGAGGTACCCGGTCATGATCGAGAACAGGTCGGCGTAGTTCTCATAGTCCCGGCCGTCCATGAGCCCCATGTCGTGGAGGTTCCGGGCGAAGATCTCGACGTCCTCGTAGATGCTCCGGTCCTGGACGACGGACCCGGCCGCGGCCTCGATCTCCTTCTGGTGCGTAAAGCGGGAGGACAGGAAAAAGACCTGGAGGTTGAAGCTCCACCGCCGCATGTCCTCGTAGAAGTCGGCGAGGTACGGGTTGTCGTCGACCGACTCGTAGAAGGGCCGCCAGCCGAAGGCGTCGGCGAGGATCTGGGTGAGCGTGCTCTTCCCGGCACCGATGTTGCCGGCTACGGCGACGTACAGCTTCCGGGGGGCGTCGTCGGCGCGCCCAGGCGGTCCGGGCGTGGTCGGGGTGTCGGTCTGCATCGGCGGTCCGGGGGGCCCGGAAGGTACCGCCGGCCCCGCTGGCGGCGGCCGTCCGCCAGCGGGCGAGCGGCTCACCGAACGGGCCGACCCTTCGCACGCGCTCTGCCGCCTCCCCCCTACCCTGTCCCCGCTCCCGCTCGGTCGATCCACCCGCTCTATGCTCCGTCTCCTCGTCCTCCTCGCCCTCGCGCTGCCGGCCGCAGCCCAGCCGGACGTCGTCTCCGCCGACTCGGCCGTGGCCGCGCCGGACTCGGCCTCGGCCCAGGCCGTCGCCGACCGGCTCTCGGGCAGCTCTGACGCCCTCCTCGACTACGCCGAGGCGTACCACCCGCTCCGCGAGCTCAACGTCGGACTGGGCGAGGCCGCCGAGCCGCCGAACCTCCAAACGCCCCAGGCCGCCCTCGAGCACTTTGCGCGGACAGGAAAGGCCGAGCGGTTCGACGAAGCCGCGCGCGCCCTCAACCTCAACCTGATCCCCGAAGGCGAGCAGGCCGCGGACGGGCCGCTCCTGGCCCGCCACCTGTACTACGTCCTCGACAGCCAGCTCGGGTTCGACTGGGAGGGGCTGCCCGACCGGCCCGACGGGGCGAGCACCGAGCCGAGCGGGCCGAACGACGCCCTGCTCGGGCAGCCGCGCCGGAGCCTCCGCCTGGGCACGCTCAGCCTCGACGGCCGCGACGTCGCCGTGCGGCTCCAGCGGGTCCGCGTGGGCGAGGCGGGGCCGGTCTGGGTGGTCTCGCCCCAGACGGTCGAGAACGTGCCGGCCCTCTTCAAGAAGTACGGGCCGGGCCCGATCGACCGGGCCGTGCCGGCGTGGGCGCGCACCGAGGTCGTGGGCCAGACGCCGCTGTGGGCGTGGCTCGGGCTCGCGCTCGGCGCCGTCCTCGTCGGGCTCCTGACGTGGGCCGTCCGCCGCGCGGTGAAGCGGTGGCTGGAGGGCTCCGACGCCGACTGGGCCCGCCAGCTGGCGGGGCACGTGGCGACGCCGGTCGCCGTGGCGAGTGGCTTGTTCGCCCTCTACCTGATCGCCACGACCGTGCTCGCGCTGCCGGGCGCCGTCGCGACGGCCCTCCTCATCGCCACGATCGGGGCGTTCGTGTGGCTGGCGATGCGGGCGATCGGCGCCCTCACCGAGTACGTCGCGAACCGCCAGGGCGTCGACAGCGTGGACGAGCTCTCGGGCGACGACAAGACCGACGAGCAGCGGTGGCTGACGTACCTCTCGGTCGGGCGGCGCGTGGTCCTGTTCGTGCTGGTCGCCTTCGCCGTCGGGCTCGTGCTGAGCCAGTTCGAGTCGCTCCGCGTGCTCGGGTTCTCGCTCGTGGCCTCGGCCGGCGTGGCGACCGTCATCCTCGGGATCGCAGCGCAGCCGGTACTCGGGAACATCGTCGCCAGCATCCAGATCGCCCTCGCCAAGCCGCTCCGGATCGGCGACAGCGTGATCTACGACGGCGAGTGGGGCTACGTCGAGGACGTGACCTACACCTACGTCCTGATTCAGACGTGGGACCAGCGGCGGCTCGTCGTCCCGCTCCGGCACGTCATCACGCACCCGTTCGAGAACTGGACGATCCGCGACGCCCACCTCGTCAAGCCCATCTACCTCTACGCCGACTACACGCTCGACGTGGACCGCGTCCGCGACAAGTTCGACGAGCTCCTCCGCAACGCCGAGGGCTGGGACGAGGAAAAGAAGCCGACGGTCCAGGTCACGGCCGTGGACGACGAGACGATCGAGGTCCGGGCGCTGTGCAGCGCGAAGGACCCGTCGACGGCGTGGGACCTCCACTGCGAGTTGCGGGAAGAGTTGGTGGCCTATCTCCGCGACCTCGACGGCGGCCGCTACCTCCCGCGCCAGCGCGTCGTCAACGTCGACGGCAGCCGCCAGTCGGTCGGCGCCGGCGCCCTGGGCGGCGACGGGGCGGAGTAGCGCGGCCAGCCGCGTCGGGTCCGGTCCGCTGCAAACTCCGTCGGGGAGTCCCCCTCCTGGACAGGAGGGGACAGGGGTGGTTGATCGGCCAGAGCGTCGTCTACCCGACTGGCGGAAACGCTCCGCCAGCGGGGCGGACCGCGTCGGAACCGGGGTACCGTGCCTCGTCCGGTCTACCCCCTCCCCCTTCGGGGACTCCCCGGGCAGGGGGAGGACTCCTTTGGGTCGATACCAATCAGCATCTCTCAGAGCCCTACCGCTCGTCGCAGAACGCCGCGAGCGCCGTCGACACCTCGCGCTCGACGTCGCCGCCAGCGGGCCGGTTCAGGCGGACCGGCGCTCCGCCGGATGGCTGGACGACGAGCGCCGACGACCCGCCCCCGTCGAGGTTCACGGCGTCCTCGGCGCCCAGCGACCGGAGGAGGAGGGCCAGCTCGTCGGGCGTGACGCCGCGGCTCTCGGGCTGGCGGCCATCGACGACGACGAGGACCACGCCGCCGTCCGCCGTCACGCCGACGGCCGAGCGCGGGTGGCGCGCCGGGATTGAGGTCCCGAAAAAGACCTCGGCGTCGGTCCCCACCGCGAGGGCGCCGTCCTGGACGAGGACGGGCCCGGCCCCGAGCGCTTCTTGGATCGGCCATGACCTGCACGCCGGTGCCACGTCCGGGGCGCCCGGCCGGTGGGCGGGCGGCGCGTCCACGCGGCAGGGCGCGGCCCCGTCGTCGCGGGCTGGGGCGACCTCCACGTCGCCGTCCGCGGTCAGGCCGACGGCGCCCCGGGCGACGACGTACGGCACGCCCTCCCGCTCGACGGTGTCGAACGCGGGCGAGACGAGCCGCCCGGCGTCCACGACGAGGCCGACGGGCGCGCCGGTCTCCATGTTGAAGTAGCCGCCGTTGAGGACGACGCACGCCCCCGTCCGCCGGGCGATCTCGGTCGGCGTCTCGCGCCGGTCGGCCGGGTCCTCGGCCACGACCACGTCGAGCGGGACGTCCAGGGCGACGTGGACGGCCCACGCCCGCAGCGTGTCGGTCTCGGAGACGCCTTCGAGCACGCGGACGGACGCCGGCAGCCGTGCGTCGAGCGAGTCGACGGGCGCCCAGGTGAACCCAAGGGCCTGGGGCGGAGGCGTCGGCGGCGCGCCCGCGCACCCCGCCAGCCCGACGACGAGGGCCAGGGCGAGCGTCCTCATTCGTACCTCCCGAGGTATGACAACGTCTCCGCGCTGAACGGGGGCGACTCGACGCCGAAGTCGGCGAAGAAGGAGGATGGGTCGCACGTGTTGCCCTCGACGAGCATCTCGAACTGGGCCGGCGAGATCGGGAGCAGCCCGGCCTTGCCGAGCGTGTTCACGCCGAGGCGCGCGGCAAACATCGGCACCGGCGCCGTCGGCTTGGGCGTCAGGCCGCCGCCGCGGGCGATCCGCGCCAGCACCTCGGGGTAGGCGATCCGCTCGTGGCCGGCCACGCAGTACGACCGGCCGTTCGAGGCGTCGCGCGTGACGGCCTGGGCGAGCGCGTCGGCGCAGGCGGCCACGGAGACGGGCTGGAGCTGGTACCGCCCATCCCCAAAGACTGGGAGGACGGGGAACGGCTTGACGAGCGTCTCCCACAGCCGCTTGGCGAACTCCGGGTTGTCCGGCCCCGGGTCGCCAAAGAGCGTCGAGGGGCGGAACACGACGGCGTGCCCAAAGCCGGCCGCGCGGACGATCTCCTCGGCCTCCCACTTCGTCGTCTGGTAGGCGCTCACGCCGTCCGGCCGTGCACCGTTCGCGCTCATGTGGACGAACCGGTCCACGCCCGCCGACCGCGCCGCCTCGACCACGTTCCGCGTCCCGTCGACGTGGACGCGCTCGAAGGTCACGCCTCGCTGGGGATGCTCGTCGATGATCCCGACGAGGTGGACGACCGCCTCCACCCCGTCGAAGGCGCCCGCCAGCGAGGCGGCGTCGGTCACGTCGCCCCGGACCGTCTCGACGCTGTCGCGCGCGTCGAGGTCGGGCGCCGCCTCGCGCGTGAGCGCCCGGACCGTGTGCCCGCGCTTGAGCAGGGCATCGAGCGTGTACGAGCCGACGTAGCCGGTGGCGCCGGTGAGGAGAACGTGCATGGGCGGAGCGCGGGGACGAACGGTGGACGACGGGCTGGCGGAGTGGGTTCGCCGCGCCCAGCGCAGAAACGAGGCGGCCGCGCAACCGGCGGAGGACGCGCCCGTATTTTCAATCACGACTGAAAGTTCGTCCCCATGACGCCCCGTCACCTCCGCCTTGTCGCCCGGCTCTCGCTCGCCGTGGTGTGGCTGGGCGAGGGGCTCGGCCTCAAGCTCTGGCTCCGCGACCCCGACGAGCTGGCGATTGTCGCCGCCAGCGGGATGTGGGTGGGCTCGCCCGAGGCCACGCTCGTCGCGGTCGGTGTGCTGGAGACGGTCGCGGGCGTCGTGCTCCTCGTCGGCTACCGGGAGCGGCTGGCGGTCGCGGTGACCACGGTCGCCATGTGCCTGATCACGGCCGCCGTCGTGTGGGCCGACCCGACCCTCGTCCTCGCCCCCCTGACCGGCGTGCTGAAGAACAGCGCCGTCGCCGTCTGCGGCGCCGTCGTGTGGACGCTCGCCGAGCCCCAACCGCACCGCCGCCTCGCCCTGCCATGACCGACGTCTCCGCCGCCCTCGACGCCCACCGCGCCCGCGTCACGGCGCTCCTCGACGGGCTCCCCCCCGACGTCGTCCACCAGAAGCCGGCACCGGGGGCGTGGTCGCTCGCCCAGCTCGCCGAGCACTTTTGCCTGATCGACGGCGGCCTCCAGTTCGACGGCCCGCCGGCCTCGGCGCTCGCGGCGGCCACCAGCCGGGCGCGGAGCACGGCGATCCGGGCCGTTCTCGCGCTCCCGCTGCGGATCGAGGGCCCGTCCTCGGCCCAGTACGTGATGCCGGCGGAGGCGCCGTGGTGGCCCGACGTCCGCGAGCGGTGGGCCGCGCTCCGGGCCGGCTGGCGGAGGCCCCGGCCGGCGCCTGGGGCCGTCGGGTTCGACCACCCCATCGCCGGGCCGTTCTTGTTCGACGACGCCCTCGCCTTTCTACTCGCCCACCACCGGCACCACGACGCCCAGATCCGCCGGACGCTCCGGGCGCTCGGGCAACCGGTACGTTTGGGAGGAATCCGCCCCCTCCCCCCGTGCCCGGAACCGACCATGCCGCCCTCGCTCGTGAGCTGAAGACCCACGCGCGCCGCGTCGGGTTCGACGGGTGCGGCATCGCCCGCGCCGAGCGCCTCGACGCCGAGGCCCGCCGCCTGGAGGCGTGGCTCGCGGACGGCCGCCACGGCGGGAGCGACGGCGCGATGACGTGGATGGAGCGGAATTTTGACAAGCGGATCGACCCGACCGTCCTCGTCCCGGGCGCCCGGAGCGTCGTCTCCGTTTTCGCCTCCTACTGGCAGCCGGACCGCCAGCCGGGCGGGGGCCGCGCGCCGGCCGCCAAGATCAGCCGGTACGCCTGGGGCGACGACTACCACGACGTGCTCAAGGAGAAGCTGGCCGAGCTGTTCGACTGGCTCGACACGCGCACGGGCGGGGCCGGCGGCCGGGCGTTCGTGGACTCGGCGCCGGTCATGGACAAGGCGTGGGCCCAGCGCGCCGGGCTGGGGTGGCAAGCGAAAAACACCAACCTCATCACGCGCTCGCACGGCTCGTTTGTCTTCCTCGGCGAGCTGATCGTGGACGTGCCCCTCGCGCCCGACGCCCCGTTCACGGCCGACCACTGCGGGAGCTGCACGCGCTGCCTCGACGCCTGCCCGACCGGCGCCCTCGACGCGCCCTACCAGATCGACGCCACGCGGTGCATCTCGTACTGGACCATCGAGCACCGCGGGCCCGACCTCCCCGAACCGCTGGCGGCCGCGTTCGGGACGTGGGCGTTCGGGTGCGACATCTGCCAGGACGTGTGCCCGTGGACCAAGTTCTCGCGGCCGACGCTCGACGCCCGGTTCCTCCCCCGCCCCGGGACCGAGGACACGCCGGCCGCGGCCTGGGCCGAGATCGACCTGGAGACGTTCCGCGAGCGGTTCCGCCGGAGCCCCGTCAAGCGGGCGACGTGGGAGGGGTTCGTGCGGAACGCCGAGAACGCGGTCCGAAATGCCGCTGGGTAGCCCGCCCTACGCCTCCGCCAGCGCGGCGCGGAGCGCGTCGGCCGCGTGCGCGTCGTAGCCGACGAGGAGGACGCGGCCCGGCGCGTCGTGCTCGGCTTGCCACTGGCGGATCGTGCGGATGGCGACACGGGCGGCTTGGTCGGGCGGGTAGCCGTAGACGCCGGTCGAGATGGCGGGGAAGGCGACGCTTTTCAGATCGTGCTCGGCAGCCAGCGCCAGGCTGCTCCGGTAGGCCGAGGCGAGCGCGTCGGCCTCGCCCGCGCTGCCGCCGCGCCAGACGGGCCCGACGGTGTGGATCACGAACCGCGCGGGCAGGCGGAAGCCGGGCGTGACGCGGGCCTCGCCCGTCGGGCACCGGACGCCCGGACGGACCTCGGGCACGGCCCGGCACGCCGCCAGCAGCTCCGGTCCGGCCGCGCGGTGGATGGCCCCGTCCACACCGCCGCCGCCCAGCATCCGCTCGTTCGCGGCGTTGACGACGGCGTCCACGTCGAGCGCGGTGATGTCAGCCTGGACGACGTCGATCACCCCTCAGCCTCGACGAACTGGCCGTTGTTGACGACGGCCCACGCCCGCCCGGTCATCGGCTCCCCGACGAACGGCGTGTTGTGGGACTTGGACTGGATGTGCCGCCGCTCGAACGTCCACTCGGTCGAGTCGTCGAAGACCGTCAGGTTCGCGGGGGCGCCCTCCGCCAGCGCCGGCACCTCGATCCCGAGGATCTCGCGCGGCGCGACCGTCAGCTTGTGCACGGCCTCCGCCAGCGTCAGCACGCCCGGCCGGACGAGGTCGCGGGCGGTCAGGCCCCAGCAGGTTTCGAGGCCGAGGATCCCGAACGGCGCCTCGATAAACTCGACCTCCTTCTCGAACCCGGCGTGCGGCGCGTGGTCGGTGGCGATCGCGTCGACTGTGCCGTCCGCCAGTCCGTCTTTGATCGCCTGCGCGTCGGCGGCCGTCCGCAGCGGCGGGTGCATCTTGGTGTGCGTGTCGTAGCCCGAGGTCTCGACGGCGGCGTCGGTGAGGGCCCAGTGGTGCGGGCACGCCTCGGCGGTCACGGGCACGCCCCGCGCCTTCGCCCGACGGACGATGTCGACAGCGGTGGCGGTCGAGATGTGGCAGACGTGGAACCGGGCGCCGGTGAACTCGGCGAGCAAGCAGTCGCGGGCGATCATCGCCTCCTCGGCGAGCCCGGGGATGCCCGGCAGCCCGAGGCGCGTGGCGACGGCCCCCTCGTTCATGTGGCCGTGGGGGTTCAGCGTCAGGTCCTCCTCATGACCGAGGAGGGGGACGCCGAGCGTCCGGGCGTACTCGAGCGCGTGGCGCATGAGCCCGCCGTGCTGGACCGGCGAGCCGTCGTCGGAGAAGGCGACGGCGCCGCCGGCCTTCATGTCGGCCATCTCCGCCAGCTCCTCGCCCTTGCGCCCCTTGGAGATGGCGCCGACGGGGTAGACGTCTACGGGAAGTCCCTCGGCCCGCTTGGTGACGAACTCGGCCACGTCGCGCGTGGCGATGGGCGGGTCCGTGTTCGGCATGCAGGCGACGGCCGTGAACCCGCCCCAGGCGGCGGCCCGGGCGCCGGTCTCGACCGTCTCCTTGTGCTCCTGCCCCGGCTCGCGGAGGTGGACGTGCATGTCCATCCACCCCTGGCTGATCGTCTTGCCGCTCGCGTCCCACTGGCGGACGCCCTCGGGCGGCTCGATCGCGTCCGCCAGCTGGGCGACGTGTCCGTCGCGGATGAGGACGTCGGCGCGGCGGGATTGGCCGCTGGCGGCGTCGAGGAGGGTGCCGCCGGAGAGGAGGAGGTCGAGGGGCATGGCGTGCGTCGGGGGGCGCCCTAAGCTAGGAGGTAGTGACATTCATCGGAGCAGCGTCATGATCGAGGCCACGTAGACC
>CAZDFV010000134.1:0-8651 GCA_964504495.1 uncultured Rhodothermales bacterium
AGGAGGACCGGGCCCGCGGGCGACCGGCCTGGCGCGTCACGTTCCGCCCGGCCGTCGGGCCGGCCGACCGGGTCACGGCCTGGTTCACGCGGTCCGAGCGGGCCCCGAGGCTCCTCCGCCTCCGGGCCGAGGGCCGGCGGCCGGGCGGGAGCGCCTTCCGCGAGGTCGACTACGTCCGGGTCGACGGGCTCGACCTGCCGCTGGCGGCGCGCGCCGAGGCGACGGTCCGCCAGCGGCGCCGGCTCCGCGAGTACGTCGTCACGCTCCGGGCGAGCGCCCGGTACACGGGCCACCGGGTCGTCCGCGCGGAGGAGTAGGGCCCGCTGGCGGGCGTCGCCAGCGGGCCGGGCTACTTGGTGTAGACGGCGTCGGCGTCGAAGACCGGCGCGCCGACCGTCTCGAGGGCGCCGTCCTCGACGCGGCGGTAGAAGCACGAGCGGTGGCCCGTGTGGCAGGCGGCCCCGCCCACCTGCTCGACCTTGAACAGGAGGGCGTCGCCGTCGCAGTCGACCCGGGCCTCCTTGACGTGCTGGACGTTCCCGCTCGTCTCGCCCTTTTTCCAGACGGTCTGGCGCGACCGGCTCCAGTACGTCATCACGCCGCTCTCGAGCGTCTCGCGGAGCGTCTCGCGGTTCATGTAGGCGAGCATCAGGACCTCGCCGGTCTCGTGGTCCTGGGCGATCGCGGCGACGAGCCCGTCGCTGTTGAAGGTGGCGGCGTCGAGGAGGGGCTGGAGGTCCATCGGGGGCGTGCGGGTGAGCGGGGAAACTGACGGCGCACGGGGCGCGGCGGGGAGGAGAATCGGGGGAAAGCCGAGCGGCCCCGGGCGTACCACGCACCCGATGCGCTCCGCCCTCCCCGCCCTCCTGCTCGCCGTCGCCCTCGGGTGCGAGCCCGCCGCCGCCCCCGCGACGCCGACGCCGGACGTGCCCACGTTCGAGGGCGACGTCGCGTTCGTGGACGACGGGGCTGCGCGGCCGGCGTTCGTCGCCTTCCGCGAGCGGCTGGCGGAGACGGTCGCCCGGCGCGACACGGCGGCGCTCCTCGCCCTCGTGGCGCCCGGCGCCCGGCTCTCGTTCGGCGACGAGCCGGGCGGGCCGGACGGGTTCGGGCGGATGTGGCTGGAGGGCGACCCGCCGGCCGGGGAGCCCGTCTGGGACGTCCTCGCGCGCGCCCTCGCTGGGGGGAGCGTGGACGAGGACGGGGCCGTGACCGTCCCGTTCGTCCCGGCCCTCTGGCCCTCCGACCTCGACCCGTTCGGCACCGTCGCCGTCGTCGAGCGCGGCGTGCCGGCCTACGACCAGCCGGGCGGCGTCGAGGTCGCGCGGCTGAGCGAGATCGCCCTGCCGGTCCTGGCCCCGCCGCTCGACGGCTGGCGGCAGGTCCGGCTGCCCGACGACCGGGCCGCGTTCGTCGAGGCCGGGCGCGCGCTCAGCCCGGTCGGCTACCGCGCCGTGTTCTGGGACGACGGCGACGGCTGGCGCCTCCGCTCGTTCCTCGCCGGCGACTAGCTCCCCGCTGGCGGACGCCGCCGCCAGTCACGCGAGTGCGGGGGGGCCCAGCGTTTCCCGCGGTGTCCGTGCCGACCGTTCGCCATCTTCCCCCTATGCCCGGCCCCGCCGTCCGCCCCGACTCCGACGCCCCGCTCGCGCGGGCGGGCCGGGCCGTGTGGCGGCTTCCGCGGACGGTGCTCGTCGGGCTCGTCCGGCTCTACCAGGGCGCCGTCTCGCCGTGGCTCGGGCCGTCGTGCCGGTTTACGCCGACGTGCTCGGAGTACGCCGCCCAGGCGCTCCGCCGGTACGGGGCGGTCCGGGGGACGGTCCTGGCCCTCTGGCGGATCGGCCGGTGCCACCCGTGGGGCGGCCACGGGTACGACCCGCCCCGGTGGTTCGGCGAGCCGGCGGACGGCCCACAAACGGACGCCGACGGCGGAACGCGGCCCGCAGGGCGTGGGTGAGAGCGGGGCCGCCCGCCCCGCCCCGATGTCCGCCGCTCAGCACCAGGCCCGCGCCGACGAGACGCCCGTCGCCTGCGCCGTCGTCACCGTCTCGGACACGCGGACGGAGGAGACCGACCGGAGCGGCGTGCTCGTCAAGGACCGGCTCCGGGCGGCGGGCTACCCCGTCGAGTTCTACCGGATCGTCCCCGACGAGGGCGAGGCGATCCGGGCCGTCCTCCTCCACCTCGTCGGCCAGGTCGAGGTCGTGGTCACGACGGGCGGGACGGGGATCTCGCGGCGCGACACGACGACCGAGGTGGCCGACCGGCTCATCCAGAAGCCGCTGCCCGGGTTCGGCGAGATCTTCCGGACGCTCTCGTTCAACGAGATCGGCCCGGCCGCCATGCTCTCGCGGGCCACGGCCGGGCTCTACGGGGCCGAGGACGGGCCGGCCGAGACGCTCCTGTTCTGCTGCCCCGGCTCGCCGGGCGCCGCGGCCCTCGCCGTCGAGCGGCTGATCGTCCCCGACCTCCGCCACGTCGTGTGGCAGGTGGTCCAGGAGCCGGCCCGGACGGCCTCGGTCCCCCCCACCTTCCCCCTCTAGCCCGCCCCTCCCCATGTCTACATCCGACCTCGCCGCCCGCCACGCCCGCCTCGTCCAGGAGGGCGACGCCGAGGCCGTCGCCGACCTCTACGCCGAAGACGGCCAGCTCGTCTGGCTCGACGGCGTGAGCGACGGCCGCGACGCCGTCCGCGACCGGTACCGCCAGTTTTTCGAGTACCACGGGCGGGTCTCGTCCGCCGAGACCACGCACGAGCAGACCTCTAGCGACGCGGCGTTCAACCTGCTCCGCGTCGAGAGCGAGCGGGGCCGGTTCGAGATCGTCAACGCCTTCGTGTTCGAGGGCGACCACATCGCCCGGCACTTCTCGAACGAGACGGAGGTCGAGCTCGACCGCGACGAGGTGGAGCGCGAGGCGTAGGCGCGAGGCGTAGGCGCCCGCCCCCCTGGAGCCGCGGCCGGCTGGCGGAGCGCCCCCCAGCCGGCCGCGCTCGTCCGGGCTAGCGCGTGCGCTGCGGGTTCCGACCGTCCTGGCGACGCGACCGGGCAGCGAGGGCCTCGTCGGCCTTGTCCGTCGCGGGGAGGTCGTCGCGGGCGCTCTCGTTGTACCAGAGCGCGAGGGCGAGGGCCGTCGCGGTGTCGGCGTGCTCGCCGAGGTCGGGGGCCGGCCCGCCCGTCGCCGCCGCCACGCGCCCGACCCGGTCGTAGGCGTCGACGGCCGCCGCGCTCGCCTCGTCGAGCGTCACCGGCGACTCGACGGCCTCGGTCGAGACGTTCTCCGCCGCCCCCGACTGCTCCACGACCACGGCGTCGGGTCCGTCGCCGGCGACGGTCGTGCCAGCGAGCGTCCGCGTGGAGCCGCCGTCGAGGTCGCCCGAAGCGTCGCGGTCGGAGTCGGCGGCCCCGGCCTCGAGGTCGGCGGCGGTGTAGATGGCGTCGACGGCCGCGGCGGCGGCGTCGAGCGCCGCGGGCACGTCGACGGCCCCGTCGCGGTAGAGCCGCTCGAACGTGTCGACGAGGACCTGGAGCGGGACGTCGAGGGCGTCGGCGTCGGCCGACGTCCCGTCGCCGACGAGCGTGACGGCGACGGCGCTCGGGCCCCGGTCGCGGAGGGCGTCGACGGCCCTCTGGCCGCCGGTCATCACGACCGTCGTCTGGCCGGCGTACTGCTTCTCGGAGGCGACGGCGTCGAGGAGCTCGCCGGTCGGGTCGTCGCCCGAGAGCGCGCGGCAGTCGCGGACGGCGTAGGTCGGGCCCTCGTAGGCGTCGCCGTCGGCCCCGGGTAGGGCTTCGACGAGGGCGAACGCGCGGGGCGTCGCGTCGGGGGCGTGGACGGCGCAGAGAAAGCGGGCCATAGGGATAGCTGAGGGGACGCGGGGAAGGGACCGGGCGAACGGCCGGCCGCCAGAGCCCGTTCCGGCCCACCGCCAGCGGGCCGAACGCCGGGGCGTCGCTATGCTCCAGGCCCCCTCCCCCCCGCCCATGCCGTTCCCGCCCGACTTCCTCTGGGGCGCCGCCACCTCCGCCTACCAGATCGAGGGGTCGCCCCTCGCCGACGGCGCCGGCCCGAGCATCTGGCACCGCTTTGCCCGCACGCCCGGCCGCGTCGTGGACGGGACGACCGGCGACGTCGCCTGCGACCACTACCGCCGGATGCCCGACGACGTGGCGCTGATGCGGCGCCTCGGGCTCCAGGCGTACCGCTTCAGCGTGGCCTGGGGCCGCGTGCTGCCCGAGGGGACGGGCCGCGTGAACGACGCCGGGCTCGACGTCTACGACCGCCTCCTCGACCGGCTGGCGGAGGCCGGGATCGAGCCGCTCGTCACGCTCTACCACTGGGACCTCCCTGCCGCGCTCGACGGCCGCGGCGGCTGGCTCAACCGGGACGCGGCCGACTGGTTCGCCGACTACGCCCGCGCCGTCTACGAGCGCCTGGGCGACCGCGTCCGGCGCTGGATCACGATCAACGAGCCGTGGGTGGTCATGGACGGCGGGTACGTCCGGGGCGGGCTGGCGCCGGGCCACCGCGTCGTGGCCGAGGGGCCGCTCGTGGCCCACCACCTCTTGCTCGCCCACGCCCGTGGGACGGCCGCGCTCCGGGCCGAGGGCGCCGCCGAGGTCGGGCTCGCCGTGAACCTCGAGCCGAAGGTGCCGGCTACGGACCGGCCGGGGGACGTCGCCGCCGCCGCCCGCGCCGACGCTTACATAAACCGGATCTTCCTCGACCCGGTCGTACACGGCCGCTACCCCGACCGGCTGGCGGAGGTGTTCGGCGAGGCGTGGCCGGAGTGGCCGGCGGCCGACCTTGACGAGATCCAGACGCCCCTCGACTTTCTCGGCGTCAACTACTACACGCGGGCCGTCTGCCGAGACGACCCGGACGACCCGCCCGAGCGGGCCCGGCGCGTCCGCCAGCCGCGGCACCCGTACACCGAGATGGGCTGGGAGGTCTACGCGCCGGCCTTCCGCGACCTCCTCGTCCGCCTCCGCGACGAGTGGGGCCTGGGCGGAGACCGGGCGCCGCTCTACGTGACCGAGAACGGGGCGGCGTTCTACGACCCGCCCCAACCCGTCGGCGGGCGCCTGAGCGACCCGCTCCGCATCGCCTACCTCCACGACCACCTGCTGGCGGTCCGCGACGCCATCGAGCGCGGCGTCGACGTCCGCGGCTACTTCGCGTGGAGCCTCCTCGACAACGTCGAGTGGGCGCAGGGGACGACGAAGCGGTTCGGCCTCGTCCACGTCGACTTCGAGACGCAGGCGCGGACGCCGAAGGCGAGCGCGGACTTCTACCGCGACGTGATCGCGTCGAACGGGGCGGGCCTCGACGCCGGGCCCCGCATCCCGACAACGGCCGAGGTCACGGCGGCGGCCGGGGGGGCCGTCCGCTCGCTCCAGGAAGGGGCCGAGGCGGGCTGACGTCGAACTGGCGGGCGCGTCCGCCAGCGGCCCGCCCAGCTACTCGGGACGCTGGAGGCGCGCCCAGACGCCCCGGTGGTCCGACGCCCACACGCCGCCGACCGGCTCGGCCAGGACGACGCGCGCGGCGACCGGCCGGAGGCCCGGGCCAACGAACACGTGATCGATCCGACGCGGCGTGTGCCCCAGCGCCTCGACGAGCGTCGAGGGCTCCGCGCCCGGGTGGACGGCCCCGAAGGCATCCGCGTACCGGCCGGCGAGCGGCGCCAACTCGGGCGCGTCCGCCTGTGCGTTGAAGTCGCCGGCGACGACGGCGGGGTCGGGCCCGCGCGTCCGCTCGACGAACGCGAGCAGGTCGGCTAGCTGCTCGGCCCGGACCGTATCGCCCTCGGCCGTGTGGTGGAGGTGCGTCGCGTAGACGTCGACCGGGCGGCCGTCGACGGCGATCCGGGCGTGCGCGGCGACGCGGTAGTCGTCCAGCGGCCGCAGTCGGGTCTGGCTCGTGTCGAGAACCGCGTGCCGGGTGAGGACCGCGTTCCCGTAGCGCTTCGGCCGCTCGGGGCCGTCGACGGAGGCGAAGACGACGGCGTAGCCCAGGCGCGCGCCGAGCGTCTCGGCCTGGTTCTCCAGCCCCCGCGCCGAGTCCTGCAAAACCTCCTGGAGCACGACCACGTCCGGCCGGAGCGCGGCGAGCGTGTCGGCGATGATCTCCAGGCGGGCCGGCCAGTCGCGGGCGTCGTGCCACACGTTGAGCGTGAGCACGTCGAGCGTCGCCGGAGCCGGGGCGCGCGGCCCGCTGGCGCACGCCGCCAGCAGGACGAGCAGAGGGAGGAGCGCCCTCACGGGACCGCGAGGCGGACGGCGTGCTCGGCCCCGTCGCGCACGAGCGGGACGCGCCACCCACCCGCAGCCTCCGCCAGCGGCTCGCCGTCGAGGGTGAGGCCGGGCGTATCGCCGCGCTCGACTCTGACCTTGTAGACCGTTCCCGACCCGTCCGGCAGACGGTAACGGACCGAAAACCCGGGCCAGTCGGAGGGGATGCAGGGTGCGAGCGTCAGCGCCTCCCCCCCATCGAGCCCCAATCCGAGGACCGACTCGACGGCCACTCGGAGCATCCACCCGGCCGAGCCGGTGTACCACGTCCACCCGCCCCGGCCGACGTGGGGGGCCACGCCGTACACGTCGGCGGCGACGGCGTACGGCTCGGTCTTGTAAACGGCGACGGCCTCGGGCGACGACGTATGGCTCACGGGCGAGAGCATCGCCAGGAGCGGGGCCGCGCGCTCGCACCGGCCGGCCTCGGCGAACGCGCGGACGGCCCACAGCGCCGCGTGCGTGTACTGCCCCCCGTTCTCGCGGACGCCCGGGACGTAGCCCTTGATGTAGCCCGGGTCGTGGGGCGTCCGGTCGAAGGGCGGGTCGAGCAGGCGGATGAGCCCGGCCTCCTCGTCTATGAGCCGTTCGTCGAGCGCGTCGAGCGACTGGCGGGCGCGGTCGGGCGGGGCGGCGCCGGAGAGGACGGCCCACGCCTGGGCGAGCGCGTCGATCTGGCACTCGTCGCTCTCGGCCGAGCCCATCGCGGCCCCGCTGTCGTAGAACGCGCGGCGGTACCACGCCCCGTCCCACCCCGCTTCGTTTACGGCTCGGAGGAGGCGCTGGCGGTGCTCGCGATAGCGCTCGGCGCGGGCCTCGTCGCCCCGGGCCTCGACGTGCGGGAGGAAGTCGCCCAGCGTCTGGATCAGGAAGAAACCCATCCAGACGCTCTCGCCCCGGCCTTCGCGGCCGACCCGGTTCATCCCGTCGTTCCAGTCGCCCACGCCCATCAGCGGGAGCCCGTGCGCGCCGACGTCGAGGGAGCGGTCGAGGGCGCGGGCGGCGTGCTCGTAGACCGTCGCCGTCTCCTCGGTCCGCTCGGGCCGGACGAACGCCTCGTCCTCGCCCTCCGCCAGTGGGCGCGCGGTGACGAACGGGACGTGCTCCTCCAGGACGGCCGCGTCGCCCGTCGCGGCGACGTACTGCGCGGCGAGGAGCGGGAGCCACACGAGGTCGTCGGCGAACCGCGTGCGGATGCCCTTTCCCGTCGGCGGGTGCCACCAGTGGAGGACGTCGCCCTCGGGGAACTGGTGGGCCGCGTGGCGGAGGACCTGGGCGCGCGTGAGGTCCGGCCGCGCCCACACGAGGGCCGAGGTGTCCTGGAGCTGGTCGCGGAACCCGTAGGCCCCGCCGCTCTGGTAGAACGCCGTCCGCCCCCACAGCCGGCACGAGAGGTTCTGGTAGACGAGCCACCCGTTGACGAGGAGGTCGAGGGCCGGCTCCGGCGTTTCGATGGTGAGGGCCGTCGTCGTCTCGCGCCAGAAGGCTTTCGTTTGGTCGATGGCCCCCTCCGCGGCGCCGGGCTGGCGGAAGCGCTGAGCGAGCGCCTCGGCCTCCGGGCGGTCCTTCCCTTCGCCGAGCGCGAACGCGAGCGTGACCGTCTCGCCCGGCTCCAGGTCGAGGGCGACGCGGTGCGCAGCGAGGTCGAGGCCCGGGCCCGTCTCGCCGTCCAGCGCCCCGCCCTCCGCGAGCGCCAGCGGGGCGGTGGGCGTCCCGAACCGGCCGAGGAACGCGGCGCGGCCTGCGGTCAGCGACACGTCCGCGTCCGGGGGAGCGGCGACGGCGGCGAACGCGACGCGCTCGGCGAACTCGTCCCGCGCCCCGTTGCGGGCGAACAGGGTGTCGCCGTCGCGCTCGGTCACGACGCCGTCCGCGCCGTCGGGTCCGAGCACGAGGCGGGCGGCCGAGACGACCGCCAGCCGGCGGGGCGCGTCGCCCGTGTTCGTGAGCCGCACCGTGGTCAGCCGCACGGCCGCGTCGGGCGCGATCGACGTGACCGTCTCGTGCTCGATCCCGTCCACGCGCACGCGCCACGCGGTGTACCCGAACCCGTGGCGGACCTCGTACGGGACGGACGCCGGGACCGGCCCGGGCGTCGGCGACCACACGGCGCCGCTCTCCCCGTCGTGGAGGTAGAGGGCTTCGCCGGCGTCCTCGACCGGGTCGTTCGACCACGGCGTGAGCCGGTTCTCGCGGCTGTTGGCCGCCCACGTCGAGGCCGCCCCGCGCTCGGAGACGACGAACCCGCCCCGCTCGTTCGCGATCACGTTCGTCCACGGGAGCGGCGGGAGCGCCAGCCGGCCGCTCTCGTCCGGGTGGAGGTGGAGGACGTACTCCGTCCCGTCCGCGCTGAACCCG
>CAZDFV010000135.1:0-8634 GCA_964504495.1 uncultured Rhodothermales bacterium
CATGACCGACTTCGGCGTCGAGCCGCCCGCCGGCCCGCTCGGGCTCGTCCGCGCCCGCGACCGGGTGACGGTCGGGTTCGACCTCGTCGCCGCCCACGCTCCCTAAGACTCACCCCCCCCCACCCCGATGCGACTCCGCACCCTCGCCCTCACCCTCGTCCTGCTCCCGCTGGCGGCCGCCCCGCCGGCCTCCGCCCAGCCCGGCGACGACGACGTCGGCTTCGAGGACATCCAGTACTACCGCCCGAACAGCAAGGCCGGGCTCAACGTGTTCGAGGCGCCCAAGGAGCCGAACGCCCCCTTCAACGGGTTCGAGGTCCACGTCGGCGGGGACTTCGCGATCCAGTTCCAGGGGATCACGCAGGACAACGACGCCGACAACCTCGTCGACCTCACGAACAACTTCACGCTGCCGACGGCGAACCTGAACCTCGACGTCCAGGTCGCCGAGGGGATGCGGATGCACCTCCGGACCTACCTCTCCTCGCGCCACCACGCCGAGGCCTGGGTGAAGGGGGGCTACTTCCAGGTTGACAACCTCGACTTCATCCAGGAGGGGTTCCTCGACGAGGTCATGGAGGTCACGCGCTTCCGGTTCGGGATGGACGACATCAACTACGGCGACACCCACTTCCGCCGGTCCGACAACGCGCGGGCGATCTACAACCCGTTCGTCGGGAACTACATCATGGACGCGTTCGCGACGGAGCCCTTCGCGGAGGTGAGCGTCCTGAGTAACGGGTTCATCGGCGTGGCCGGGCTCTCGAACGGGCGGCTCAACCAGAGCCCGCTCGAGGGCGACGACGGCGTGGCCCTCTACGGGAAGGTCGGCGTCGACCGCCAGCTGGGCGACCAGCTCCGCGCCCGGCTCACCGGGTCGGTCTACCACAGCACGGACGCCGGCACGCGCGACTACCTCTACGGCGGCGACCGGGCCGGCGCCCGGTACTACAACGTCCTCGAGATCGCGGGCGAGGAGCGGCCGAGCGACTTCCTCCCGCGGTTCAACCCCGGGTTCCCGCACCAGACGGCCGTCCAGGTCAACCCGTTCGTGGCGTTCCGCGCGGCGGAGGCCGTGGGCGTCGAGCTCTTCGGCGTGGTCGAGCGGAGCCTCGGCGGCGGCCAGATGGAGACGGCGACGGGGATGGCCGACCGCGGCGGGTTCACGCAGCTCGGCGGCGAGGTGATCGTCCGGCTCGGCCGCGACGACAGCTTCTACCTCGGCACCCGGTACAACACCGTCACCGGCTCGCCGATGGACGACGGCCCCGACCAGGAGATCTCGCGGCTCAACGTCGGCGGCGGCTGGTACCTCACCGACAACGTGCTGGCGAAGGCCGAGTACGTGGACTCGTCGTACAGCGGCGACGGGTTCGCCGGCGACCTCCGCTACGCCGGGGCCGACTGGAACGGGTTCGTCGTCGAGGCGGCGATCAGCTTCTAGCGCGCCCTCCGGGTCGGTACCCGGTACCCCCGGGCCCGCTCTCGCGGCTGGCTTCGGACGGGTGGGACTCCTATTCTCCCCTCCGCCGCCGCCCGCCGCGCACATGACTACCGACCTCCCGCCCGCTCCCCCGTCCGCCCCGCCCCCGGGGTCGGCGGAGGAGCGGGCGCGGTTCGCGGCGCTCCAGGCCGCGTTCCGCGACCAGTTCGAGCGGGTCTTCCCCGACCGGCTCGCGCCGCGGACGGTCGTCGTCGTGCCCAGCCTGACGATGCCGGCGGCCGAGCTGGCCAAGATCGAGGGCGTGGCCCACTACGAGGAGCGGATGCTGTTCACGCTCATGCTCCTCCGGCTCCCCCGCACCCGGCTCGTCTACGTCACGAGCCGGCCGGTCGCGCAGGCCGTCGTCGACTACCACCTCCACCTGCTCCCGGGCGTCCCGGCCGCCCACGCCCGCGGGCGGCTGACGATGTTGGCCTGCCACGACGGGTCCGACGTGGCGCTCACGCAGAAGGTGCTCGACCGGCCCCGGCTCGTCCAGCGCATCCGCCAGTCCGTCGCGGACCCCGACGCCGCCCACCTCACGTGCTTTACGACGACGGACCTGGAGCGGACCCTGGCCGTCCGCCTCGGCCTCCCGCTCTACGGCTGCGACCCCGACCTCGCGCACCTGGGCACGAAGAGCGGGAGCCGGAAGACGTTCCGCGCGGCCGACGTCGACCTGCCAGACGGGGCCGAGGACCTCGGCGGGATGGACGACGTAGCCGAGGCGCTGGCGGCGCTGAAGGGCCGGAGCCCGGCGCTCCGCAAGGCCGTCGTCAAGCTGGACGAGGGGTTCAGCGGCGAGGGGAACGCGGTGTTCTCGTTCGAGGGCGCGCCGAGCGGTGGGCTGGAGGCGTGGGTCCGGCGCGAGCTCCCGGGCCGGCTCCGGTTCGAGGCCGCGGGCGAGACGTACGGCCGCTACGCCGCCGCCTTCGCCGACATGCACGGGGTCGTCGAGGCGTGGGTCGACGGGCCGATGAAGGCGTCGCCGTCGGTCCAGTGCCGGATCGACCCGGCCGGCCGGGCGGCCGTGGTCTCGACGCACGACCAGGTCCTCGGCGGCCCGAACGGGCAGGTCTACCTCGGGTGCACGTTCCCCGCCGACGGGGCCTACCGCGCGGCGCTGACGGACGCGGGCCAGCGTGTGGCCGACCACCTCGCCGGCCACGGCGTGCTCGGCCGCTTTGCCGTCGACTTCGTCGTCGTCCGCGACGGGGCCGACTGGCGGGCCTACGCCATCGAGGTCAACCTCCGCAAAGGGGGGACGACCCACCCGTACGACATGCTCGACTTCCTGACCGACGGGACGTACGAGCCCGAGAGCGGGCTGTACCGGGCGCCCTCGGGGCAGGCCCTGTACTACCTCGCCTCCGACAACCTGGCGAGCGAGCGGTACCGCGGGCTCACCCCGCGCGACCTCATCGACGTGGCCGTCGAGCGCGGGCTCCACTTCCACAGCGGGGCGCACGAGGGCGTCGTGTTCCACCTGATCGGGGCGCTCTCGGAGTTCGGGAAGGCCGGCGTCCTGTGCGTGGGCGGGTCGCCGCGGCGCGCGCGCGCGCTCTACGACGGGGTCGTCGCCGCGCTCGACGCCGAGGTCGGGGGCCCGGCGGGCGGGGCCGCCCGCCCGCCCGCCGGCGACGGGCGGTAGCGCCGATGCGCCAGCACCCCACCGAGGACCTCGGCGACGTCCCGCCGGAGACGACGGGCCACGTCCCGGGCCCGCGCAAGTTCGGGACGTTCGCCGGCGTCTTCACGCCGACGCTCCTCACGATCCTCGGCGTGATCATGTACCTCCGGACGGGGTGGGTGGTCGGGAACGCCGGGGTCCTGGGGACGCTCGGCGTCGTCGGCCTCTCGTTCGGGATCACGCTCGCGACCGGGCTCGCCATGTCGTCGATCACGACGAACATCCGGATCGGGGCGGGCGGGGCGTACTCGATCATCTCGCAGTCGCTGGGCCTGGAGGTGGGCGGGAGCGTCGGGATCCCGCTCTACCTCTCGCAGGCGCTCGCCGTCGCGCTCTACGTGTTCGGGTTCCGGGAGGGCTGGGCGTGGGTGTTCCCCGAGCACCCGGCGATCCTCGTCGACCTCGGCGTGTTCGCGGTCGTCGTCGGCGTCGCCTACGTCAGCGCCTCGTTCGCCTTCCGGGTCCAGTACCTCATCATGGCCGTCATCTTCGGGTCGCTCGTGTCGGTCGCGGTCGCGGCGGCCCAGGGGTCGATGGCGTACCCGCTCGCCGACATCGGGCTCGTCGGGCCGTACCCGGGCTCGCCGGAGGGCGGGTTCTCGGGGACCTCGTTCTGGGCGGTCTTCGCCGTCTTCTTCCCCGCCGCGACCGGGATCATGGCCGGGGCCAACATGAGCGGCGACCTCCGCGACCCCAAGCGGAGCATCCCCGTCGGGACGCTCTCGGCGATCGCGGTGAGCCTGGCCGTCTACCTCGCCCTGGCCTACTGGCTGGCGCGCTCGGCGACGCCGGAGGAGCTGGTCTCGAACTACACGGTCATGATCGACCGGGCGGCGTTCGGCCCGGCCGTCGTGGCGGGGCTGTTGGGCGCGACGTTCTCGTCGGCGCTGGCGTCGATCGTCGGGGCCCCGCGGATCCTGCAAGCCCTCGGCGACCACGGCGTGCTCCCCCGGGGCGCGTGGCTGGCCGAGCGGACGCCGAAGGGGGAGCCGCGCCACGCGCTCCTCGTGACGGCGGCGATCGTGGCCGGGGCGCTCCTCCTCCGCGACCTCAACGCGATCGCGCCGGTCATCACGATGTTCTTCCTCATCACGTACGCGATGATCAACTTCGTCGTGTTCGTGGAGGGCCAGCTCGGGCTCGTGAGCTTCCGGCCGACGCTGCGCGTGCCCCAGTTCGTCCCGCTCGCCGGGCTCGCCGGGTGCCTGCTCGCGATGTTCGTCGTCAACCCGGCGTTCGCGCTGGCGGCCGTCGTGGTCGTGGTCGGGTTCTACGGGGTCCTCCTCCGGCGCCAGCTCGTGGCCCCCTACGGCGACGTGCGGAGCGGGCTGTTCGTGGCCCTCGCCGAGTGGGCGGCCAAGCGCGTCGGGGGCATGCCGAGCCGGCAGGAGCGGGCGTGGAAGCCGAACCTGCTCGTCCCCGTCGAGGACGTGGCCGTGCTCCGCGGGACGTTCGAGGTGGTCCTGGACGTGGCCCGGCCGCGGGGGTCGGTCAAGCTCGTCGGCCTGAACGGGACGCTCCCGCCGCCGCCGGACGGCGCGGGCGGCGGGCGCCCGGCGGGGCGGCTCGACCGGCTCCCGACGCTGGCCGCCGCGTTCCGCCGGAAGGGCGTGTTCTCGACGTACGCCGTGGTCGACGCGGGCCGGTTCGAGGGCGGCGTGGTCTCGGCGATGCAGGCGCTCCGGGGCTCGTTTTTCCGCCCGAACATCCTGTTCCTCCCGCTCCCCGCCCCGAGCGGGCCCGCCGCTGGGCCGGACGTCCGGGACGAGGCGGCGTTCGGGCGGGCCGTCGAGGAGGCCCGGCGCCACCAGCTCGGGACGCTCGTGTGGGCCCCGCACCCGACGGCCGGGCTCGGGCAGCGCCACGCGATCAACGTGTGGGTCCACGACCGGACGCCGGACTGGCGGATCTCGATGGACATCGGCAACCTCGACCTCTCGCTCCTCGTGGCCTACAAGCTCAAGCGGAACTGGGACGGGGCGATCCGCCTCATCACGGTCGTCGCCGACGAGGGCGAGGTCGAGCGGGCCCGGCACTTCCTCACGCGCCTGATCGACGTCGCCCGGCTCCCGAACGCGACGCCGATCGCCGTGGCCGCCGACTTCCGCGACTACGTCACGGAGGCGCCCCAGGCCGACCTGGACCTGTTCGGCCTCGCCCCGGACCCGACGTTCGCGTCCATGCACGACCTCGTCCGGCGGACGCGCGCGAGCGCCCTGTTCGTCCGCGACTCCGGCCTCGAGAACGCGCTCGCGTAGCGGGCCGGCTCGGAGCGGCCGCCAGCCCCGCGGCCCCCAGGGCTGCTCCGTTCTCGGACGCAGATCGGATTGCAGAGTCAATAACAACAGTCATTCCCGCAAAGGCGGGAATCCAGACTCGCGCGGCACCGTGCTCGCCCCCCTCGGATTCCCGCCTTCGCGGGAATGACGCTCCTGTTTTCTGTAGTCGTCGCAGAACGTAGCAGCCTCGGCCCCTCCCGGCGGAAGGGGGGAGACGCGAGTTGGGGAGCCCACCGTATTTGAGGGGCATGGGTCCAGGGCCGTCCGCCAGCCGCGCGGCCCACTGGCGGCGTCGGTGGACGGGCTGGTGCGGTAGGGCTTGGGGCGGGGAGACACTGGACCTGTCACCCTGAGCGGAGGGTCTCGACTCGATGCTCGGAGCTCGCCGGCACCGCCGCCTACGGTCTGGAGGGTCGGCGTTGAGATCCTTGGCTGCGCCGTCGCTTCGCGGTCGCTGGCGCTCAGGATGACACCGTCGAGGCGCTGGCGATACGACGGAGCGGCGGGGCTTCGGGCGCCTGCCCCTCAACCCGCGCGTCCCGTCCGCCAGTCGCGCGGCCCGCTGGCGGTGCGGGCGAGCCAGTCGTGTGGGGAGCACCCCTACCGTACGGAGCGCCGGCGACCGCCACGGGGGGCACGAGCGGGGCGGTAGGGTGCGGCCTCACCCGCCGCCCCGCCGATGCTCTTCACCGTCGACCCCGACGTCCGCACCACGCTCGCCGACTACGAGGCGTACAGCCACCTCGCCCCGGCCGTGGCCGACCTCCGCGAGGCCGCCCGCGAGCCGGTCCGCCGCCTCAACGGCCGGACCGTCTGGATGGTGAACTCGACGGCCCAGGGGGGCGGCGTGGCCGAGATGCTGCCGAAGATGGTCGGGCTCCTCCGCGAGCTCGGCGTCGACGCCCGGTGGGCGGTGATCCAGCCGGAGGAGGACCGGTTCTTCACGCTCACGAAGCGGCTCCACAACCTCATCCACGGGTCCGGCGACCCGCACGTCGCGCCCGACGACGCCGAGTTCTACGCGGCCATCAGCCGCGAGCTCGCCGACCGGTTCGCCCCGCAGCTCGGGCCCCGAGACGTCCTCGTCGTGCACGACCCCCAGCCGGCCGGGATGGGCGCGCTCCTCCGCGAGCGGACGGGCGTCCGGGCCGTCTGGCGGTGCCACATCGGCCTCGACACGGACACGGCCGCGACGCGGGCGGCGTGGGACTTTCTCCGGCCCTGGACCGAGCCCTACGACCGGTCCGTGTTCACGCTCCCCGAGTACGTCCCGGGCTACCTCGCCGACCGGGCCGAGATCGTGACCCCGGCCGTCGACCCGCTCAGCCACAAGAACCGGCCGCTGAGCGCGCACAAGCTGGCGGGTGTCCTCGTCAACACCGGGCTCCTCACGACGGTCCACCCCGTCGTCACGCCGCCGTTCGCGCAGCAGGCCCTCCGGCTCCAGCCCGACGGCGGGTTCGGGACGCCGTCGCAGGGGGAGGACGTGGGGCTCCTGTACCGGCCGATCGTCACGCAGGTCTCGCGGTGGGACCGCCTGAAGGGGTGGATCCCGCTCCTCCTCGGGTTCGCCCACCTCAAGCGCGGCCGGCTGGTGCGGGACGGCCTCTCCACGTTGCACCGCCGCCGGCTCGACCTCGCCCGGCTCGTCCTCGCCGGGCCCGACCCGGCCTCGATCCAGGACGACCCCGAGGGCCTCGAGGTGTTCCAGGAGATCTGCGCGACCTGGCGCGAGCTCGACCCCGACGTCCAGCGGGATGTCGCCATCCTCAGCCTGCCGATGGCCTCGCCCAAGGCCAACGCGCTCATGGTCAACGCGCTCCAGCGGTGCTCGACGGTCGTCGCGCAGAACTCGCTCCAGGAGGGGTTCGGCCTGACCGTCACGGAGGCGATGTGGAAGGGGTGCCCGGTGCTCGGCTCGCGCGCGGCCGGCGTCCGGGCCCAGATCCAGGACGGCGAGACCGGGCGGCTCGTCGACGCCGCGGACCCCCACGCCGTAGCCGAGGCGCTCGACGGGGTGCTCGAGGCGGCCAAGCGGCGGGACATATGGGGCCGGAACGCGACGCGCCGGGTCTACGACCACTACCTCGTCTTCACCCAGGTCCGCCGCTGGCTCGAGATCCTCAGCGCCGACCCCGACGCCTGACGCGCGCGGCACCTACCCATACCCCGCTGGCGGCCGTCGCCAGCGGGCGCCCCTCCCGTCACCCCCGCCTCCGGGGGGGCGACTCGGAAAGAGCGAGTTCGGCCCGGCGGCTCAGGGCCCCAACGAGGCGGGGGCGCCGCCCGCTAGCGGCCGCCAGCGGGGCGGGCTACCGGCCAGCGCCCTCGCCCTCGACCCAGGCGACGGCGTGCTTCATGAGCTCGGTCCCGTTCGCGAGCCCCAGCTTGGCCTTGATCCGGCTCCGGTAGCTCTCGACCGTCTTGACCGAGAGGTGGAGCCGCTCCGAGATCTCCCGCGTCGTGACGCCGCGGCCGGTCATCTCGAACACCTCGAGCTCCCGGTCGGAGAGCACCTCGAGCGGCGTCTGCGTCGCGTCCTTCACGCCGGCCGCGGCCCCGAACAGCATCCGGTCCTTGAGCTCCTCCGAGAGGTGGATCCCGCCCCGGAGCACGCGCCGGACGGCCCGGACGATGTCGTCGCCGGCCGCCAGCTTCGAGACGTACCCCCGGGCCCCGGCCCGGACGGCCCGCTCGGCGTAGAGCTCCTCGTCGTGGCGGGACACGACGAGGACGGGGAGGTCGGGGTGGAGCGTGAGCAGGTTCTTCAACAGCTCGAGCCCGTTCATCCCCGGCAGCGAGATGTCGGTGATGACGAGGTCGGGGCCGACGGCGTCGAACGTGGCGAGGGCCTCCTCGGCGTCGCCGGCCTGGGCGGCGACCTCGAGGTCGGGCTCGGCCCCGAGCGTCTGGGCGATCCCCTGGCGGAGGAGGGGGTGGTCGTCGACGAGGAGGATGCGGGTCATGGGGCGGGGGCGGGGAGTCAGGAGGGGTGGAAGCCGGGCCCGCGGAGGGGGACCGTGCACGTCACGACGGTCCCGCCGGAGGCGCCCGGGCGGATCTCGAGGGCCCCGCCGGCGAGGTGGGCCCGGTAGTGCATGATGCGGAGGCCCATCCCCCGCTGGTCGGCCGGGCGGGCGGGCGAGGCGACCGACCGGGCGGGCGCGGGGCGGGCGGCGGGG
>CAZDFV010000136.1:0-8607 GCA_964504495.1 uncultured Rhodothermales bacterium
CCGACCCCGGCCACGCGACGACGGCGAGCCCGACGGCGAACGCGGCCGCGGCGTAGGCCGCGCTCCCCTCGACCGACTTCGGCGAGCCCGGCCACTTCGTCCGCCCGAGCCGGCGGCCCACGACGGCGGCGGCCCCGTCGCCCACCATGAGCATGGCGAGTGCGGCGGCGGCCACGCCCGGGGCGAAGACGGCGGCGCAGACGGCGGCCGAGATGAACATCCACACGGCCCCGTTGAGCACGATCGGCGAGCCCTCCGGCGGCACCTCCTCAGGCCGCATCATCCACCCGAACACGCGGTCCACGATCAGGCGGCGGACGGCGGGGACCCGCTGCCGCGCCACGTCCAGCCCGACGGCGAGAACCGCCAGCACGACGAGCCCGACGAGCAGGGGCCACCGCGGGACGAGCAGGACGGCCGCCGGGAGCGCGAGGGCGCCCAGGTGGAGCGCCTTCCGCTTGAGCTCGACGCGGTAGGGGATCGCGGGGACGTGGTCGCTCACGGCGCCGGAAGGTACGCGGGGGCCCGCCGGGAACCGCAGGACCTGGCCGCTACGCCTCAGTCCCCCGCGCGCACCGACGACCCCCGCCACCGATCTCCCACCACGGGGCCCGGTGGCGGGCTCCCGGCCTGCTGGCGGCGCGCGTCCGCCAGAGGGACTACCAGGAAGCCATCGGGAGAAGCACTCGCCATTCATCGCCAACGCGGCGGACGCTGAGTACGAAGGCGTAGGCGTAGCCCTGTTCTTCGCCAGACCACGGCTCCCCGTGAGAGAGGACAACCTCGGCGGCCCCCTCCCCCGTCGGGAGGCTCCCCACGACGGCGGACTCGTTTCGGCCGAGTGAGAGCCCCCCCGTCGCAGCGAGCAGCAGCGCGACGATCTCCTCGTCGGTGTAGTCGGCCATGCGGTCCCCGGCTGCCCGGTCTCCCAAGACGGACCGGATCGACGGGCCGGGCTGGCTGTCGGCGGGCGCGTCCTCGCCGACCGCGGCGACGGGTCCCGAGCCGTCCGGGCGGAAGGGGTTGAAGGAGACCCTTCCGCTGTCGATCGTCAGCGACAAGGCCGCGTCGTCCCGGAGGGAACGCAGGGCTGCGGGATGGAGGGTACGTGCGACGGTGAGCCAGTCGGTGACGGCCGTGGCTCGGGCGAACGCACTGGCCGCTCCCTCGGGAGTTGTGAGGTCGACCGAGGCCCGGAGCTCTTGCAGTTCGAGGTCTCGACCGTCCCTAGCTCCGGTGGCCTCCCGGATCGCCGCTGCCAGGGCCTCGGTCTCCTCCTGCGTGAACGCCCCCTGGATGACGAGGCGACCGCCTGGAATGCGGGTCTGGACTGTCGGCGCTGTCAGCACCCGGCCGTCGTCGACGAGAGCGATGGCCTGTCCAATGCGGGCGCCAGTGATGGAGGCGAACGCCTCCGCCTCCTTGTCCGCCAACGTGAGGGAGACCTGGGGCGCTACGGTATAAGGGTCGAACGCGACCGAGACGGACGTGGCGGCCCCCTTCCCGAGCGTGAGCAAGATGCGGCCGAGGTAGATCGGCTTCCCGTCCACTGTCGACTGCTCCATCGCCGCCGTGTCCGCGCGGACGGGCTGGACATCGGGGAAGACAGCCTCTCGCAATACGAAGCGGGCCTCTTGCGCGCCAGCGGAGCCGGCTGCTGTGGCGAGGACGAGGAGCGAGGCGAACGTGCGCAGAGTCATGGACCGTCTACCGACTCAGATAGAGGTTCCGCATCTCAAACGGCTTCGAGATGTGCTCGTCCGTGATGTCGTCCACGAACGCGATGGCCTCGCCGGTCGACTTCATCTCGGGGCCGAGCTCCTTGGCCACCTCGGGGAACTTGTCCCACGAGAAGACCGGCTCCTTGACGGCGAAGCCCGTGAGCGTCGACTCCAACTCGCCCCGCTCGCGGAACGCTGCCAGCTTCTCGCCCAGCATCAGCTTCGCGCCGATCCCGGCGACCGGCACGCCCGTCGCCTTCGCCACGAACGGGACCGTCCGGCTCGCGCGCGGGTTGGCCTCGATCACGTAGACCGTCTCGCGGCCGTCGCGCTGCTGGACCGCCAGCTGCGTGTTCATCAGCCCGACGACGCCCAGTCGCGTCGCGATCTCGGTCACGTACTGGCGGATCGTGCGGACGGCCTCGTCCGACAGGTCGTACGGCGGGAGCACGGCCGTCGAGTCGCCCGAGTGGACGCCGGCCGGCTCGATGTGCTGCATCACGCCCGCGATCCACACCTCGTCGCCGTCGGCGAGGCAGTCGACGTCGACCTCGACGGCGTTCTCCAAAAAGCGGTCGAGCAAGATCTGGTTGTCGGGGAACAGCCGGAGGATGTTGGCGACGTAGTCGGCCACCTCGTCTTTGTTGATGGCGATCCGCATGCCCTGCCCGCCGAGCACGTAGCTCGGCCGGATGAGGATGGGGTAGCCGATCTCCTCGGCCACGCCGACGGCCTCCTCGACCGTGTGCGCCATGCCGTAGGGCGGGAACGGGATCTCGAGCTCCTTCAACACCTCGGAGAACTTGCCCCGGTCCTCGGCCAGGTCCATGTTCTCGAACGGCGTCCCGAAAATCGGGAGCCCGCGGGCGACGACGTCACGCGCCAGCTTCAGCGCCGTCTGCCCGCCGAGCTGGAGGACGATCCCGTCGGGCTCTTCGAGGTCCACGATGTCCGCGACCCGCTCCCAGAAGACGGGCTCGAAGTAGAGCTTGTCGGCGATGTCGAAGTCGGTCGAGACCGTCTCTGGGTTGCAGTTGACCATGATGGCCTCGTACCCCAGCTCGCGCGCCGCCAGCACGCCGTGGACGCACGAGTAGTCGAACTCGATGCCCTGCCCGATCCGGTTCGGCCCCGACCCCAGGATGAGGACTTTTTTCCTATCGGACCGCGTGCTCTCGGATTCCCCTTGATCGTAGGTGGAATAAAAATAGGGCGTCTGCGCCTCGAACTCGCCCGCGCACGTGTCGACCACGCGGTAGGTCGGCCGGAGGCCGAGCTGCTGGCGGCGCGCGCGGACGTCGGCCTCGCCCAGGTCGCCGTCCACGAGGTAGGCGATCTGGACGTCGCTGAACCCGTGCTGCTTGAGGTCGAGGAGTTCCTCGCGCGAGACGTCCGCCAGCGGGCGCCCCTCGACGGTCCTCTCTAGGGCCACGAGGTCGCGGACCTGGTTCAGGAACCACGGATCGACCCGCGTCACGTCGTGGATCTCGGCAACGCTCGCGCCCAGCCGGAACGCATTCCGCACGTGGAGCAGCCGGTCCCAGTACGGCTTCGCGAGCCGGTCGCGGACGATGCTCCGGTCGGGTAGCTCGCGGTCGGCGCCGAGCCCGGCGAACCCCTGCTCCAGGCTCTGCCACGCTTTTTGGAGCGACTCGGTGAAGGTCCGCCCGATCGCCATGACCTCGCCGACGGCCTTCATCTGCGTCGTCAGCTCCTCGTCGACGCCCTCGAACTTGTCGAAATTCCAGCGCGGGATCTTGACCACGACGTAGTCGAGCGCGGGCTCGAAGCAGGCCGAGGTCGTGCCCGTCACCTCGTTGGGCAGCTCGTCGAGCGTGTAGCCGACCGCCAGCCGGGAGGCCACCTTGGCAATCGGGTAGCCCGTCGCCTTCGACGCGAGGGCCGACGACCGCGAGACGCGCGGGTTGATCTCGATCACGATCATCCTCCCCGTCGCCGGGTCCACGGCGAACTGGATGTTGCACCCGCCCGCGAACGTGCCGATCGAGCGCATGGCCTGGATCGCCGCGTCGCGCATGGCCTGGTACTGCCCGTCCGTCAGCGTCTGCTGCGGGGCGACGGTGACGGAGTCGCCGGTGTGGACGCCCATCGGGTCCACGTTCTCGATGGAGCAGATGATGACGACGTTGTCCTTTGCATCTCTCAACAGCTCCAGTTCATACTCTTTCCACCCAAACAGACACTCCTCGATGAGTACCTCGTGGACGGGCGAGAGCTCGAGCCCGCGCGTCACCTTCTGGTCGAACTCGTCGGCGTTCCAGACAATCCCGCCGCCGGCGCCCCCGAGCGTGAAGCTGGGCCGGATCACGACGGGCTGGAAGCCCGCCAGCCCGCGGCCGTCCGGCCCGCCCGCCAGCTCCTGCGCGATCTCCTTGGCTTCGAGGAGCGACTTGGCGACGCGCGAGCGGGCCTGGTCGATGCCCGTCCGCTCCATGAGGTCGCGGAACGCCTGCCGGTCCTCGGTGATGTGGATGGCGTCGATGTCGACGCCGATGACGGCGATCCCCTCGTCTTCCCAGTAGCCCTGCTGGTGGAGCCGGTCGGCGAGGTTGAGGGCCGTCTGGCCGCCCATCGTCGGGAGCACGGCGTCGGGCCGCTCCTTCTGGACGATCTCCTTGATGGACGCCGGCGTGAGCGCCTGGAGGTAGACCTTGTCCGCCGTCATCGGGTCGGTCATGATCGTCGCCGGGTTCGAGTTGACGAGGACCACGCGGTACCCCTCGTCGCGGAGCGCGCGCGCGGCCTGGGTGCCGCTGTAGTCGAACTCGCACGCCTGCCCGATCACAATCGGGCCGGAGCCGATGAGGAGGATCGTCTCGATGTCGGTGCGCTTGGGCATACTTCGGTACGGGGTACCAGGTGCGGGGTGCGTGGGAGTGCGAGGCGTACCCGGTACCACGTACCGAGTACCCGCCGGCGCTAGCCGGCCGAGAAGCCGCCGACGGTCTTCGTCTCCTCGCGCTCGAGGACGACGAGGGCGGCGAACTGGGCCGGGGCCGTCGCGCCGCCCGCCCCGCCCATCGCCGTCGACGAGATGATCCGCCAGTCGGCGTTGAGGTGCTCGGTGAGCGCGTCGACGGAGTCGCCGTCGTGGCCGGGCGCGTAGTGGACGACGAGGGCCTTGCGTTCTTTTGCCATCGGGGTGGGGGGCTGGCGGCGGGTTCAGGCGGCGGGGTCGCGGCCCGCGAGGAGGTCGCGGAGCACGGCGACGTCGAGCTGGTCTTTGGGGCGGAGCGACATGCTCTTGAGGCGGATCAGGCCCTCGGCGCCGAGGAAGCGGACGGGCTCGCCCTCGACGTCGTGCGGCGCGGAGAGGGGGAGGAGGTCGGCGTAGGCGTGCCCGCTCATCCGCGTGAACACGTCGATGGGGAACTCCTCGACCACGCGGACGGCGCCCTCTTCAAGTGGGAAGTCATCGGGCGAGAGCTCGGCCGCCGCCCCCTCCCCGACGCCCGCCAGCGCGCCGATAAGGCGGTCCAGGTTCGGCTCCGACACCTCGACCAGGACGTCCACGTCCTCGGTGTACCGCGCGTACCCGGCCTGCGCGACGGCGAGCCCGCCGACGACGAGGAACGCCACGTCAGCGCGGGCGAGGGCGGCCAACACACTTGCGAACGTGGTCATCGGGGGGGCGGGCGGGGAGGCCGAGGGCGCGGTGCTGCTGGCGGAGGTGCCACACGACCTCCAGCGGCGTCCGCTCACGGTGGCGCCCGACCGTCTTGCGGACGCGCCCGCGGGGGTCGGGGGCGGGCTCAGGCATCGAGCGGCTGGGCGGAGGGCCGGGGGACGGCCGGGGCGCGGGGCGCCGCGCCGTCCACCAGCGCGACGAACTGACTGAACAGGTACCGGCTGTCGTGCGGGCCGGGGCACGCCTCGGGGTGGTACTGGACCGAGAACCCGGGGAAGCGGAGAAAGCGGAGCCCCTCGACCGTCCCGTCGTTGAGGTTCCGGTGGTCGACCTCGGCCACGCCGTCCAAGCCCGCGTCGCGGACGGCGAACCCGTGGTTCTGCGTCGAGATCTCGACGTGGCCCGTCCTCAAGTTGAGGACGGGGTGGTTGGCGCCCCGGTGGCCCACCTTCATCTTGTACACCTCCAGCCCCTCCGCCAGCGCCAGGAGCTGGTGGCCGAGGCAGATCCCGAACAGGGGCAGCCCGGTCTGGATCGCGGCCCGGGCCGTCTCGACAGCGTCGGGCATGGCGCGCGGGTCGCCGGGCCCGTTCGAGAAGAAGACGCCGTCGGGCTCCCACGCGAGCACGTCGCCGAGGGGCGTCCCGGCGGGGAACACCCGGACGTCGCAGCCGAGCGCGGCGAACGAGCGGACGATGTGCCGCTTGATGCCGTAGTCGTAGACGGCGACCCGGCGCCGGGCCTCACCCTCGGCCGGCACGTCGTACGGCTCGGCCGTGCTCACGCCGCTCGCCAGCTCGAGCCCGGCCATGCTCGGGACGGCCCGGGCCTTCGCCACGAGCGAGGCGTCGTCGAGGTCGACGGACGAGACGACGGCGTTCATGACGCCCTTGTCGCGGATGTGGCGGACGAGCCGGCGCGTGTCGACGCCCGAGATCCCGACGAGCCCGTGCCGCTTCATGTAGGCGTCGAGCGTCTCCTCGGCCCGTGCGTTGGACGGGTCCCGCGAGAACTGGCGGACGACGAGGCCGGCCACGTGCGGGCGGTCGGCCTCGGTGGCCTCCTCGTACGCCCCGTAGTTGCCGATGTGGGGGTACGTCATCATCATGAGCTGGCCGGCGTAGCTCGGGTCGGTCAGGATCTCCTGGTACCCGCTCATCGACGTGTTGAAGCACAGCTCGCCCGCCGTCTCGCCCGGCGCGCCGACGGACACGCCGGCGACGACGGTGCCGTCCTCGAGGGCCAGCTTGGCGGGGACCGGGGCGTCGGGGGGGGCGGTCATGGCGTGGAGGCGGCGGGGCGGCACAAAAAAAGCCCCCCGAAGCCGGGAGGCTCGACGGCCAGAGGCCGAGTTAGCGGGGCAGGCGTGTTCCGGGGAGCGGGCATCGGGTCCGGCGGCTCGGACGAATCTACGGGCGACCCGGACCACGCCGCGGGCCCCGGGCCAGATTCACGCGCGTTCCGGCAAGGCGACCCGGCCGCTCCGGCTCGCGGCGCGTGGCGCCAGCGGCTCAGAACGTGAGCTGCATGGCCTCCGGCGGGTTGAAGTAGGCCGTCCCCCCGCGCACGCTCCCGACCTGGCGGACGAGCTCGTCGAACGTGGCCCGCTCGCGGACGAAGTCGATCCGGCTGGCGTCGACGATGAGGAGCGGGCTCTTGGTGTAGTGGAAGAAGTAGCGGTCGTAGGCGGCCGAGAGCTCGGCGAGGTAGGCCGGGTCCATGTCCGCCTCGTAGGCCCGGCCCCGGAGGGCCACGTTGTGCAAGAGCCGGTCGACCGAGGACCGGAGGTAGACGACGAGGTCGGGCGTGGGCGCGGCCGGCTCCATGAGCCCGTAGAGCGTCTCGTAGAGCCGGAGCTCGTCGCCGGAGAGCGTGACGTGGGCGAAGACCCGGTCCTTGTCGAACGTGTAGTCCGCGACGACGTGGGGGTGGAACAGGTCGCGCGTGGCGAGCGCCTTCTGCTGCTTGAACCGGCTCGCCAGGAACGCCAGCTGCGTCTGGAACGCCCACCGGTCGCGGTCCTCGTAGAACGTCCCGAGGAACGGGTTCTCCTCGAACTCCTCGAGCACGAGCCGCCCCCCGGCCCGGCCGGCGAGGAGGCGGGCCAAGGCCGTCTTGCCGGCCCCGATCACGCCCTCGACGGCGACGTAGCCGAGGTGGGGGGGGAGCGTGGGCGCGCGCGGGGTCATCGGCGGGGGGGCGGCGGGGCAAGATCGGGACAGACCGCGCGCGCCGCCGCCGAGACCTGGCACTCTCCTTGCGCCCCAGCCGCGTTCTCTATCCGCCTTATGTCTCCCGTCGATTCCCAACGCGCCCGCGTGATCCCGCCCGGGTGGCACGATCCGACCGCCCGCGTCCCCCGGAGGGACCAGCACGTCCGCGTCCTCACGGCCCAGGGCGTGGACCACGCGGCCCAGTTCGTCGTCCTCCACACGACCGACTGGCCGTCCGGGGCGTGGTGGTCCCTCCGCAACGGGCGGACCACGCTCCCCTTCGCCGAGGTCTCGGCGTGGTCGCCGGACCCGGCCGCCCGCCCGCCCGCCGCCGGTGACGGGGCCGCCCCCGAGCCGGCCGACGAGCCCCAGGCGGGGGGGGCGCCCCGCCCCGCCCTGGTCGACGAGCTGCTGACGGAGGTCGGGCGGGCCGGCCGGCTGATCCGGCTCGTCCCGCCCGGGACCGCCGACTGGTCCCCGCACCCGGACGTCCTTCCGCTCGGGGCCCTCACCGTCCGGCTGGCCCAGATCGTCGCCCGCGTCGCGTGGATCATCGAGCTCGACCACGTCGAGGCGTGGTTCGAGCCGCCCGCCCCGGAGCTCCCGCCGCCGGCGGAGACCGCCGCGGCCTACGCCGCCGACGAGCGGGCCGTGACCGCGCTGGCGGAGGGCCTGACGGCCGCCGACCTCCGGGCCCCGTGGCGGCTCGAGCGGGGCGGGGAGGTCGTCGTCGAGATGCCGCGGGGGAACGCGCTCCGGGCGTTCGGGATCGCCCCGCTCGTGTACCACCGTGGCGAGGCCGGCCTCCTCCTGACGGCCCTCGGCGTCCGGGTGCCCCACCCGTACCCCCTCTGGACCGTGGGCGAGGCGACCCCGGCCGGGTGGGCCCCGCCCCAGCCCTGACCCGGCCGGCTAGCGGAGGGCGTGCCCCGTCGGCTCGACGCGGGCGCGGTCGGGCGTCGCCGCCAGCAGGGCGGACACCGACGCCCCGAGCCCGGGCACCACGCGGTCGGGGGCGACGTCG
>CAZDFV010000137.1:0-8577 GCA_964504495.1 uncultured Rhodothermales bacterium
TCAAGGGTTCGCGTTCGAGGTCTCCCACTTCGACCTCACGCTTCACGCGTCCACCCCGTCCTACCGGACGCCGGTCTCGGCCGTCCGCGCCGCCCGCCGGTTCGTCGACGACGCGCTGGGGGCGTACGGCGCGGCCGTCCGGCCGGCCGCGGCCTAGCGGCGGGGCGCGCTCGGGGCGGGGCCAGCTACTCGTCCTCGAAGTAGAAGTCCTCGTTGTGGGTCGGGTAGTCCGGCCAGACCTCCTCGATGCTCTCGTAGGGGGCCCCGTCGTCCTCCATCTCCTCGAGGTTCTGGATGACCTCGGCGGGCGCGCCCGTCCGGTCGGCGTAGTCGATCAGTTCGTCCTTGGTCGCCGGCCAGGGGGCATCTTCGAGCGTCGCGGCGAGCTCGAGCGTCCAGTACATAAGGGAGGGGGTCGGTCGGGGGAGGGGGTCGCCGGAGCGCGGGCGCACAATAGGGCCCGCCGGTGGGAAATGCAACGCACCCCCCGGCGCAGGTTCCGCAGAGAACCGGGGGCCCAGGAGGGTCGCCGCCAGCGGCCGCCGCCGGTGGCCGCCGCCAGCGGGCCGGGCGCCCGGCCCTAGTCGAACGAGACGGCCGGGGAGCGGGCGGCCTCGACGAGCGCGCGGTACTCGGCCGGGCTCACGTCCGGGACGAACGTCGCGACCGGGTCGAGCGGGGTCTCCTCGGCGTCGAGCTTGCGGACCTCGTAGTGGAGGTGGGGGGCCGTCGAGAGCCCGCTGTTCCCGCTGTAGGCGATCGTCTGGCCGCGCCGGACGGCCGTGCCCGGGCGGACGCCGTCGGCCACGCGCGAGAGGTGGGCGTAGCGCGTGAGCTTGCCCGCGAGCGGGTGCTCGACCTCGACGACGGTCCCGTACCCGCCCCGCCGCCCGACGAACCGGACGCGCCCGTCGCCGGTCGCGTAGAGCGGCGTCCCGACGGCCGTCGGGAAGTCGACGCCGGCGTGCATCCGGCGGACGCGGAGGATGGGGTGGTAGCGCATCCCGAACCCCGACGTCAGGCGGGCGTCCTTGAGCGGGAGGAGCGCCGGCTGCTGGCGGAGCACGGCGTCGCGCTCGGAGGCGAGGTCGCGGAGCTCGCGGTACGACCGGCTCTGGAGCGCGAGCTGGCGCTCGAGCCGGTCGAACGTCTCCGAGGTCTCCGAGAGGAGGTCGGCGGTCGGCGCCGAGTACCGGGTGAACCGGCCGTCCCCGGCCCCGCCGACGCCCATCCGGAACTCGTCCTCCGAGATCGGCTCGGCGTCGAGGACCGTCCGGTACAGCTCGCGGTCGGTCTCGGCGAGGTCGTCGAGCTCCTCGGAGAACGAGACGAGCCGGGCGTTGGCGCTCTCGAGCTGGCCGCGGAGCACCGAGATCTCCTCGGCCTGGGCCACCTCGACCGGCGACGTCGACGGCGGCGCGAGGGCGCCGAACCCGACGGCGCCGACGACGGCCACGAGCGCGGCCACGGCGCCGGCGCGGACCCAGCCCGCGCGCCGGTCGGGCCGGACCTCGACGAACGTGCAGGCGTCGTGGTCGTAGTAGTAGAAGCTGTTCTGGGACATTCGGGGCCGGGGCGCGTGCGCCTGGTGGGGGGGGCGGGGCCGGAGGGCCCCACCGGCCGCTCCGCAAGGACCGCACCGGCCGGCCGCGTCGCGCTCGACCGGGCACCGCCGGCCGGTGGTGGAGCGCTCCCACGCTGAGCGCGAACTTAGTGGGCCACGGGGAGGATTGGCAAACGGACCCGCCGGGCTTTCCCCTACTTCCTTATTTCCCCCCCGCGTTCCGAATGGGAACGGGCGCACCGCCCCGTCCGCCCCGTCGAGGAGCAGGGCGGCGACGTTCTGCGACGACTCTACAGATAGGGGCCGCCCTTCCCGCGCAGGCGGGATCCAGGACGCGCGCGGCACCGTGCCCGGCCTCCGTCCGAGAACGGAGCGGCCCTGCCGTCGAGGAGGGAGACCCCTCGGCAGCGCGCCCCGACCGCGGACCCTACTCGTAGTCCTGCTCGAACCACTCGATCCCGCGCCGGCCCGCCGGGGACGGCGGGGCCCCGGCCGCCGTCTTCTGGTCGATCCGCGCGCGGAGCCGGGCCGTGAACTCCTCGGCCGGGTCGTACCCGTAGTGGCGGAGGAGGTGGTTCATGGCGATCACCTCGCAGATGACCGTCACGTTCTTGCCCGGCGTGATGGGGAGGCGGACGAGCGGGAGCCCCACGCCGAGCACGGGCGTCCGCTCCGTGACCATCCCGATCCGGGTGTACTCCTCGTCCTCGTCCCACTGGTGGACCTGGACGACGACCTCGATCCGCTTCTGGTAGCGGATGGCCCGGACGCCGAACATCGACTTGACGTCGATGATGCCGAGCCCGCGGATCTCCATGAAGTGCCCGGCGAGGTCGGTCCCGGACCCCATGAGCACGTTGTCGGCCTTCCGCGTCGCGATGACCACGTCGTCGGCGACGAGCCGGTGGCCGCGCTCGACGAGGTCGAGGGCCATCTCCGACTTCCCGATCCCGGCCGGGCCCTTGAGCAGGAGCCCGATCCCGTACACGTCGACGAGCGAGCCGTGGACGGTGAGCTGCTCGGCGAACTGGTCGTCGAGGAAGTCCCGGAGCCGGTCCATGAACGGGACCGTCGGGACCGGCGACCGGAACACGGGCACGCCCATCCGCTCCGCCAGCGGGCCGAGGGGGTCGGGGGGGGCGTTCCCGGCCGTCAGGACGACGCACGGCGGCCCGAACGAGAGGAGCCGCTCGAGGGCCCCCGCGGCCCCGTCGCCCAGCCACGCGAGGTACCGGCACTCGGTGTTCCCGAGGACCTGGACCCGCTGGTGCTCAAAATGCTCGGTGTAGCCGGCGAGGACGAGCCCGGGCCGGTGGACGTGCTTCTCGGTCACGAGCCGGCCCGCCGGGTCCACGGCGTTCGCGGCCTCGACCGGGACGCCCACGCGGTCGCGGAGCTGGGCCACGAGGTGGGAGACGGGGACGGCCTCCTTCCGGAACGGCTGGGGGTCGCGCATGGGGGGTGGGGGCCCGGCCCCGCTGGCGGCCGCCAGCGGGGCGCCGGCTAGGGGACCTCGACGGCCTCGAGCACGCGGCGGACGATCTGCTCGGACCCGACCTCCTCGGCCTCGGCCTCGTACGTCACGGCCACGCGGTGGCGGAGCACGTCGAGCGCGATCGCCCGGACGTCGTCGGGCGTGGCGTAGGCCCGGCCCTCGAGGAAGGCGTGAGCCCGGGCCGCCAGCCCGAGCGCGATCGAGGCCCGCGGGCTGGCCCCGTAGGCCACGAGCCCAGCGAGGTCGCTCAGGCGGTGCCGGGCCGGCTCGCGCGTCGCCAGCACAAGGTCGACGACGTACTCCTCGACGCGCCCGTCGAGGTACACCTCGCCGACGACGGCGCGCGCCGCCAGCACCTCGTCCGGCGAGACGACCGGGCGGACCTCCGGGAGCGGGGCCGTCCGCGACATCCGCCGCATGATCTCGAGCTCCTCGTCGCGCGTCGGGTAGCCCACGACGGTCTTGAGCATGAACCGGTCGACCTGGGCTTCGGGGAGCGGGTACGTCCCCTCCTGCTCGATCGGGTTCTGTGTCGCCAGGACGAGGAAGGGGCGCGGGAGCGGGTACGTCGTCTCGCCGATCGTGACTTGGCGCTCCTGCATGGCCTCCAGGAGCGCGCTCTGGACCTTGGCCGGCGCCCGGTTCACCTCGTCGGCCAGGACCACGTTCGCGAAGACGGGCCCTTTCTTGACGAGGAAGGTCCCCTCGGCCTGGTTGTAGACGAGCGTCCCGAGGAGGTCGGCCGGGAGGAGGTCGGGCGTGAACTGGACGCGCTGGAACTTCGCGTCGACGGCCTGGGCGAGCGTCGAGACCGTCAGCGTCTTGGCGAGGCCGGGGACGCCCTCCAGGAGCACGTGCCCGCCGGTGAGGAGCCCGATCAGGAGCCGCTCGACCATCTGCCCCTGTCCCACGACCACACGCCCGACGGCGTCGAGGAGCGGGCGGACGAACTGGCTGGCCTCGGCCACGCGGTCGGTGAGCGCGCCGAGGTCGGGCGGCGCGTCGGCGGCGGGCGGGGGCGCGATCTCGGACATGCTGCGGGGGGACCGGGGCGGCGGAACGGGCGGGGCCCCGCCGGGCGTGCGGAGGATACGCCGGCCGGCGCGGCGCGGTCCGGCTGGCGGCGGCCTCCGCCAGTGGGCGACGTGGGGCACGGAGCGCCTACCTCAGGGCAGGGCGGTCTGCCCGTTCGTATCCGTATAGGCACGCTCTCCAATACGGGGCGGATCGCAGGAGAAGCACGGACAGTCATTCCCGCGCAGGCGGGAATCCAGAGTGGGCGAGCAACACCCTGCCCCGACTTCCTGGATTGGCTGGCGCCGACGCTTCGCGGTCCCGCCTCCGCGAGAATGACGACACACGGTTGTCCGGTCGGCACGGAGCGTGCTGACGTAGGACCGATCCCAGACAAGATGCTCCGACCCGCTGGCGGCGGGCGGCGGCACCGTAGAGACGCCCCGGCGGGCGTCCCTACCCGAGCACGTCGCCGGCTTCCAGGCCGGCCCCGTTCAGAAAGTCGGCCGCGGGCATCCGCCGCTTCCCCTCGCGCTGGACCTCGAGGACCTCGACGGCGCCCTCGCCACACGCGACGACCAGGCCCTCGGCTTCCAGGACCTCGCCGGGCCGGCCGCTGGCGGTGCCGTCCGCCAGCCGCGTGCGGAGGACCTTGAGCGTCTCGGTCTCGCCCGCCGGCGCCCACTCCGTCCACGCCCCGGGGAACGGGGAGAGCGCGCGGACGTGGTCGTGGACAGCCCGGGCCGAGCGCGACCAGTCGAGGCGCGCGTCGTCGCGGAAGATCTTGGGGGCCGGGCTCGCGAGCGTCTCGTCCTGCGGCTGCGCATCCGCCTCACCCGCGGCGATCCGGCGGATGGTTTCGACGACGGCCTCGGCGCCCACCTCCGCTAGCCGGTCGTGGACGTCGCCGGCCGTGTCGTCCGGGCCGACGGCGACGCGGCGGCGGAGGATGACGTCGCCCGTGTCTACGCGTCGCTTCAGGAAAAACGTGGTCACGCCCGTCTCCTCGACGCCGTCCATGAGCGCTCGCTGGATGGGCGCGGCCCCGCGGTAGGCCGGCAACAGCGACCCGTGGAGGTTGAACGCCCCGAGCGCCGCCGCCTCGTACACCTCGGGCGGGAGGATCCGGAAGGCGACGACGGCGAGCACGTCGGGCTGGAGCGCCCGGAGGTCGGCGTGGAACACCTCGTCCCTGAGCGACTCGGGCTGGAGGACGGGGAGCCCGTACCGCTCGGCCGCCCGCTTCACGGCGCTCGCGCGGACCCGCTGCCCGCGCCCGGCCGGCTTGTCGGGGACGGTCACGACGGCGACCGGCGCCAGCCCGGCGCCGACGAGGGCGTCGAGGGAGGGCACGGCAAAGTCCGGCGTGCCCATGAAGACGATGCGGGGGGAGGCCATGCGGGCGGCTGGCGGGGGGAGCGGCCGAAGCTACGGGCGCCCGCCCGGGAGCCCAGGCACGGGCCGGCTGGCACCAGCGTCTGTGGGCGAGAACGCGCGGCCAGACGACTCGACGGGATCGAGGTGCACCTCGATCCCGTCGGCGAGGGCCGCCAGCAGGACGGCGACGCGGCAGCTCAGCGCCGCGAGACGCACGGGAGGTCGGGCTGCCCGCCCCCGCCCGGCGGCGCGGCCACCCCGATGCCCGGCACGAACGGCGACCGCCACGTGACGACGCCGCCGACGAACCCGACCCCGTTCTCGACGAGGCCCGGCCGGCCGGGGATGGACGCCGTCTCGAGCGTCGCCTCGGCCGGCCAGTCGTCCGTGCCGACGGCGACCAAGACCTCAGCCTGGACCGACGCGTCCGGGAGCGGGTCGCGGTCCATCCGGCGGGCGTCGTCGCCGTAGTAGATCTGGGCCCGCTGGCGGCCGCCGTCGACCGTCGTCAGCGACATCCGCTTGCTGAACCGGGACGGCCCGCCGCCCTGGGGCTCGTAGATCGCGACGACGTCGACGACGCGCTCGGCCTGGACGTAGACCTGCGTCGGGCACTGGAACTCGCCGTCGATGAGGGTCGGCGCGGGGAACGCCTCGGGGACGCGGACGGCCGTCCGCGTCGTGGCCCCGTCCGGTCGCTCAGCGGCAAGGTCGTACGTCGTCCCGGGCTCGACGTCGGCCGTGGTCCAGAACAGGTGGGCCGGGCCGGACTCGAACGCGACGACCCGCTGACTCAGCACGACCGTCCCACCCGACCCCGCGAGCGTCACGCGCACGTCGAGCGGCTCGGCGCTGCTTCCGACCGCCCCGGCCACGGGCTCGACGCGGACCCACTGCGTGTCGGCGCTGGCGTCGAGGGTGCCCGAGAGCGAATAGAAGCGGCCGGACGCCTCGATCGGGTCGAGCGCCGTCTCGCACGCGGCGAGGGCGAGCGCGGCCAGGAGCGCCGCCAGCAGGGGGAGCGGGCGGGTCACGGCGTGCGGAGGCGGGCGGAGACGTACGGGACGAGCGGGAGCTGGTCCACGCGCCGGGCCCGGAAGACATCGTAGTAGAACACGTTCTCCCGGTCGTACGTATTGATCGCCCCGGCCCGGACGTCGAGCGCGGCCGGCCCGAGGCGGAACGTCGACCCGGCCGAGAGGTCGAGCCGACTGTACGTCGGGAGCCGCCCGTTGAACGGCCGCTCGAACAGGACGCGCGTCACGCCCCCGTCGGTCGTCACGTCGGGGAGGCCGACCGGGGGGACGAACACGTCGAACCCGAACGGCCGCGTGTACGGGAGCCCCGACCCGAACTGCCACCGCCCGGTCAGCTCCACGCGGCCAAGATCCACCTGCCCGGCCGCCTGGACCTGGTGCCGCCGGTCGTGCGGCGGGTTGTAGCGCTGGAGCGGCTCGCCGAACCACACGCCGAAGTTGTCCTGCCCGGCCTCGTACTCGACCACGCCGTACCCGTAGCCGACGGTTGCCGTGGCCGGCCCGCCGGCCCACTCGACGCGGACGTCGGCGCCGGTGGCGAGGACGTCGGCGGTCGTGAGCGTGGTCGTGAACCGGGCGAGCGCGCTCCAGATGGGGACGGGCAGACTGCGCATCCGCTTGGCGTAGACCTCGCCGCCGAGGCGGAGCCCGGCCGGGAGCGGGACGGACCCGCCGACGAGGGCGTGGAGCGCCGTCGTCTCGTCGGTCCCGGGCGGGGGCCCGGCCCAAGCGATAAACGGGGAGCCCGCGTCGCGCTCGTCGACGAGCCCCACGATCGACTGGCGGTAGAGCCCGCCGGCCGCGGCGACCTCGGGGCCGTCCCGGCCGGCGGGCTGCCACGTGAGCCGGAGCCGGGGCTCGAGGCCGGCTCCGAACGTGTACGGGCGGAGGACGAGGGCGAGGCCCGGCGTCACCGCCAGCCCGGCGCCGAGCGCGACCTCGGCCTCGGCGTAGGCCGCCCCGCCGAGAACCGTGTCGTCGCTCTCGCGCGCCGTCGCGAACGCCTCGCCGAGCCGGTAGGCCGTCTGGTAGAGCGAGGCCGTGGCCCCGTAGCGGAGGCGCGACCGGCCGAGCGTGCGCGTGAGGTCCACGGCGAACCGGGTCTCGACCACGCTCGACGTCCGCTCGCGGCTCTCGCCGCGGAGGAACGCGACGCGCGGGCCCACCTCGTTCTCGACGGCCGAGACGCTGAGCGTGACGTCGAGCCGGCCGCCGAGCTCGGGCGGGGCCAGGACGCACCGGCCGGTGAGGACCCCGTTCCACCACGCGAACGCCTCGTCGGCCTCGGCGTCGAGGGCCCCGCGGTCGTAGGTGTAGAGCGCGGTCGCCGAGCACCGCGAGGTCCGCTCGGCGTGGGACACCTTGACGAGGGCGTCGGCGAAGAGGAGCGGGAGGTCCTCGCCGACGAGCGCGGAGGCGACCTCCTCCACGACCGACCGCCGGGCGCTCGCCAGCCACGACGCCTTCCCCCCGAGCGGCCCCTCCCCCATCGCCCCGACGACGAACGGGCCGGCCGACGCCTGGGCCTCGACCTCGCGGTAGTTCCCCTCCCGGACCGACACGTCGAGGACCGACGAGACGCGGCCGGTGTAACGGGCCCCGTAGCCGCCGGCCCAGAAGTCCACCTGGCCGACGAGGTCCTCGGGGAACGCCGAGAAAAAGCCGACGGCGTGGAACGGCTGGTACACCGGGGCCCCGTCGACCAGGACGAGGTTCTGGCTGGGCGTCCCGCCGCGGACGTAGAGGCCGCCGCCGCGGTCGCCGATCGTGACGACGCCGGGGAGGGCCGTGAGGTAGGCCGCGAGGTCGCCGGCCACGTCGGGCGTCGGGACGCGCGCGAGGTCGGCCGGGCGGATCTCCTGGAGCCCGCCGACCACGTCGGCCGCCCCGCCCTCGGCCTGGACGACGACCTCGCCCAGCGCGTCGGCGCCTGCAGCGAGCGCCACGCTCCACGTCGTCGCGCCGTCGACCGTGAGCGTGTCGACGCGCGTGGCGTACCCGACGAACCCGGCCCGCGCGACGTACCGGCCCGGCGCCAGCCCGCCGACCTCGTAGTAGCCGGCCCCGTCGGTCACCGCCCCCGCCAGCTG
>CAZDFV010000138.1:0-8488 GCA_964504495.1 uncultured Rhodothermales bacterium
GGCCGCCCGCGGCACGGGCGTCCTCGCCGTCCTCCACGACCTCAACCACGCGGCCCAGTACGCCGACCGGCTGGCGGTCCTTGCCGGCGGGCGGCTCGTCGCCTGCGGGCCGCCCCGCGACGTGCTCACCGCCGGCGTCGTCGCGCGGGCGTTCGGCGTCGCCGTCGTGGTGACGGAGCACCCGTGCGCGGCGTGCCCGCTCGTCGTCCCCGTCCCCGAGAGCCCGGCCCCTGAGGGCCCGGCCCCTGAGGCCGCCAGTCTCCCCCCTGCCCACGCACTCCCCGCCCTGCCATGACCGAGAGAGATCGCTTCGCCGCCTTCCGGCGCGAGAACCCCACGACCCGCATCCGCACGGCCGCCCGCGAGCTGGGCACGAGCGAGGCCGCCCTCGTCGCCACCGGCGTCGACGGCGAGGCCACGCGCCTCCGGCCCGACTTCGACGAGATGCTCCACGCGCTCGAGGCGCTCGGCGAGGTCATGGCGCTGACGCGGAACGACGCCTGCGTCCATGAGAAGACGGGCCTCTACGCCCCGGCCCACACCGGCCTTACGCACCGGATGGCCCAGGTGCTGGGCGCGGACATTGACCTCCGCCTGTTCCTCGGCCGCTGGCGGTTCGCCTACGCCGTCGCCGCGCCGTGGGGGAACGGGCGCGACGGGCTCCGGCGGAGCCTCCAGTTTTTCGACGCCCACGGCGACGCCGTCCACAAGGTGTTCGCCACGCGGAAGACCGACGAGGCCGCGTTCGCCGCCGTCGTCGAGCGGTTCGCCGCCGCCGCCGCCGGCCCGCCCGACGTCGAGCCGCGCCCCGAGCCTCAGCCCGAGCGCTCTGACGCCGAGGTCGACCGCGCCGCGCTCCTCGCCGACTGGGCCGGGCTCCAGGACACGCACGACTTTTTCCCGCTCCTCGGCCGCCACGGCGTCACGCGGACGCAGGCGCTCCGGCTCGCCGAGGGCCGCTTTACCGAGCGGGTCGCGCCCGGGTCGATCCGCCAGTCGCTCGAAGCAGCCGCCGCGGCCGAGGTGCCGATCATGGTGTTCGTCGGGAACCGGGGGTGCGTCCAGATCCACACCGGGCCGGTGCGGAAGCTCGTCGAGTGGGGCGGGTGGTACAACGTGCTCGACCCGGGCTTCAACCTCCACCTCGACGAGGGCCAGGTGGCCGAGTCGTGGGTCGTCGTCAAGCCGACCGAGGACGGGGACGTGACGGCGCTCGAACTCTACGACGCGGCCGGCGCCCCGGTCGTGCAGCTCTTCGGGGAGCGGAAGCCGGGCCGGGCCGAGCGGCCGGAGTGGCGGGCCGTCCTCGACGCGCTCCCACGCGCCGAGCCAGTCCTCTAATCGGAGCCGCCCTCCGACTTGTGCCGGAGCGCCCTCGGTCTCCGTGATGTGCCTGGACGAGATGGGGTGTATGCGCCGGAGCGGGCGCGGGCGATGCTGCGTGGGCTGGAGTTCGCGCCGACGACCGTCTAGAGAGGGAAGCGGCGGTGGCTGACGATGGGGTAAAACGACGCCCCCGAACTTTACACGAGGCCACGGACCCGTCAGCGGTGCAGTGCGAGCGGGAGGTCCCCCGGCCCCATCAGCACCTCGCGTTCGACCTCGCCCTTGAACGGACCGACGACGCCGAGGCCCTCCAACTGCTCCATGATGCGGGCGGCCCGGCGGTATTCCACAGAGAGGTTCATTTGGAGCATCGAAATCGAGGCCATGCCCGCACTCACGACGAGGTGCGCGGCGTCCTCGGTGAGATCGTCGTGGTCGGTCTCTGCAGTCGCCGGGGAGGCCGATGCGAGCACTCTACGGCGGTCGCTCCATGGGTTGAGGTCCGACAAACGGTTCTCCCCCGGGAAGTTGGGGAGGGCGTCGGAGGGGTCGATCAGTGAGAGGTTCAAGCTCTCCAGCGTCTCTCTATCGACATAGGCCCACGCGAGGACGACGTTCTCGTTGTGGCCCGTGGCGGTGTTAAGCACCTCCTCCGACACCGTGACCCGGACCCCGTCGACGGGAAGCACAGCTAGCACCTCACGAGCCATGCGGAGGAGCGCGGAGCAGACGTAGTCCTCGAAGAACGCGGCCTGCTCCGACTTCCCCATCCTGTTCGCAAAGAGGCTGCCGTCTTCGTTGACAACAACGTCGTGCGTTGGGAGGTCGAACCTGACCGCGACGACGTCGGCCTCGACCTCAATCCTGCCGTCGTCGTCCTCGTGCATCACCAGCGTCGCGGCCGAGACCGGCAGCGACTCCTGCACGCCGGCCTCCGCTACGAACGCTTCCCTGTACGCCTCTCGGTCTCCTTCGAGGACCCGCCGGGCCAACGCCTTCCGCGACTCGGAAGCCGCCCTCTCGTCCTCGTACCGGCGGACCGCCTCGGCGTGCTCCGCGTCGTCCCGCCTCTGCGCCTCTTCCAGCCGCTGGCGCAAGCGTGCCCTCTTGCGTCCGCTCAGGAACAGGGCCCTGTCGAGCAGGCCGGGTTCGTACTCGAAGAGGGCCATATGGGCCGGGTCCGCATGGTCCGTCGACCTCTTCGGAGGCGTAGGGTCTGGGGCGTCAAGGATGGCCCGCCAGTCGACCTTATCCCGAGCGTGCAGGTGGCTCTTCACGAACACGTCGAGGCTCCTCCGATGCTCAGCGTAGAGCTCCTGAGCCTTCCGGTCAGCCTCCTCCTGCTCCCGGTGGGCGTGGGTCGCCGCCCGCTGGACATCCTGTGGTGAGGGTGGACGGTACTGCCCCATGTGGAGGTGGCAATAGCCGAGGGGACCGGCAGGGTTGCGGCATGGGTGGCCCCTCCTCGTGTAACCCGCACAAGGTCCGTAGCTCATGACGATGCAGTCACAGTTCTGCCGCGCGATTCGCGGTGAAGTGCCCGTCTGGACGGACGTTCAGCCGGAATGCACCGCTGTGCGTCCGGCCGGATGTCTTAGCCACGGACGGGTGCCGGTGGTCCCGGAGGGCGTGGCCCATCGAACGGCGGAGTGGTTGGTATGGGAAGCAAGAGACAGACGGAGAGTATAGGTTCGCCTTCGGCTGACGTCCCCTCGTCCTCTTCGTCCGCGAAGGGTGACGCGGCTCCGTCACGCCTTCACCCGTGCCGCCCGACAGTCCCCGCACCACTCGTCGGCCCCGGCCCGCTGGCGGTCGGGGCGGGCGCCTCGTGTCGAGACGGCGCGCTCGTGAGCGGTCCCCTCGCCCTGTCCCTCTCCCAGTGGGAGAGGGGACCTGACCTGGGGGACGGCGGCTTCCGAGCACACGGACCGCGCTCTAGTCGCCGCTCGTGCGCGCCGCCAGCGCCTCGGCCTTGACGGACTCGACGTAGGCCCGGGCCGCGTCGTCGTCGCCCGGAAGGTCGTCCCAGAAGAGGGCCTCCTTGACGGCGCCGATCGCTGCCCGCTCCGGCCCCTTGAGCTGGCGGATCGCCTCGTCGAACAGGGCGCCCCGGCGGAGCGCGTCGGCCTGGTGCTCCAGAACGTAGGCCCAGGCCGCGTCGTGGTCGTTCGGGACGTCGCCCTCGAGGACGGCCTCGCGCACCCACGCCTTGAGGATGCCGACGGCGACGCCCTCGGGGAGGTCCAGCCGCTCCTTGATCTCGTCGCCCGAGACCGGCGGCTCCCAGTTCCGCATCCGGTCGCGCTCCTCGACCTCTTGGAAGCGGCGCTCGACCCGGTCGAACCCGGCGAGGTAGCGGCGGACGCGCCGGGCGTTCTTGCTCGTCACGTCGGCCCGGACGAGGAGCATGAGGTCCTCCAAGAGGTCGCCCGCGTCGTGGAGGAGCCGGCGGACGGCCGAGTCGGTCACGTCCTCGTCCACGAGCGCCGTCGGGCGGTGGTGGAGGCGGACGAGCGTGCGGACGGTCTCGAGCGGCTCGCCGAGCGGGAGCTTGAGGCGCCGGAACACGTCGGGGATGATCCGCTTGGGCCCGACGAACTCGTGGCCGTGGAACGTCCACCCGGTCCCGCGCTCGTAGCGCTTGGTCTCGGCCTTGCCGACGTCGTGGAGCAGGGCCGCCCACCGGAGCCACAGGTCGTCGCCCTCGGCCCGCTCCCCGACGCCTTCACCGGCCTGGAGGTGGACGAGGTTTTCGAGCACCTCCAGCGTGTGCCAGAAGTTGTCCTTGTGCGCCCGGCCGCCGACCTCCTCGACGCCGGCGAGGCGTGTCACTTCGGGGAGGACGTGTTCGAGGAGGCCCGTCCGGTAGAGGAGGCCGAGGCCGGCGGAGGGGTCGGGCGAGGCGATCAGCTTGTTCAGCTCGTCCGTCACGCGCTCGGCGCTGACGATCTCGATCCGGCCGGCCTTGTCGCGCATGGCCTCGACGGCGTCGTCGTCGACCGTGAACCCGAGCTGGGCCGAGAACCGGGCGGCCCGGAGCATCCGGAGCGGGTCGTCCTCGAACGTCACGGCCGGGTCGAGGGGCGTGCGGAGGCGGCGGCCGGCGAGGTCGCTCAGCCCGCCGAACGGGTCGACGACCTCGCCGAAGCGGTCGGCGTTGAGGGCCGCGGCGAGGGCGTTGACGGTGAAGTCGCGCCGGGCGAGGTCCTCGCCGAGCGTCCCGTCCTCGACGATGGGCTTCCGGGAGTCGGCCCGGTAGCTCTCGCGGCGGGCCCCGACGAACTCGACGACGAGTCGGTCGGGCAGGTCGCTCGACTGGCGGTCGTCGAGGAGCGCCGCCAGTCGGGCCTGGGGGATGGCGACGGCGGCCGTCCCGAACGCGGCGTAGACGGCCGGGGCCCGCACGCCCAGGTCGTCGGCCACGGCCTCCGCCAGCGCCACGCCCGCCCCGGGCCCGACGGCGACCACGTCGAGGTCCGTCGTCGGCCGCCCCAGGAGCGCGTCGCGGACGGCCCCGCCGACGGCGTACGCCTCCAGCCCCAGCCGGTCGGCCACGGCGCCGACGCGGCGGAGGACGGGCTCGAACGGGAGGGCGGCGGACACGGCAGGGTTCGGGGTTCGGGCATTCAAGGTGCCGGACGGGGCCGGCGGGGGCAAACTGAGACACCGGGAAATCCGACCGGCGCTCGGACTCTCATTGGAGATAGGACGGGCCCCCCTCGTCATCCCGGGCGGAGCGGAGGGTCTCAACGCGGGGTCTCAGCCGGAGGCGCAGGGACAGTCAGCGTGAGACGCTGGCACTTCTGCCCGACTGGCGGCGCCCGCCGCCAGCCCGGTGGCGCGGCGCTTGGTCTTCGGAGCGAGAACATTCCTTCTGGCGTCATCCTGAGCGACAGCGAAGGATCTCGACTCGATCTGTCCGCCGTAGGCGCCGGCACAGCCAGCGTGCGAGGTCGGCGCTGAGATCCTTCGCTCCGCTCAGGATGACGGGGAGCGCGTGACCGACTGGCGGAGCGTGTCGCCAGTCGGACGGGTCCGGTGTATTGAGCGGTCAATCACGTGTGCCCCTCCCGTCGACTGCGCCGTCGCTGCGCCGTCGCTGCGCCGTCGCTGCGCGGTCAGGAGGGGGACTGGACGGAGGCGTCACGCCCCACTGGCGGCGGCCACCGCCAGTCGGGCGGGTGGCCCTCCCACAGCCCCGTCCGCCCACACTCCCCTTACCCCGCGTAGCGGTCGAGGAGGAACGTGTGGTCGCGGACGACGGCCCGGAGGAACGCCTCCGGCGGCATCCGGACGGGCCCGAGCCCCAGCTTCGTCTCGACGGCCGCCTTCGCCCGCCGGCCCAGCTCCGTCGCCCGGGCGTCGCGCCGCTGGGACCGGAGCCGGACGAGGACGGCCCGGAGCGTGCGGACGTCGGCGTCGGAGAGCCGCTCGGCCTCGGGGAACTCCGGCTCGTGGTCTGGGGGGACGGCCGGGTAGAGGACCTCGCCGAGCCGGACGCGCGGGCGCCGCCGGACGACCGTGGTCCCGGCCGCGAGGTCGCCCAGCCGCTGCGACCGCGCGGTCACGGCGACGGAGATCAGGGCCACGGCCCCCGACGACGCCGAGACGTCGACGAGGCGGAGGAGCCACCGGAGGAGGTACTGCCCGAGCGTCGGCTGCGCCCCGTCGAGCCGGGCCACCTGCGTCTTGAGCGCGAGCTTCCCCGGCGTCCGCCCCTCCAGAAAAACCTCGAACAGGAGGTGGTAGAGGAGGACCGGGACCCACAGGACGACGACGAACACGGCCAGCGACTCGGGCAGGCCGATCCACCCGAACCCGACGACCAGGACGAGGACGACGTATGCCGTGACGACGAGCCCGTCCACGACGGTCGCCAAGATCCGCTCGCCGACGCTGGCCGGCTCGAGCGCGAGCGGGACGTTCTGGGCCGTTTGGATGTCGAAGGAGAGGTCCACAGGCGTAGGGCGGGGGGGCTCGGTACGGGGTACCGGGTACGTGGCGGTCCGTCCTGACTCGGACCGTACCTCGTACGCGGTACCGCGTACCTGCCCGGAGGGCGTTCTAGACTACGGCCGTCCGGGCGCGGCTACCTTCCCGCGCCCGGCTGGCGGCCTCGTCCGGAGCGACCGCCAGCGCCCCGCCGCCCGCCCGCCCGTGCGAGAAGCCGTCTTCGTCCGCCGCCACGCGCCCGACTGGGAGGCGTGGGAGGCCCGCCTCCGCGACGGGGCCGCGCCCGACCCCGACGACCTCGCCGACGCCTACGTCCGCCTCGGTGACGACCTCGCCTACGCCAAGACGTTCTACCCCGGCTCGGCGACGGCGGCCTACCTCAACGACCTCTCGGCCCAGGCCCACGCCCGGATCTACCGGAACCGCCGCGAGGAGCGCGGCCGGCTCGCCCGGTTCTGGGCCGAGGAGATCCCGCACGCGGTGTGGGAGGCCCGCCGGTCCCTGCTCGCCTCGCTCCTGCTCTTCGTCGGGGCCCTCGCCGTCGGCGTCGCGTCGTCGGCTGGGGACGAGGGGTTCGTCCGGCTCGTCATGGGCGACGCCTACGTCAACATGACGATGGAGAACATCGAGCGCGGCGACCCGCTGGCGGTCTACAAGACGATGCGCGAGGCCGACATGGTCACCTACATCGCCGTCAACAACGTCCTCGTCTCGTTCATCGCGTTCGTCGGCGTGCTCCAGGGCGTCGGCGTCCCGGCGGCCCAGATCGGCGTCGGGTGGACGCTGGTCTCGAACGGGATCCCCATCGGGGCCTTTGCGCACCTGTTCGCCTCGCAGGGCCTCGCGGGCGACTTTTTCCGGGTCGTCTTTATCCACGGGGCCCTCGAGCTCTCGGCGATTGTCATCGCCGGGGGCGCCGGGTTCGCGATGTGGAACGGGCTGGTCTTCCCGGGGACGTACCCGCGCCTGGTCAGCTTCCGGCGGGCGGCCGTCCGCGGGCTCAAGATCATCGTCGGGCTGGTGCCCGTGTTCGCCGTCGCGGCGCTCCTGGAGGGCGTCGTGACGCGGCGGACCGAGATGCCGCTGGCGGCCAGCCTGGCGGTCATCCTCGGCTCATTCGCGTTTGTCGTCTGGTACTTCGTCGCCCTTCCGGCCCGCGTCGGCCGCGCCCGCCATGCCGCTTGAGCCCGTCCCCGACCAGGGCGCGATCCGCTTCCAGACGCACCGCGACGCCGGGGGCGTCCTCAACGCGGCGTTCGCCCTTCTCCGGCGGAACGCCCGCGAGGTGTTCGTCGGCTTCCTCGCGATCGTCGGGCCCGTCTACATCGCCTCGGCGATCCTCCAGGCGCTCTACTTCGCCCGGCTGGAGCAGGCGGCGAACGACCCGGAGCTCGTGCTCGACGTCGGGCGGTTCCTGGCGAGCGTGCTCCCGGCGATCCTCGCGGTCGGGCTGATGGGGCTCTTCGCGAGCGTGGTCGGGCAGGCGGCGGCGGGCGCCTACGTCCGGCTGTACCGGAGCGGGATGGCCGGCGAGGTCTCGGTGGGCCTGCTGTGGGACGAGACCCGGTCGCTGCTCCTCCCCATCGCGCTCCTCAACCTCGCGATCGGGCTGGGGGTCGCGGCGACGGCCCTTATCAACGTCGTCCCGTGCCTGGGGCAGATCGCCTGGCTCGCGTTCCTGGTGTGGGTGTTCCCCGTCGTCTCGGTGATGGTGCCGGCGCGCGTGCTGGAGTCGCCGTCGGTGGGGGCGGCGTGGACGCGCGCGCGGGAGCTCGTGAAGGGGTCGTGGGGGTTCGCGTTCGGGTCGCTCCTCCTCGCCTACATCGTGCTCGTCGTGATCTCGGTGGCCGTCGCGATCCCGGCCGAGGTGGCGGCCCTCGTCGTCGGTGTCAACTCCCTCGACGGCGGCCCGACGGGGGGGCTCACCGTCATCCAGATCCTGTTCTCGCCGCTCCAGCTGATCGTGGCGGCGGCCTACCTCGTCCCGCTCCTGGTCGGCTTCTTCATCCACGGCCGGCTGGTGGAGGAGTTGGAGGGGTCCTCACTGGACGAGGGCCTCGACGCGCTCGCGGCGGCGCTCCCGGCGTCCGAGTGGGAGGGCGGGCCGCGCTCGACGCCCCCGGCCGAGCCGGAGCCCCCGGCCTCGACCCCGCCGCCCGCCAGCGCGCCGGAGCACGCGGATGAGGAGCCGCCGCGCTCGGGCTTCCGG
>CAZDFV010000139.1:0-8472 GCA_964504495.1 uncultured Rhodothermales bacterium
TCGGCCACGCCCGGCTCGACGTCCGCGACGAGGACGCCGTCGAGCGGGCGTTCCTCGACTTCGCCCCCGACGTCGTCCTCCACGCGGCCGGGACGGCGCGGGTCGAGGCGTGCGAGGCCGACCGCGAGGCGTGCTGGGCCCTCAACGTGGGGGCCGTCGAGGCGCTCGCCGCGGCCTGCTGGCGGCACGGCGCCCGGCTCGTGCTCCCGTCCACAGACTTCGTCTTCAGCGGCGGGGCCGGCCCCTACGCCGAAGACGACCGGCCGGACCCGACCGGCGCCTACGGGCGGACCAAGCTGGCCGCCGAGAACGCCCTGAAGTCGTCGCGCCTGACCGACTGGGCCGTCGCCCGGACGACGCTCGTGTTCGGAGCGCCCCGCCCGCCGGCCCGGCTCGACTTCGTCCGCTGGCTCGTCGGCGAGCTTGAGGCTGGCCGGCCCGTCCGCGTTCCCGAGGACCAGGTGCGGACGCCGACCTACGACGCGGACTTTGCCGACGGCGTCGCCCGGATCGTCCGGTTCGGGAAGCGCGGGCTGTTCCACCTCGCCGGGCGCGAGGTCCTCACGACGCTCGACGTCGCGCGCCGCGTGGCCGCCGCGTTCGACCTCGACGCCGGGCTGATCTCGGCCACGACGACCGCCGCGCTCCACCCCGGGGCCCCGCGCCCGCTCCGGGCCGGCCTCCTCATCTTGCGGGCCGAGAGCGAGCTGGGGTACCGACCGCGCCCGCTCGACGAGGCCCTCGGCGACCTCCGCCGCCGGCTGGCGGCGCCCGCCAGCGCGGGCCTCTAGGGCGCGTCGTCGCCCGCCGGGACGAGGTGGACCTGCGGCCCCTCGACCTCGCCGACGGGCCCGGCGATGAGGTACGCCCCCTCCCGCCGGAGCTCCAGCGGGCCGGCAAAGTACCGCTCCAGCTCGAGCGCGCCGGGCAGGCACGCCCGGCGCGTGCACGCGAGCGGCGCCTCGACCCGGAGCTCGTCGCCGCGGACGGCGTAGCGGCCGCCGCACGTGTTGCACGACGAGAGCGTGAGCGCCCCGTCGGCGGCGAACGTGACGCTCCCCCCGTCGGTGCGCTGGACGACCCCGTCGGCGTCGACCACGCGCTCGACGGTCCACGTCGTGCCGGGGAGGTCGGCCTCGAAGCCGGTCGGCGGGGAACCGGCGCAGGCGGCGAGGGCGAGGCCGGCGGCGAAGGCGGAGAACAGTGGGCGCACGGGTCCGGGGGCGGGGCGCCGGAAGCTACGGCCGGCCTCCCGGCGCGGAGGCGCGGACCCCGACCCGAGCGGCTCGGTCGGAAGAGGCTGCCGGCCCAGACCGCGCGCCCGTCCCGACAGCTCCGGGCCCTCGACGGCCGACGTCGGGGGCCAGCGAGGCCGAGGGGCGGGAAGAGGCGCGGGCGGCTCGGTAGCTTCCACGCCCCCGTACCGTCCGCGCTCCCATGCTCGACCTCGACCTCGTCCGCGACGACCCCGACCGCGTCCGCGCCTCGATGCGCGCCAAGCGGCTCGGCGACCCGGACGCCGTGGACCGACTGTTGGCGACGGACAAGGAGCGGCGCGCGGCCGTGACCGCGCTCAACGACCTGCAACGCCAGCAGGGCGAGCTCGGCCGCCAGATCGGCCCGCTCATGAAGGCCGGTCGGCGCGACGAGGCCGCCCCGCTCCTCCAGCGGTCGAACGCGATCAAGGCCGAGGTCAAGGAGGGCGAAGAGGCCGTTCGCCGGCTCGACGAGCAGCTCCACGCGCTCCGCCTCGAGATCCCCAACACGATCCACGAGAGCGTGCCGGTCGGCGGCGAGGACGCGAACGAGGTGCTCGGCGAGTGGGGGGAGAAGCCGGCCTTCGACTTCGACCCGCTCCCCCACTGGGAGATCGCAGAACAACACGGGCTCGTCGATTTCGAGCGCGGGGCGAAGGTGACGGGCGCCGGCTTCCCGTTCTACGTCGGCCAGGGCGCGCGCCTCCAGCGGGCCCTCGTCGGCCTGTTTCTAGACTTGGCGACCGAGGCCGGCTACACCGAGGTCCAGGCGCCGGCCCTCGTCAACGAGGCGAGCGGGGTTGGGACGGGCCAGCTCCCCGACAAGGAGGGGCAGATGTACGAGGTCGAGGGTCTCAGTGCTGAGGCTGCCGAGCGCCTTATAAACTCTTATAAGTACCTCAAAACATACAAGGGCAGCCTCGACTCTGCATTAGTCCAAGACCGCATGCTGGACGATGAGCTCGAGCAGAAGATGGCCTGGGCGGAGGATGCCCTCGAAGATGTCGAGAGCCAGCTCACGTCGTTGAAGCCGCTTTACCTCGCCCCGACCGCCGAGGTCCCGCTCACGAACCTCCACCGCGACGAGGTGCTCGACGCCGACGCGCTCCCGGTCCTCTACACCGGCTACACGCCGTGCTTCCGCCGCGAGGCCGGGAGCTACGGGAAGGACGTCCGCGGGCTCAACCGGCTCCACCAGTTCGACAAGGTCGAGCTCGTCCGGTTCTGCCGGCCCGACGAGAGCTACCGGCACTTCGACGCCCTGCTGGCGGACGCTGAGCGGGCCGTCCAGGCCCTCGGCCTCCCCTACCGCCGCGTGCTCCTCGCCTCCGGCGACCTCGGCGTGACGCAGGCCAAGACCGTCGACCTCGAAGTGTGGAGCGCCGGCCAGGGCCGGTGGCTCGAGGTCTCGTCGGTCTCGAACTTCGAGGCGTACCAGGCCCGGCGCGCGAACGTCCGGTTCCGGCCGGGGCCGGGCCCCGGGGGGGCCCCTGCCAAGCCCGAGTTCGTCCACACGCTGAACGGGAGCGCCCTCGCCCTCCCCCGGATCGTCGCCGCCCTCCTCGAGAACGGCCAGCGAGCCGACGGGTCGGTCGCCCTCCCCGACCGGCTGGCGGCAGCGGCCGGGTTCGAACGGATCGGGTAGGCGCGGGCGGGGGGCGGACCGACCGGCAGGCGGTAATGCAGAGCTAGGTACGCAGACTCCACCCACCTGTCCGCAACAGGTGTGCTCCGGTATTTACTGTGGCGGACGTGGACGGATCGCCTCCTCGCGGGCGCTTTAGTGCGTCGCGCCGGAAAAAAATTTGCGCGGCAAAAACGCCGATCCCGTGGCGTGGACACCAGAAACGGCGCCGACGCGCTCCCGGGGCCCGCCCGGCCTCGCGCGGCCGAGTTGCCTAGGGAAGTCGCGTGGCCTAGTATGGGCCGTCCAGTATGAACATACTGTGCGGGACGGCTCACACGGCCCGGCCACGGCTTTGTGCCGGAGCTACATCCCGCTTGCACGTCCACGTCGCGGCCGGAGCAGTCCGGCCGTCCGTCCCCGTCTCAAGCCCCGACACCCGATGAGAAGCCTTGCCACGCCTGTCTTCAAACTCACCAGCGTCTTCGGCCTCTTGTTTTTGCTCGCTTTGACGAGCAACGCACAGACACCGCGAGACGCGCGCGGGGCCCAGGACGCGCGGCACCAGGCCGGCGTCCTCCAGGTCAAGCTGACGCCCGTCGTCCAGTCCCAGCTCGACCTCCGGACGAGCGGGGCGGCGGTGAGCACGAGCGTCCCGAGCCTCGACCAGCTCAACACGCAGTTCGGGGCCGTCCAGATGCGGCGGCTGTTCCGGCCGGCCGGGAAGCACGAGGCCCGGCACGTCCAGTGGGGGCTCGACCGGTGGTACGTGATCGAGTTCGGCGGTCCGACCGACGCCGCGGCGGCGCGGGCGGCCTACGCCGCTAGCGGGGCCGTCGAGACCGCCGAGCTCAAGCTCGAGAAGGTCCTCCACGGGCAGCGGGTCCTCGACGACCCGCCGAACGACCCGCTCTACGGGCAGCAGTGGCACTACGACAACGACGGCGCGCTGACCCCGGCGGCCCTCGCCGACGCCGACATCGACGCCACCGAGGCGTGGGCGATCGAGACCGGCCACCCCGACGTCGTCGTCCAGATCGTCGACTCGGGGATCGACTCGGACCACCCGGACCTCGTCGACGCCCTCTGGGTGAACGCGGGCGAGGACCTCAACGGGAACGGCCGGTTCGACAACGCCCCGGCCGCGGAGGGCGGCGACCTCAACGGCGTCGACGACGACAACAACGGGTTCGTCGACGACATCATCGGGTACGGCCACGCCGACGACGTCTCGATCCCGGAGGCCGGGCCCGACTCCGAGGGCGGCTCGGGGAGCCACGGGGTCCACACGGCCGGGACGGTCGGGGCGCGGACGAACAACGGCGTCGGCGTGGCCGGCGTGGCCGGGGGCGACGGGACGCCCGAGAGCGGCGTCCGGCTCATGATCTCGCAGACGTTCGGGAACGACGCCGTCGACGGGTTCGCCGAGGCGATCGTCTACGGGGCCGACAACGGGGCCGTGATCTCGAACAACAGCTGGGGCTACGGGGCCCCGGGCGCCTTCGAGCAGGCCGTGCTCGACGCCATCGACTACTTCGTCGCGAACGCGGGCGGCGAGGGCGCCCCGGTCGACGGCGGCCTGTTCGTGGCCTCGGCCGGCAACGACGGGACCGACGACGAGTGGTACCCCGGGTTCTACGAGCCCGCGCTGGCGGTCTCGTCGCTCGGCATCGACAACAGCCGGTCCGAGTTCAACTCGTCCGGGTCCTCGAACTTCGGGCTCTGGGTGGACGTGGCCGGGCCCGGCGGCGACTTCTTCTCGAACAGCAACATCGAGGAGCTCGTCCTCAGCACGGTCATCCAGGGCGAGGCCGGGAACGCCCCGGCCTTCGGGTTCGAGTACGAGGACTACGACTGGTTCCAGGGCACCTCCATGTCCGGGCCCCACGTGGCCGGGATCGCCGCGCTCGTAGCCAGCTACGAGCACCGCCGCGGCACGACGCTCTCGGCCGACGACCTCCGCGCCCGGGTCGCGAGCCCGAACACGACGAAGGACATCGACCAGTTCAACCCCGGGTTCGAGGGCCAGCTCGGCGTCGGGCTCGCGAGCGCGTTCCTCGCCATCACCAACCCGCCCGGCGACGCGACGGCCCCGAACGCCGTCGACGACCTCGCCGTGGACGACGTGATCGGGAACGCGGTCGTCCTCTCGTTCACGGTCCCGGAGGACCCCGAGGGCGTCCCGGAGGACGCGATCTCGATGCTCCGCGTGACCGGGATCGACCTCCGGTACAGCACCGAGCCGATCACCGAGGCCAACTTCGCCGACGCGACCCCGGCCGAGCTCGACTTCGAGGACACCTTCCCCGCCGAGGGCGACACGATCACGGTGACGATCGAGAACCTCAGCTTTACCGAGACCTACTACTTCGCCGTCCGCACGAACGACCGGTTCCTCAACGAGAGCGCGCTCTCGAACGTGGTCGAGGTGACGACCGGCGACGCCCCGTTCTCGGTCACGCCGACCGACTTCGACGTGACCCTGGAGTCGGGCGAGGAGACGGACCGGACGCTGACGATCACGAACGAGAGCGCTCGGAACGTGGCGTTCAACGTCGAGATCGTCGGGGCCGCGGCCGCCGAGGTCGAGTTCGTCCCGCCGGGCCTCTACGGCGAGAAGCTCGAGCGCTGGGAGGCCGCCAACGTGCGGGCGTGGTCCGGGGACTACCCCCGCGGCGACGGCGCCGGCGACCCCCACGCCGTCGACCCGAAGAGCCAGTCGCTCTCGGCCGACCGGCCGGCCGCCGCGCCCGCCCTCCTCGCCGCGCTGACGAACATCCCGGCCGCATCGTTCGACCTGTTCGAGCTCGAGTACGGGACGTTCGACCTCGGCACGCCGAGCGACTGGGACGTCCTGAACGCGACGGCGACCGAGGTCTGGGCCGCCGACTACGTCCGCGGCGTCGACGACCGGATCTTCGGGTACCGGTTCTCCGACGACGTGTTCGGGAGCCTCGACCCGACGACCGGCGACTTCACCGTGATCGGTGACGGCTGGGACCACACGGGCTTCCCGCTCGACCTCTCGGGCGACCTCACGACCGGCGACCTCTACGCCTACTCCTCGGCCGACTCGCTCTACCGCGTCGACCGGTTCACCGGCGAGACCGAGCTGGTCACGGCCGTGGCCGACCCCGGCGGGATCAACGCGGTCGCCTTCGACGACATGGGCGTCCTCTACGGCCACGACGTCGTGAACGACCAGATCGTCACGATCAGCCTCGAGGACGGCTCGGTCGAGGTCGTCGGCCCGACCGGGTTCGACGCGAACTTTATCCAGGGGATGGACTTCGACCCGACGTCCGGCCGGCTCTACCTCTCCGCCTACAACGTCGGCGTCCCGTTCGGGGAGCGGGCCGAGCTCCGGGTCGCCAGCCGCGAGACCGGCAACACGACGCTCGTCGGGAAGATCAACGGCGACGGGTTCGGGGAGTACCCGTTCCTCGCCATCCCGGGCGAAGGGTTCGTCACGACGAACCTCATCGAGGTCACCCTCCGGCCCGGCCGGTCGGTCGACGTCGACGTCACGTTCGACGCCTCGCTCCTCCTCGCCGGCGACTACACCGCGGCCCTCCGCGTGGTCGCCGAGGGGCTCCCGGGCGAGCCGACCGTCGACGTCCCCGTCACGCTCGAGGTGACCGGCGACCCGGTCGTCGCCGTCGCGCCCGACTCGCTCGACTTCGGCGACGTGTTCGTCAACGACGACGCCACGCTCCAGGTCGAGGTCCGGAACGACGGGGTCGACGACCTCGAGGTCTCCGGCCTCACCGCGAGCGGCGGGCCGTTCGAGGTCCTCGGGACGGCCGAGGGCGAGACGGCCTTCACGCTCGAGCCGGGTGAGGCGACCGCCGTGTTCGTCCAGTTCGCCCCGACCGAGCTCGGCGAGTTCGAGGGGACGCTGACGGTCGCCTCGAACGACCCGGAGAACGCGGCGGCGACCGTCACGCTCCTCGGCGAGGGCATCCCCGCCCCGGAGATCGTCGTCAGCGCGACCGAGTTCGACCTCCAGGCCTTCCAGGGCCAGACGTACACCCGCGAGTTCACGATCTCGAACACGGGCGGCAGCCCGCTCGTCTACCAGATCCTCGAGCAGGACGTCGAGCCCGAGGTCTCGGAGCCGGTCGTCGCCTTCGACGAAGGGTTCGACGAGGGCTTCCCCGAGGACTGGATCGTCGTCACGAACGGGGACCCGGACGTGCCGTGGCAGCTCGCGAGCGACTACGGCTCGCCGGTCGACCCGAACTACGCCGGGACCGGTGACGCGGCCATGGCGAACAGCGACGTCGGCCAGTTCATCGGCGACCCGGCCTACGACACCGAGCTGTGGACGCCCGAGATCACGCTCGACCGGGACGACTACCAGCTCGAGTTCCTCCTCAACTTCAACGCGCTCGGCGCCAACAACTTCCTCGACGTCGACTACACGCTCGACGGCGGGGAGACCTGGACGAACATGGTCCAGTACACCGAGGACGTGTGTGAGGGGAGCTGCTTCGGGACCCCGAGCGGCCGGCTCATCCAGATCCCGCTCGACACCTTCATCGAGGCCGACCAGCCCTTCCACGTCCGCTGGCACTACTACACGACGGACGAGACGAGCTGGGACTGGTGGGCCACGCTCGACGAGGTCTCGATCGTCCGCAACGTCGAGTGGCTGGCCGTCGACCCGAACGGGGGCGAGATCGCCCCGGGCGAGTCGGAGACCGTCACGCTGACGATCGACGCCGACCTCCCGCCGGGCGAGTACGGGACCGAGCTCCTCGTGGCCTCGAACGACCCGCTCAGCAACGGCGAGTTCATCGACATCAGCCTGACCGTGGTCGGGTCGGTGACGGTGGCGCCGGAGCCGGGCGAGGGCGACCTCGAGGTGAACCCGAACGAGGAGTTCCTCGTCCCGATCACGGTCGCCAGCCTCCAGGACCTCGGCGTCGAGTCGTACCAGTTCACGCTGGCGTTCGACGAGGACCTCCTCGAGCCGCTCGGGATCGAGACCGAGGGGACGCTGAGCGAGGGGACGGCCACGTCGGTCAACACCTCGGTCGAGGGCGAGATCTCCGTCGCCGTCGCTGAGCAGGCCGGGATGGAGAGCGCCGGGGCCGCCCCGACGCTCTTCACGATCCGCCCGCTCGACATCGAGGGCGAGAACCCGGTCCTCCTCTACGTCCGGTTCCGGGCCGGGGAGGTGCTGGGCGAGACCGACCTGGAGTTCACCTCGTTCCAGTTCAACGAGGGCGAGCCGCCGGTCGCGGCCGAGGCCGGGAGCGTGGCGGTCGTCCCGCTCTACGGCGACCCGTCGCTGAACCTCGAGGTCTCGGCCTTCGACGCCTCGCTCGTGCTCGACTACGTCGTCGACGCCGTCGAGCTGAACGAGGCCGCCCAGGAGGCCGCGGACGTGAGCGGGAACGGGGCCGTCTCGGCCCTCGACGCCTCGCTCATCCTCCGGTTCGCCGCCGGCGACCCCGAGGTCCCGTGCTTCCCGGCCGCGCCGTCGTGCGGCGCGGAGGGTGACGGCGAGGTCGTGGCCCAGGCCGCGCTCCGCGCCGGCCCGTCGGCGACCGGCGCTCTCGCGTGGGGCTCGGCCGCCGCCCTCGG
>CAZDFV010000140.1:0-8396 GCA_964504495.1 uncultured Rhodothermales bacterium
CGGGGCGGCCCGGGTTGCGCCCTCCGCCGCCGCCCTATCTTCCGCCGCCCCGCTCCCCTCTCGATGACCGTTCGCTTCCGCCCCGCCGCGCTCGCGGCCCTCGTCGCCCTCCTCCTCGCGCCGCTGGCGGCGCCCGACGCCCAGGGCATCCGCCGCGACACGCCGATCCGGCCGGTCACCCGGACGCTCGCGATCACCGACGCCCGCGTCGTCGTCGCCCCGGGCCGCGTGCTCGACCGGGCCACGGTCGTCGTCCGCGACGGGCGGATCGAGGCCGTCGGCGAGGACGTGGAGGTCCCGTTCGACGCCCACGTGATCGAGGCCGACACGCTGACGGTCTACGCCGGCTTCGTCGACGCCTTCGGCTACGCCGGCGTCCCCAAAACCGACGACGAGGAGCGCCCCGAGGGGATCGACCCCGGCGCCCCGCCGCGCCGGTTCGCTGGGATCGTGCCCGACCGCGACGTCCGCGAGACGTACGCGGCCGACGACGCGGCGATCAAGGGTCTCCGCGAGGCGGGGTTCACGGTCGCGCATGTGGCCCCGCGCGAGGGGCTGTTCTCGGGCCAGGGCGCCGTCGTCCTGCTCCGCGAGCTCGGGCGGCTGGAGGAGGCCCCGGCCGTCGTCCTCGCCGGCCCGGTCAGCTTCGTGGCCCGGCTCGACCCGGCCAGCGGCGTTTACCCGGCCACGCCGATGGGCGTCCTGGCCGTGATGCGCGAGACGGTCGAGAACGCCCGCCGCCGCGCCGCCGCCCAGGAGGCGTTCGACGACGGGGCCTCGGCCCGGCCCCGGTTCGACCCGGTCCTCGACGCCGTGGCCCCGGTCCTCGACGGCGAGCGGCTGTTCGTGTTCGTCGCCGAGAGCCCGCTCGACGGGTTCCGCGCGCTCCGGGCCTCCAGCGAGATGGGCCTCGACCCGGTCCTCGCCGGCGTCTCGGACGTGGCCCCGCTCCTCGACCGGCTCCGCCAGTCGGGCGCGCCGGTCTTCGCCCCGCTCGCCCTCCCCGATACGGTCAAGGCCGACAGCGCCGCGCTCGCCCTCCCGCTCCCCTCGACCACGCCCGGCGGCGTCTCGTTCGTCACGAGCCGACGGACGTTCTCGTTCCGCGACACCGACGCCGAGAACACGGCGCTGACGGGCCAGCGCCGGGCGGCCGTGGCGCGCGTCGAGCGGGCGCCGGCCCTGCTCGACTCGACCGGCGTCCCGTTCGCCTTCGCCACGCTCGACGTCAAGCCGGGCGACATCCACGCCAACCTCCGGCGGATGGTGGCGGCCGGGCTCTCGCCCGACGCCGCGCTCGGGGCGCTGACCGTCGCGCCGGCCCGGCTGCTGGGTCTCGACCGCGAGGTCGGGACGGTCGAGGAAGGCAAGCTGGCGAACCTCGTCGTCACGACCGGCGACCTGTTCACGTCCGACTCGGCCGCCGTCCGGCTCGTCGTCGTCGACGGCGTCGAGTACGAGGTCGAGGCCGGCGGCGGGCCCGAGGGCGCCGACCCCGACGCCGTCGTCCAGGCCACGGGCACGTGGGACTACGAGGTCTCGACGCCCGGTGGCAACCAAGAAGGCACGTTCACGATTACGGGCGCGCCCGGCAGCCTCACCGGCGAGTTCTCCTCCCAGGGGGAGGTCCAGCCGATGACGGGCGTGACGCTGGCCGGCAACGTGCTCACGATGTCGTTCCAGAGCGACGACGCCGGGACGATCACGATCACCGGGACGATCGACGACGACGAGTTCGAGGGCTCGGCCGAGGTCGCCTCGTTCGGCTCGTTCCCCATGACGGCCACGCGCCGGCCCGAGTAACGCCCTGCGGGCGGGGTACGGGGTACGGGGTACCCGGTACGCGCCCTCCACCAGCCCCTTTCCGTACCCGTGCGCCTCGTATCCCGTACCCTCCTCGCCCTCCTGCTGGCGGCGTCCGCCAGCGCGCAGACCCCGCTCGACCTCCCCCCCGCCGACGCGCGCGGCTCCGTGCTCCTCCGCGGCGGGACCGTCCACACGGTCACGGGCGGCGTGCTCGAAAACACCGACGTCCTCGTCGAGGACGGGACGATCACCCGGATCGGCCCGGGCCTGAGCGCCCCGCGCGGCGTCGAGGTCGTGGACGTGACGGGCAAGCACGTCACGCCCGGGATCATCGACGCGCACAGCCACATCGCCCTCTCGTCGGTCAACGAGGCCACCAACCCCGTCGTCGCCGAGGTCCAGATGCGCGACGCGCTCGACCCGACCGACATCGGGATCTACCGGGCGCTCGCGGGCGGCGTGACCACGATCCACACGATGCACGGGTCGGCCAACCCGGTCGGCGGGGAGAACGAGACGGTCAAGCTCCGCTGGGGCACGCTCGACCCGGACGGGCTCGTCTTCGAGGGCGCGCCCCGGACGATCAAGTTCGCGCTCGGCGAGAACCCGACGCGCGTGCACGGCCAGGGCCGCGGGATCCGGCCGTCGACGCGGATGGGCGTCGAGCAGGTGTTCCGCGAGGCGTTCACCGAGGCCCGGGCCTACGCCGAGGAGCAAGACGCCGCCCAGCGCGACGGCCTCCCGCTGCCGCCCGTCGACCGCCGGCTCGAGACGCTCGCCGGCGTCCTCTCCGGCGACGTCCTCGTCCACGCCCACTCGTACCGGGCCGACGAGATCCTCATGCTGATGGACGTGTTCGAGGACTTCGGGGTCGACCGGCTCACGTTCCAGCACGCCAACGAGGCGTTCAAGGTGGCGCCCGAGCTGGCGGCCTTCGGGGCCGGCGCGAGCGTGTTCTCGGACTGGGGCTCGTACAAGTTCGAGGTCTACTACTCGACGGCGTACAACGCCACGATCCTCGTCCGCAACGGGGTCCGCACGTCGGTCAACTCCGACGACGCCGGGCTCCTCCGCTACCTCTACCACGAGGCGGCCAAGATGCAGCGCTACGGCGACCTGACGGACGACGAGGCGCTCGCGCTGGTGACCATCAACCCGGCCTGGCAACTCGGGATCGACAGTCGGGTGGGGTCGATCGAGGAGGGCAAGGACGCCGACCTCGCCGTCTTCTCCGCCCCGCCGCTCTCGGTCTACACCGTCGTCGAGCAGACCTACGTCGATGGCGTCCGCCGCTTCGACCGCCAGCGCGACGGGGACGACCAGCGCGTGTTCGTCGACCCGGCCGAGGAGGTCCCCGAGGTCCTGCTCCGCGCCGAGCACACCGAGCGGTGCATGCAGGGCGTGGCCCTCGACGCCCTCCGCTAGCCGATGGTGACAGGTCCCAGGTGAGCAGGTGGCACGTGTGCGCCTCCCCCTACGCCCCGTCACCCGTCGAGATGCCTCGCTGGCCGAGACCGCCCGCCAGCCCACCGGAGCCCCTCCACACCTGCCTCTTGGCACCTGCCACCTGAAACCCGCCGCCATGCGCCCGCTCCTCGTCCTCCTCGCCGCCCTGCTGGCGGTGCCCGCCTTCGCCCAGGGGCCCCAGTACCGAGCCCGCGCCGGGACCTTCGCCCTCACGGACTGCCGGATCGAGACGGTCACGCGCGGCGTGATCGAGACCGGCACGGTCGTGATCGAGGGCGGCCAGATCGCCGCCGTCGGGGCGGACGCGGCCGTGCCCGCCGGCGCCGCCCGCGTTCCGTGCAACGGCGGCACCGTCTACCCCGGCTTCATCGACGCCGGGACGCGGCTCGGGCTCCAGGAGATCAGCTCGCAGGACGAGACGGAGGACTACGACGAGCTGGGCGACATCACGCCCCAGATGCACGCGCTCACGGCCGTGAACCCGTCCACGATCCACGTCCCGATCACGCGCGTGGCGGGCGTGACGACGGCGCTGGCGGTCCCGACGGGCGGGCTGTTCCCGGGCACCGCGACCCTCATCGACCTCCACGGGTACACGCCCGACCAGATGGCGGCCGGGTTCGACGCCGTCGTCCTGAACTTCCCGACGACGGGCCGGCGCGGGCGGTTCGACCGGCGCGACCAGGCGGCGATTGACAAGGCGGCCGAGGAGGCGATGGAAAAGCTGAACGAGGTCTGGGACGACGCGGTCCTCTACGCCCGGATCGACTCGGCGCGGGCCGCCAGCCGGAGCGCCGACCCGATGCCGTACCAGCCCGAGATGGCCGCGCTCCTCCCCGTCGTCCGCGGCGAGACCGCGCTCCTCGTCGAGGTCGACGCCGCCGCCGACATCACGAAGGCGCTGGAGTGGCTGGAGGACAAGGACGTCCGCGCGATCCTGCTCGGCGTCGCCGAGGGCTGGCGGGTCGCGGACGAGATCGCCGAGGCCGGCCTCCCGGTCATCACCGGCCCGGTCCTCGGGCTCCCGACGCGCGCGAGCGACCGCTACGACCGGACGTACCAGAACGCCGCCCTCCTCCGCCAGGCCGGCGTCGAGGTCGCCCTCCGCACCGACGACCGGATGCAGAACTACCGGAACGTCCCGTTCCACGCCGGCTTCGCCGTGGCCTACGGGCGCGACCTCGGGTTCGACCGACAGGCCGCCCTCGAAGCGCTCACGATCGCCCCGGCCCGGATGTTCGGGCTGGCGGACCGGATGGGCTCGATCGAGGTGGGCAAGGAGGCCACGCTCTTCGTCGCCGACGGCGACCCGCTGGAGCCGGCCTCCGAGGTCACGGCCCTCTTTATCGAGGGGTACCAGGTCCCCATCATCAGTCGGCAGACCGAGCTGTACGAGGAGTACCTCAACCGGCGCCCGGGCCTCGTCGCCGAGCCGGCGGCCGGGACGGACTAGCGCGCCCCACGGGCGGGGCCGCCCGCGGGCAGAAACCGCTTCCAGAGCGGGGCGGTTCGAGCCCTGCTCAGCACGCCCCTTTATGTCTAGGAAATACGCCTCGCTCGTCGGTTGGGGACACTACGCCCCCGAACGGGTCCTCACGAACGACGACCTCACCCAGTTTGTCGACACCTCGGACGAGTGGATCCGCTCGCGGTCGGGGATCGAGCGGCGGCACTTCGTCGACGAGAGCCAGGCGACGAGCGACCTGTGCGTCGAGGCCGGGCGGATGGCCCTCGACCGGGCCGGGCTGACGGGCCCGGACGTCGACCTCGTGATCGTGGCGACGTCGAGCCCCGACTACCTCACGCCGCCCACCTCGAGCCAGGTCCAGGACCGGCTCGGGTGCACGAACGCCGGCGCGATGACGCTCATGGTCGGGTGCACGGGGTTCGTCTACAGCCTCGTCACGGCCGACCAGTTTATCCAGACCGGGGCGTACGAGACGGTCCTCGTCGTCGGCGCCGAGGTGATCTCCAAGAACCTCGACTTCGAGGACCGGACGACGTGCGTCCTCTTCGGCGACGGGGCCGGGGCCGTCGTGCTCCAGGCGAGCGACCAGTCGTGCGGCGTCCGCGCGTTCGAGTTGGGGAGCGACGGGTCGCAGGCCGAGGCCCTCATCGCGCCGTGCCCCGGCACGCGCAACCCGGTCACGCAGGAGGCCATCGACAACCGGACGCACTACCTCCGGATGGACGGGAAGGCCGTGTTCCGCTTTGCCACGCGGACGATGGGCGAGTCGCTCCAGCGCGTCATGGCCAAGGCCGAGGTGACGCCCGACGACATCGACCTGTTCATCCCGCACCAGGCGAACGCCCGGATCATCGAGTACGCCGTCAAGCAGTTTGGGCTGCCGCCCGAGAAGGTGGTGATGAACGTGTCCGAGTACGGGAACACGTCGGCCGCGACGATCCCGATCGCGCTCTCGGAGGCGCTCGAAGCGGGGCGCGCGGACCCGGGCGACACGCTCGCGTTCGTCGGGTTCGGCGCCGGCCTCACGTGGGCGGCCTGCCTGTTCGACCTCGGCCCGCTGGCGCTCGAGCCGGACGCCGCCGGCGCCGACCGCCAGCGGGAGACGCCGGCGCACGAGACGCCCCAGACCGTCGTCGACGACCGGGGCGTCGTGGAGGGGCTGATTGCCTGAGTTGTTGGTTAGCCAACAGCTATGAGCCAAGATCTGGACGAGACTGTCGAGCGGCTTTATGCCGCGTTCGAGCGCCCCCGCCCCGAAAGGGTCGACGGGTGCCCCTGTTGCACCTCCCCCCGCGACCTTTGTGCTCTCACTGCTGTCCCCCTCCGAGAGGTAGACGGCCCGCCCGTCGCTACGCCTTCAGCGCTCTGTCCACGGTCGGCGACAACGACGACCTCCGATACTTCTGGCCTCGCCTCCCAACCTCGCTACTGGCTTGCTCGCCGTTACAGACCGGCCTGAGGGGTAGCTGACTTGCCACGTGTACCTCAGCCCACGCCGGTTCAGAGGTCGCTCGGCTTCAACCCCGTCCGCTTTGCCACCCGCGCGAGCATCCTCGGCCCAACCTCGTCCCCGTCGTGGAACGCGAACACGAAGTCGGGCCACCCCTCCCGCTTCAGGACCCGGTGCGACCCCCCGCCCTGGCGCTTGACGCTCCACCCGATCTTTGGGAGCGCTCGGAGCAGCTTCCGCGCTTTGACCGACCCGAACCGGCTCACGCGGCCTCCGCGAACAGCGGCGCGAGGTCGGGGACGTCTTCACCGTGGTCGAGGCGGTCGGCGATGACTCGGAGCGCGAGCGCCTTCGCGTGGGCGACGGCCTCGTCCCGCGACGGGCCGTAGGCGAGCACGCCGGGCAACTCCGTCACCTCGGCCAGCCAACGGCCGTCGTCCTCGCGGTCGATCTCGATGGTCATAACGTCCTCGGTCGGGGCGTCCAATCTACCGAGCGCCCGGCGGTCCGGTCCCAGTACGTGCGGTGCACGTCGACGCCGGGCACGTCCCGTCCGACTGGCGGCCCGTCCGCCGCACCGCTAGCCGGGCGGGCGCGGCTAGATGGTCGTCCCGTCCGGGATCACGGCGTTCTTGGGCAGCACCACGATCCCGTCGCGGATAAACCACCCGTCGCCGTCGGCGTGGTCCACGCCGGCCTCGTTCGTGATCCGGCAGTCGGCGCCGACCTGGACGTTCTTGTCGATGATCGCGCCCTCGACGGTGCTCCCGGCGCCGATCCCCGGGCTGGCCGGCGGGTTCTCGCCCGGACGCCGGAGCGGGTCGCGCCACGGGAGGTAGTCGGCCCCGAGCAGGACCGTCCGGCGGAGCGTGGCGCCCTCCCCGATAAACGAGCGGATGCCGACGACGGACCCCTCGACCGTCGCCCGCGTGAGGACCGACGCCTCGGCGATCATCGAGTTGCGGACCGTCGAGTCCTCGATCTTCGCCGGCGGGAGCATCCGGGCGCGCGTGTAGATCGGGGCGTCCTCGTCGTAGAGGTCGAAGGCCGGCTCGGGCGAGGCGAGGTCGAGGTTGGCCTCGTAGAAGCTCTTGACCGTCCCGATGTCCGACCAGTACCCGGTGTGCGGGTAGCTCACGACGCGGCGCGACGAGATGGCCGCCGGGATGACCTCCTTCCCGAAGTCCGTCTGGCCGGGCGTGGCGAGGAGCACCTCGCGGAGCACGTCGCGCTCGAACATGTAGATCCCCATCGAGGCGAGGTAGACGCGGCCGGCCTCGCGCATCTTGTCCGAGACCGGGCTCTCGAGCCCGTCGAGCGCGTCGCGTGCCGGCTTCTCGTGGAACTCGGTGATGACCCCGTCGGCGTCCGTTTTGAGGATCCCGAACGCCGGCGCCTCGCTAGAGGTGACCGGGACGGTGGCGACCGTCAGGTCGGCCCAGGTCGAGCGGTGGTGGTCGGAGAACGTGTTGAAGTCCATCCGGTAGAGCTGGTCGCCGGACAGGATGAGGACGCGCCGGTGCGGGTAGGCGTTGATGTGCGTGAGGCACTGGCGGACGGCGTCGGCGGTCCCCTGAAACCAGTGGTCCGAGTCCGGGGTCTGCTCGGCGGCCAGGATCGTCACGAACCCGTGGCCGAACCGGTCGAACCGGTAGGTCCGCGCGACGTGGCGGTTGAGGCTGGCCGAGTTGTACTGCGTGACCACGAACATCCGCAGGAGCTCGCTGTTGACGCAGTTCGAGATCGGGATGTCGATGATCCGGTACTTCCCTGCGAGGGGGACGGCCGGCTTCGAGCGGTGGCGGGTGAGGGGGAAGAGCCGGGTCCCGGCCCCGCCCCCGAGGATGACGGCGAGCGTGTCTTGCATGAACGGAGAGAGCCTGGTGGGTGAGGCGGCCGACGCCCCCGCCAGCCGGCCGGAGAGTACGCAATGGGCGCGTCCCCGAGGCGTTGGCGGTACGCTGGCCGGTACCTTCCGGTTCACCGTCCCTTCGCCGTCCGCCGCCCGTGGCCGCTCCGCCCGTCGTCCTCGTCCTCCGCCGCCGGCTCCGGGCGGCCCGCCGCCGGCTCACGCTCGCCGCCGTGCGCGCAGCTACTGGCGCCTCGCTCAACGGGCTCCCGACATCGCTTCAGTGGCTGACCTAGGAGCCGTTTGTTTCGCGCCCGGCCGGCGATGAACAAGCGAGACGACGTTGCGCTGACGGA
>CAZDFV010000141.1:0-8357 GCA_964504495.1 uncultured Rhodothermales bacterium
GCGGCCTCCCGGAGCGCGTCGGGGGCCACGGGGACGGCCGGCGTGCGGCCGCCGGCGCCGGCGACGTAGACGGCCTGCTGGCGGGCGCGTCCGGCGCCGTCGTGGAGGTCGGGCGGAGGGCCAGGGGGCTCGTGGTCTCGGGGCTCGCTCATCCGATCTCGTCGGGCGGGTAGTCGGCCGGGTCGAAGGTGGGCTCCGGGAACTGCGGGTCCATGTCCCCGAGGGCGTCCACCAGGAGCTGGCTCACGACGAGGTCGCGGTAGCGGCGGGCCTCGGCCGGGACCACGTACCACGGGGCCTCGTCGGTGCTCGTCCGCTCCAGGGCGATCTCGAAGGCCCGCATGTAGTCGTCCCAGAGCGCCCGCTCGTCGAGGTCGGCCGGGTTGAACTTCCAGTGCTTGTCTGGGCGGCGGAGGCGGCGGCGGAAGCGCTCGAGCTGGTACGCCGGGGAGATGTGGAGCATGACCTTGAGGACGCGCGTGCCGGCGTCGGCGAGGAGCGCCTCGAAGTGGCGGATGTGGCCGTACCGGCGCTCGACGACGTCCTCGGGCGCCCACCCGTGGACGCGGACGATCAGGACGTCCTCGTAGTGCGACCGGTTGAAGACGCGGATCATCCCCCGGCGCGGGGCCTTTTTGTGGACGCGCCAGAGGAAGTCGTGGTCGAGCTCCTCCTCGGTCGGCGCCTTGAACGAGGCCACGCGGACGCCCTGCGGGTTCAGGGGCCCGAACACGTGCTCCGTCGTCGAGTCCTTGCCCCCGGCGTCCATCGCCTGGAAGACGACGAGGAGGGCCTGGGCGGCCTCGGCGTAGAGCCGCTCCTGGAGGTCGCGCGCGCGCCCGACGTTCTCGCGCGTGCGGGCCTCCGCCTCGTCCTCGCTGAGGCCGCCGTCCTCGCTCGTCGCCCGCTCCGCCAGCCGGACGGGCGCGCCGGGGCGGACCCGGTACGGCTCGGTGTCGACGTGCATACTCATCGTGCCTGATCTGGAGCGGGTTGCGTGTTGGTACACGGTACGGGGCGGTCCGCCGCGGGCTCGGGCCGTACCTCGTACCCGGTACCTCGTACCCACCCGAAGGGTGCTCTAGCGGCCGAACAGCTTGCCCAGCGCCGCGCGCCCGACCTGGCCGGCGACGTCGTCCCCGACGCTCCCGTCGCCGTCCTTGTCGAGGAACCCGCCGAGGGCGCCGAGGACGCCGGACGGGGCGGCCTGGCGGGCGCGCGTGGCCTCCTGCCCGAGGAGCCCCGAGAGCGCGCCTCCGTCGAGCCCGGCCCGGCGCTTCTGGCGCCCGAGCGCGGCCATGACGACCGGGGCGAGGAGTGGGAGGAGCTTCGACACCTGGCCCACGTCGAGCCCGGACGCCTGGGCCACGCCCTGTTCGACCTGCCGTCGCTGGCCGCCGAGGACGCCGCCGCCGTCGGCCTGCTTGCCGCCGAGGCCGCCGGAGAGGAACCCGCCGAGGTTGTCGAGGAGCGAGCCGTCGTGGTCCCGTTCGAGCGCCCGGTCGAGCGCCTTCGCCCCCTCGGTCGAGTTCGTGTTCCGGTTGAGGGCCGTGAGGATGGCCGGGAGCGCCGCGCCAATCGCCCGCTGCGTCTGCCCTGGGTCGGCGCCGATGCGCTGGGCGATCTGGTCGGCCTGGCGGCCGGAGAGGTTCTGGGCGAGGAGGTCGAGGACGCCGTTCATGGTCGCGGGTCGGGCGGAGGGACGGTGCGTACCCCTCGGCCCGCGCCGGGGTCCGAACCGGAGCGCCTGGGCGGAGCGGCCCGCCAGCGGGTGCGCCGCGCGGCCTCCCCGTATCCTCCCGGACCCGCTGACGCCCGCAACACCCCCCAGGCCGGCCCGTAGCGCGCCCTGCTCCCCCACCACCCTCTCTCCATGCGCCTCGTCCTCCTCGCCGCCCTGCTGGCGGCCGCCCCCGCCGCCCTCGCCCAGACCGACACGCTCCTCGTGGTCCCCGGCGACGGCCAGCTCGTGACCGACTGGATCACGCCGGGCACCACCGACTACACGCTCCGCCTGCTCTCGCCGATGCAGCAGGACGTGGGCTCCACGACCGAGACGATCACCGTCGAGGACGGCGCCGTGACGCGCGTCTCGGCCCTCTCCGTCCCCATGCAGGGGGTCGAGCAGCGGGACTCGCTCCGGGCCGACGCCGCCACCCTCGCGCCGCTCCTCCACCGCTCGGCCGGCGGCGCCGCCGACGTCTCGCTCGAGTTCCTGCCGGAGGGCGTGGCCGGGACGGTCGCCCCGCGGAGCGGCGAGACCGAGGCGGTCATGGAGATGACCGACACGCCGGTCTTCGACGCCGCCTGGCTGGGCGAGATCGCCCAGAGCCTGCCGCTCGCGGAGGGCCTCGTCGCTCGCGTCCCGGTCTACAGCGCCCAGGGCGGGCTGACCGACGCCGTCCTCACGGTGACGGGCCGGGAGGAGGTCGAGCGCGACGGGGCCGCGCGGACGGCGTGGGTCGTCGAGATGGTGCTCGGGCCGCAGACGCTGACCCAACTCGTCGACGCCGAGACGCGGGAGAGCCTGGGCCTCCGGCTCTCGCCCCAGCCCGGCGTCGAGCTTGAGATCGTCGAGGCCGACTAAGGGGCCGACGTCCACCGGAGCCCTCCGAGGGCCGGCGCCGTGACGCGGGACCGTCGCGGCGCGGCCTCCCCCCGCCCCCTCTCCCCATGCGCACCCTCCTCCTCCTCGCCGCCGCCCTGCTGGCGGGCCCCGCCGGCGCCCAGGCCGGCGCCCCCCTCCTCACGCCGGGCCACCCCGACCTCGCCGCGGACGCCCTCACGTTCGAGGACCAGGCGTTCGCCGTCCGCGTGGGCGACCGGACGGTCGGCCAGGTCACGCAGGAGGTGACGGAGGGCGGGGGGGCCGTCACGGTCGTCACCGCCATCGACATCCCCCAGTTCCGCCAGTCGGGCACGGACTCGGCCCGCGTGCGCACGGCGACGCTCGCCCCGGAGTTTTTCGCGGCGACGCAGGGCGACGGCCCGCCGCAGACGCTCTCGTTCGACGGGGCCGCGGTCACCGGGTCGTACCGGGCCCGGGGGCACACGCTCCCCATCGACCTGGAGCTGGCGACGCCGGCCTTCCACGACGGCTCGACGTCGGTCGCGGGCGGGGCCGCGCTCGTGGCCCGGGCCCTCCCCTTCCGCGAGGGCTACGCTGGGACCGTCCGCACCTTCCACCCGACGCGCCGGCTGGAGGAGGTGACCCTCGCGGTCGCCGGGCGCGAGCGCGCCGAGCGCCTCGACGGGACGGAGGTCTCGGCGTGGGTCGTCGAGGAGCGGCCCGAGGGCGCCGACGAGCCGCAGCGCCGCTACTACGTCGACCCCGAGACGCGGGCGCTCCTCCAGGTCGTGACCGAGCAGTCGAGCGGGCCCCCGGTCGTCGTCCGCCAAGTGGACCCGGAGGCGCTCGCCGCCGAGGCCGCCGCGCGCGACGCGGTCCCCCGCCTCGTCCCGGGCGACGCCGCGCTCGACGTCGGCCGCCTCGCCTCCGGCGAGACCGCCGCGACGCTCCGGCTCCTCCAGCCGATGCAGCAGGACGTCGGCACGCAGACGCAGCGGGTCACGGTCGACCGGGAGGCCGGGACGGTCACGGTCGTCACGCGCGTCGAGATCCCGATGCAGAACCTCACGCTCGTCGACTCGGCCGTGGCCGCGCTCCCCTCGCTCGCGGCCGTCGCCCAGTCGCTCGACGGGGGCGGCGCCGACGTCTCGGTCGCGTTCGCCGACGGGTCGGTGACGGGCACCTCCAACGGGGAGGAGGTGGACGTCGCGCTGGACGTGCCCTTGTTCGCGGCGTCCCTGCTGCCCCAGGTGCTCCAGGCCCTCCCGCTGGAAGCCGGCTACCAGCGCGTGCTCCCAACGTTTGCCGTGGGCGGCGTGCTCTTCCCGTTCAACGGGGTCACCCCGGTCTACGTCGAGGTCTCGGGCCCCGAGCCCGAGGGCGACCGCACGGCCTGGGCCGTCGTCGCCACGCCGGACGGCGCCCCGCCGACGACGTACTACGTCGACGTCGAGACGCGGGAGGTGCTGCGGACGCGGCTCCAGCCGCAGAGCGGCGTCGTGATCGACGTGGTCCCGGAGGAGTAGCGGGCTAGCGGCCGTCCGGCTGGCGGCCGCCCCGCGTGGCCCGCCAGCGCCGGAGGGCGGCACGGCTCCGGAGCCGGAACCCGTCGCCCGTCAGCCACACCTCCTCGGCCTCGCGCTCGACGTAGCCGAGGAGGCCGAGGCTCTCGACGAGCCGGGCGACGGCGTCGGTGGGGACCCGGGCCCGCCGGGCGAGCGAGGCCTCGGAGGCGCCGTCGGCCTCCCACAGGGCGGTCAGGACGCGCTCTTCGGCCCGGTCGAGTCCGGCGGCGTCGAGGACGGAGGGGGGAGCGGGCAACGGGTCGGGGCGTGGTGGGCACCCAAAGCGTAGGGCCGTCCCCGGCCGCGTTCAATGGGGGAGCCCCCGAGGCGGCCGTCGGGGCCGGTCGTCCGTCCCGCGGCGCCGGAGCCGGGGCGCCTATGTTAGGGCTATGCGTTGCGCCCTCCTTTTCGCTCTCGCCGCCGCGCTGGCGGTGGCCCCGGCCGCGATGGCGCAGAAGGCCGTCCCGGACTCGACGGTCCGGGCGCTCGTGGCCGCACTCCACAACTGCGAGGAGCTCGCGGATGAAGACTGGCTTCGGCTTCTCCGTGTGGTCGCGGAGGACCCCGACCGGATCCAGTCGCTCGGCCTGCCCCTCCCCGCACTTGGCCGGTGCCCCCCGCAGAACGTCGTCCGCCGGGCCGACGTGGCCCGGGCGTTCGCCGCGCGCGCGCTCGACCGCCTCAGCAGAGGCGACGAGACGCTCGGGGACACACTGTTCGCCGCCGCCCTCGACCTCGCCGTCTCCGACCGCCAGCGGGCGGACTTCCTCTCCGCTCGGGCCGAGGCCGGGCTCGGGGACGTCCGGGAGCTGACGGACCGCGCCGTTGCGCTCGTCCCCTGGCATGCCCAGAGCCTCTACCGACGCGCCGGGCTGCTGGCGGACGCCATCGGCCGGCCGATGTCGCTGGAGGGCCGGATGGCCTACTGGTGCCTCGCCGACGAGTACCGGCGCGTGGCGGCGCTCTCCGACGATGAGCGAGTCGCGGAGCAGGCGCGCGCGGCGGCGGACCGCTACGAGGCGCGCGCGCCGAACCTCCAATCCGCAGCTATCCTCGACGGGCCGAAGCCGGGCCAGACCATCACCGTCCCCCTCGTGGACGGGGCGGCCTGCACGACGGTCGTCCGGTAGCGGGGGTGCCGGAACCGCCGCCGGTGGAACGTCCGCCAGCGGGGCGCGGCCGGTATCTTGGCGGTCCCTCCTCCCCCGCTCCGCTCATGTCGCTCATCGCCTCCGTCCGCGCCCGCCAGATCCTCGACAGCCGCGGCAACCCGACCGTCGAGGTCGACGTCATCACCGACGACGGGGCCGTGGGCCGGGCGGCCGTGCCCTCGGGCGCCTCGACCGGGGAGTACGAGGCCGTCGAGCTCCGCGACGGCGACGACGACGCCTACCTCGGGAAGGGCGTCCTCAAGGCCGTCGAGAACGTGAACGACGAGATTGCCCCCGAGGTCGTCGGGATGAGCGCGCTCGACCAGGCCCACCTCGACGCCCGCCTCGTCGAGCTCGACGGGACCGACAACAAGGGGTCGCTCGGGGCCAACGCCCTCCTCGGCGTCTCGCTCGCGGCGGCCCGGGCGGCGGCCATCTCGTCCGGGCTCCCGCTCTACGCCTACCTCGGCGGGGCCGGCGCCCGGCGCCTGCCCGTGCCCATGATGAACATCATCAACGGGGGCCGCCACGCCGACAACTCCGTCGACCTCCAGGAGTTCATGGTGATGCCCGCCGGGGCCGAGACGTTCTCGGACGGGCTGCGGATGGGGGTCGAGACGTTCCACCACCTCAAGGCCGTCCTCAAGGGGAAGGGCTACTCGACGGCCGTGGGCGACGAGGGCGGGTTCGCCCCGGACCTGCGGAGCAACGAGGAGGCCATCGAGGTCATCCTGGAGGCCATCGACCGGGCCGGCTACGAGGCCGGGGCCGACCTCTACATCGCCCTCGACCCGGCCGCGTCGGAGATGTACGAGGGCGGGGAGTACGTCTTCTACAAGTCCGACCCCGACCGCCGGCTCTCGTCGGACGAGATGGTCGAGTTCTGGGCCGGTTGGGTGGACGAGTACCCCATCATCTCCATCGAGGACGCCCTCGACGAGAACGACTGGGACGGGTGGGCCGCCCTCACCGAGCGCGTCGGCGAGACCGTCCAGCTCGTCGGCGACGACCTGTTCGTGACGAACACCGAGCGGCTCCAGCGCGGGATCGACGAGGACGTGGCGAACGCCATCCTCATCAAGCCGAACCAGATCGGGACGCTGACCGAGACGCTCGAGGCCGTGGACCTCGCCCACCGCTACGGGTACGCGAGCGTCCTCAGCCACCGCTCGGGCGAGACCGAGGACACGACGATCGCCGACCTCGCCGTCGCCACGGGCTGCGGCCAGATCAAGACGGGCTCGGCGTCGCGGAGCGACCGGACGGCCAAGTACAACCAGCTCCTCCGCATCGAGGAGCTCTTGGGCGAGACGGCCGTCTACCCGGGCCTGGAGGCGTTCCGGTTCTAGAGCGGAGTTCGAGTCGGTGTGGGGGTCCGGGCATGTGGGAGGGGCCCCGGAACGCTCCAGAGTCGCCACTCTCACTCTCCCTCCTCCCGCATACCCATACGCATTCTGCTCCAGCGGTTCGCGGTGAAGATGCCCCGCTGGCGACCGCCACCGCCAGCGGGCGGGACGGAGTTTCTCACGCTCCAGCGGCTCGCGGCCTGCGCGAGGCCCCACGGCACGCGCCCCACGCACTAGATTCCGCTATGCCCCCGCGCTTCCGCCGCCGCCTGCTCCTGGCCGGGGCCCTCGGCCTCGCCGTCTGGGTGGCCCTGTTCGACAGCCACAGCGTGTGGCGCCGGGTGGCCTACGCCCACGAGCTGGACCGGCTGACGGCGGAGAACGCGGCGCTCGAGGCCCAGAACGCGGCGCTCGACGCGCAGCTCGAGCGGGGGCTGGACGCCGAGACCGTCGAGCGCGTCGCGCGCGAGGCGTACGGGATGCGCCGGCCCGGCGAGCGGGTCTACCGCGTCGAGTCTCCGGGCGGCTGAATGGGGACCTACGCGATCGGCGTCGACCTGGGGGGAACGAACGTGAAAGCGGCCCTCGTGGAGCGCGACGGCGGGATCGTCCACCGCGAGGCGCTCCCGTCGGGGGCGGCCGACGGGCCCGAGCGCGTGCTCGACCGGATCGCCGACGGGATCGCCGCGGCGCACCGGGCGCTCCCCGACGGGGCCGTCGCCCGGGGCGTCGGGCTCGGGGCGCCCGGGGCCGTCCTCCTGGACCGGGCGACGGTGTGCCAGCCGCCGAACCTCCCCGGGTGGGACGAGGTCCACATGCCGCGTGAGCTGGCGGGCCGGCTGGACGCGCGGGGCGTCCGCCTCGACGGGCCGACGCTCGTCGAGAACGACGCGAACGTGGCCGGGCTCGGCTCGGCGTTCTACGGGGCCGGCCGGCCGTTCGACTCGTTCCTGATGATCACGTTGGGGACCGGCGTCGGGGGCGCGATCGTCGTGGACAACCGGCTGTTCCGGGGCTCGACCGGGGCCGCCGGCGAGATCGGCCACATGTCGATCGACTACGAGGGCCCCTACGACCGGGCCGGCGTGGCCGGGGCCATCGAGGCCTACCTCGGCCAGCGGTTCCTCTCCCACCACGCCCGCTACCAGCTCCTCGCCCGCGAGACCGACCTCCACGCGACGGCCGGGCGCGACCTCGAGGACATCTCGCCGCGCCAGCTCCACGAGGCCGCCGTCGCCGGCGACCGGGGGGCCATCGAGGTGCTCGCCTGGGCCGGCCACAAGCTGGGCGTCCTCATCGGGTCGGTCGTGAACCTCCTCGACATCCGGAAGGTCGTCGTCGGCGGGGGCGTCTCGCAGGCGGACGCCTTCATCCTGGAGCCGGCCCGCGAGGCGGCCCTCCGGTTCATCTACGGCCCGATGCTCGACGGCGTCGAGATCGTCCGCGAGCGGAGCGGGAACGACGTGGCGCTCCTCGGGGCCGCCCGGCTCGTGTTCGAGTACCACGAGGACTCCGCCTAGCGACGCCGGCCGTCCCGGCTGGCGGACCGCACCGGTGGTGCGGGAGCGCCCGGCCGTCGCCGCCGGAGGGCCGTCCGTTGTGACCCCGACGGCCCTCGATGCGGCGCACGAACCGCCCGCCCCCCCCGTTCGCTCCCGGCCGCCCCCACGCCTCTTGACGCGCCGACCGTCCGTGCGCCTGCTCCCGCTCGCCCTCCTCCTCGCCG
>CAZDFV010000142.1:0-8337 GCA_964504495.1 uncultured Rhodothermales bacterium
CCCCCGCGAGCGGCGGACCGGGGCCGACGCCAAGGCCGCCGCCGACGGGCTCGCCCGGGCCGTCATCGAGTGGAGCGGGGCCAAGCGCCCGACGGGGGCGCTCCGGCACGACGCCGCCGAGGCCGTCGCCGTCGGGCTCTGGGGCGTCCTCGACGCCGGGTGGCTGGCGGCCATCCCCGACGCCGTCCGCCAGCGGTAGAGGGCGCTGCGGCGAGGGGGCCCCGGGGCTACTCCTCGGCCTCCCCGAACGTCGAGGTGATGCGGACCCAGTTGACCACGTTCTTCCCGGCCGAGCGCCCGGCCGTCTCGCGGACCCAGGCGTCGGTGAACTCGCTGTCCACGGCCCGGCGCATGGCGATCCGGTCGAGCGTGGTCCCGGTGCCCTCGACGACCTTTACCGCGACCGGCTCCTTGGCCTCGTTGACGTAGACCTGGACGGCGACCCGGCCGGACTCGTCGGCCAGGCTGTCCGGGATCACGGCCGGCGTCTCGGGGAGCGCGTACTGCGCCGGGTTGTAGCGCTGGTAGAAGTCGGTCTGGACGCGGCGGACGAGCCCCCGCGCGGCCTCCTCGTAGTCGTCGCCCGTGGGGGCCCCCTCGCGGACGCCGGGGAGGAACTCGGCCCCGAAGACCGAGTCGACGACCTCGGGGTTCGTCCGGTAGAGCCCGTCCATCTGGCGCTGGAACCACCGGACGAAGTCCGACTCGTCCTCGCGGACGACGCCCATCGCCTCGACGCTCTCGAGGTCGCGGAAGGCGGCCTCGGTGTCGGTCCCCGGGAGGTACCACCGGTCGCCCTCGTCGACCCACCCCTCGGGCGGCGTGGCGGGCGCCCCGGGCTCGGCGCAGGCGGCGAGGGCGAGGACGGCGAGGAGACAGGCGAGGCGCATGGGGGGGGCGGGCGAGACGGGCCCAAAGTACGGAGCGGCCCGCCGCCGTCCGGCCGGCGCCGTGTGGTTCCTACTGCCGTCCCGGCCGGGCGCGCGGTCCGGGACGCCGTCTCACGCCGGCTCTGCGCCCGCGCCCGGGCGGGTTACCGTTCCCATCTCCGGCCCCATCCCCGGCCAAGCGCGGGCGGGAACGGAGGTGGCTACGCCGCCGGTCCCGCCATGCAGCAGACCCTCCTCGTCCTCGCCGCCCTCGTCGCCTTCTCGATCTTCGCGTTCGGCCGCCACCGGGCCGACCGCGACGTCGAGCGCCGGGCGCTCTCGGCCGAGGTCGAGTCGGCGGCCACCGACCTCGCGCTGGCGGTCCTGGAGGAGGCCCACGCCCTGGCGTGGGACGAGGGCGACGTGGGCGAGACCGGGCTCCGCCTGGCGGCCCCGACCTCCGGCATCGGCCGCGACGCCGGCGAGGGCCCCCCCGACACGTTCGACGACGTCGACGACTACGACGGGCTCAGCCAGACCCGCCTCGTCGCGCTCCGCGGCGGGGACCTCCCGTTCCACGTCGCCGTCGCGGTCGACTATGTGGACCCGGCCGACCCGCTGGCCGTGGTCGCCGGGCCCACGCTCGCCAAGCGCGTCCGGGTCTCGGTCGAGAGCCTCCTCGGGGCCGCCGGCCCGCCCTCGGCCGTCGTCCTCCAGCGCGTCGCGAGCGCGGCGGGCCACGCCCCCTCCCACCTCTAAGCGCCCGTGGCCGTCTTCCTCGATCATCTCACCGCCGTCGCCGCCGGGAGCGTCCTCCTCCTCGCCCTCGTCGGCCTCCAGCTCCGGGGCCAGGAGCGCTCGATCGAGGCGGCCTCGCGGTACCGGGGGCAGACGCACGCCGCCGAGTTCCTCCGCACGGTCGAGCGCGACGTCGAGAACGCCCTGACGGCGGCCCAGACGGCCGACGTGTTCGGGGCGTTCCAGCTCACGGTCCGCCGGGACACCGGGGCCACGGGCGAGACGTACACCGGCGAGTTCGCCGTCCCCACCCGGGTCGTCCCGGCCGACGGGGGCCCGCCCGAGGTCGCCCTCGTCCGGTACCTCGCCGCGCCGACCGGGCGGACGGTCTGGGTGGACGGGGAGGCCCGGCCGACGGTCCGGGTCGAGCGGTGGGCCGTCGGGGCGGACGGGACGGCCCGGCTGGCGGGCGGGAGCGGCGACCTCGTCGAGTTCGACGTGACGGCCATCGACGGCGGGGCCGAGGTCGCGCACCGGCTGTCGTTCCCCGACGTCCCGCCGCGCGTCCACGTCTCGGTCGTGGCCGCCGGGTCGGACGTGCCCGTCCGGTACGCGCGGGCGGTCCGGGTCCGCAACTTCGGCGCGACCGGGACGCCCGCGACCGGGACGACCGCGTCCAGCTACAGCGGGTCGGCCCGCTACGGGCCGTCGTCGGGCGGGCCGTAGCGGCCCGTCCGCTCCGGGCACGCCGCCCCAGTTGACTCCGGCCCCGAACCGACCGATACCCCCCCTCGACGGCCGCCAGCGCCACGCCTTGCCGACTCATGGGAAAGCTCGCCCTCCTCCTCGTCCTCGCCGCCGCCGTGGGCGGGACCGTCCTCACGATCGGCGTGCAGCGGACGCTCGGGGCCGCGGCCGGCCTCCACGCCGGGACGCAGGCCGACGTCCTGGCCCGCGAGATCGCCGAGAGCGGCCAGCAGGTGGCGCTCGCGCAGATGCTCGGCGACGACGGGTTCCGGCCCCCGGCCGTCGCCGCGGGGGCCTACGGGGGCGGGACCTACGAGGTCGTCGTCGACTCGCTCACGCCGACGGCGGCGACGATCACGGTCACGGGCGCGTTCGGCGGGGCCGTCCACCGCATCCAGAGCACGCACCAGTACGACCCGCTCGACGCCCCCGGCCCGCTCTGGCTCGACGTCCCGTACGCGACGGGGACGCTGACCGGCTCGCCCCGGATCGGCGGGGGCCCCGAGGGCCGGTCCGTCGTGCTCGACCGGCGGCGGCACGACGAGCACGCCCTCGAGTCGTTCCTCCCGCTGGCCGGCCTCACGAGCGAGCTGGCGGCCGTGGCGGCGGCCGGCGGCGGCGAGCTGTCCGTCCCGGCGGCCGAGGCGTGGACGGGCGCGAGCGACCTCCTCCAGGACCTCAACGTGGAGGACACGGAGGGGCTCTACCACGCCGTGGTGAACGCGCTCGACGTGGCCGGCGGCGACACCTACGTCGACGGCGACCTCACGGTGGCCTCGCCCCTGGCGAAGATGGGCCCCGAGCGGGTCACGGTCGTCGACGGCGACGCCACGGTGACGGCGACGGGGAGCGTGACGGGCGAGGGCGCCCTCGTCGTCAACGGCGACCTCCGCGTCGAGCCCGGCGGCCGGCTGGCCTGGACCGGGCTCGTCCTCGTGCGGAGCACGGACGACGTCCTGACGATCGCGCTGGAGGGGTCCGTCGACATCGACGGCGCCCTCGCCGTGGCGCACACGGCGTTCCCCCCGGGCGGCCACATGGACGTCTCGGTCTACCGCGACCGGGACGGGATGGACCGGACGCACGGCGACCTCGCCGGCGCCAACCACCAGTGGGGCTGGAGGCCGTGGTACGAGCACACGCACATGTTCGACCAGACGCCGAGCCACGCCCCCCGCGGGACCCACGTCTACTACCTCGAAGACGGCGGGGCCGGCCGGCACGAGGCCGAGGTCGAGTTCGACGACTTCCTCGACGGGCTCGACGGGTCGACGGAGGTGTACCTCGAGTTCGCCAACGCCCACAACCACGGGTCCGCCAGCTACCGGGTCGGGCTCGACGGCCGGAGCCCCGTGGTCGGCACGGTCCGCGGCGGGTTCCCCGACGCGTTCCGCGCGCCGGCCGGGCCCCAGACGCGGACGGCCCCCTTCCGGGCCGGCGACCTCCGCGACCTCGACGTCAACGTCCGGAGCCTCCGCAGCCTCGAGCCCTTTTTCAACACCCCGACGAGCCCGTGCGGCGACTGGCCGGTCTGCATCGGGAACGACTGGGGCCGTGAGGGCGCCCTCGCCGTCCGCCTCATGCGGGCCTCCGACGGCGCCCGGCTCTACGAGTCGACGCTGTACTGGCACATGAAGGGGGCCGAGATCGCCGCGCACGCGGCGGCCGAGCAGGCTTGGCGCGCGGAGATCGCCGCCGGCGGGGCGTTCGGGACCCACCTCACCCTGGGCAGCGGCGTGGACCTGACCTACGACCGGGGCGCCCTCAACGACCTCGCCGGCAAGCTCGGGTTCGACGGCGACGAGCTCCTCCTGGTCGAGACGGCCTCGACGCACACGACCGCCGCCGAGGCCCGGTCCGAGACCGACCGCCGCCCGGGCGTGCCCGACGGGGAGACGACGACCGGCCGCGATGACGGGGCCGATACGCCCGTCGCCGATGACCCGGCCCCAGCCGCCGACGAGGCCCGCCAGGCAATGTGCAACGGGAACGGGCAGACCGTCGCCGTTAAGCTGAAGAAGGTGGCCCAGCGGCTCAACCAAGGCTGGTCATTTGGCGCGTGCTCCGCAGGCAGCGATGACGACGGCGACGATGACGATGACGACGACGACTAGCCGCCCCGACGGCGGACGTCCCCCGCGAGCCGACTACCCCCGGCTGACCCGCCAGTCGTAGGCGAACCGGACGCGCGGGTCCCGCCGGAGCGCCTCGGCCGAGCGCCCCGCCAGCCGCTCGCGGAGCCGGGCCGCGTCCGCACGGCCGCCGAACGCGCCCGCGAGGAAGGCCCCGAGCGGCCGGCCGGGCTCCTCGAAGTCGTCGGCGAACCAGTCGAAAAGGGACGAGAGGACGAGCGCCCCGCCCTCGAACCGGGCCGCCCGGTCGGACGCGACAAACTCTCGCCACGCCCGGGCGAGGTCCCCGTTCAGGGTCGCGGCGCGGAAGGCCCGTGGCCCGAGCGGCGGGCACGAGACGGCCGCGCAGTTCACGGCCACGTGGATCCGGTGGTCGAGGCGCCGGGGCCGGAGCGCGCGGAGGGCGCTCGGCACGGGCCGGCCGTCCACGTGGTCCTGGCGGCGGAGCGCGCCGTGCTCCAGTTCGTTGAGCGTCACGTCGAGCCCGGCCACGCGGACGGGCGTCTGGAAAAACGCGTCGAACAGGCCCTGGCGCTCCAGGTCCGTCGCGCCGTGCTCCAGGACGAGCCGGAGGACGTGGGCGTTGTAAGCGTTGACGAGGAACGCCGTCCGCTCGGCGTCGGCGTCGAGGTCGGCGGGGTCGGTCTGGGCGACGGCGCGGAGGGCCGCGTCGAGGTCGGCGCGGTGCCCGCGGGCGAGGAGCCCGTAGTCCACGCGGCCGTCCGGCCCGACGACGGCGCCGAGCACGCGGTCGAGCGGGCCCTCGACGGCCGGCTGGGCGACGAGCGGGCCGCTGGCGGCGAGCGCGAGGGCGAGGAGGCAGAGGCGTCGGGTCATGCCCTCCGAACGCTCCGGGGCCGGGCGGTCTTACCTCCCCCCGGCCGCCGTCAGCACGCCGGTGAGCCAGAGCCGGGCCGGCTCGTCCGCCCCCTCCGTCCACACGTCGAGGGGGACCCTGAACGCCCCGCCCTCCGCCAGCCGCCCGGCGTCGTCGACGGTCACGAACAGCCCGCCCGTCGCGCCGGGGAACACCGGCCACTGGGGGAACACGACCTCGACGCCCGCGGGCGCCTCGACGCGGCGCAGGCGGACCGGCCGCTCGCCGCTGTTCCACAGCCGGAACGACGCCTGCGCCGGCTGGCCGGCCTCCACGCCCCCGAGCTCCGCCGTCTGCCGGTTGAACACGAACGCCCCGAGCCGGACGCCCGACCGCGCCCACGCCGGCACGACCGTCCCGGCGATCCGCAGCGTGACGGGGTCGGCGCCCTCGGCCGTGACCCGAATCCGCCTCTCGAACGGGCCCGGCCGGCCGGCCGAGGCGTAGGCCACGACGACGCGCCCCGTGTCGCCCGGCGCGACGGGCGTGTCGGTGTACGACGGCGTCGTGCACCCGCACGAGGCGGCGACCTCGGCGAGCGAGACCGGGGCCTCGCCCGCGTTCGTGAACCGGAACGCGTGCGTCGCCACGTCCCCCTCCTCGATCGTGCCGAAGTCGTGGCGCTCGGCCTCGAAGGCGAGTTGAGCCGCCGCCGGGCTGGCGGCGATCACGAGCGCGGCGAGCAGAGGCAGGAGTCGGGACATGGGACACAGGGGGCGTCTCCAAACCTACCGCCCGCCGCTTGGCGACGGCCGCCAGCGGGTCGGAGCCGGCTCAGTAGGCCAGGACGGCGCGGGCGGCGTCGAGGACGTCGTCGTCCTGGGGCAGCACGGCCTTCTCGAGCGGGTCGGCGTAGGGGATCGAGCTGAACGCCCCGGCCACGCGCTTGACCGGCGCGTCGAGGTGGCCGAACGCGGCGTCGGCGACCTGCGCGGCGACCTCGGCCCCGAACCCCATGAACTCGTGGTCCTCGTAGGCCACGAGCACGCGGCCGGTCTTCCGCGCCGAGGCCAGGACCGTCTCGGTGTCGAACGGGAGGATCGAGCGGACGTCGATGACCTCGACGCTCACGCCCTCCTTTTCCAACGCCTTCGCCACGTTGAGGGCCTTGTAGACGATGGCGCCCCAGGTGACGACGGTGAGGTCCGTCCCCTCACGCGCGACGCGGGCCTTCCCGAACGGGACGAGCCAGTCGGCGTGCGGCTCCGGGCTCCGGGCCGGGCCCTGGCGGTAGAGCGCCTTGTGCTCGAGGAACAGGACCGGGTCCTCGCCCCGGATCGCCGTCTTCAAGAGCCCCTTGGCGTCGGCCGCGTTCGACGGCAGGACGACCTGGAGGCCGGGGAAGTGGCCGAACAGGGCCTCGACGTTCTGGCTGTGGCAGAGGCCCCCGTGGATGTACCCGCCGACCGGCACGCGGATGACCATCGGGCACGCCCACGCCCCGTTCGAGCGGTAGCGCATCGAGGCCACCTGGTTGCGGAGCGGCTGCATCCCGGGCCAGATGTAGTCGCCAAACTGGATCTCGACGACGGGCTTGTAGCCGGCGCACGCGAGCCCGACGGCGCTCCCGATGATCGAGTGCTCGGCGAGCGGGCTGTTGAAGCAGCGGTCGCGCCCGTGCTTGGTGGTCAGGCCGCGCGTGGCCGTGAAGACGCCGCCCTTCCCGCCGCCGACGTCCTCGCCGTAGACGAGGACGCGCTCGTCGCGGGCCATCTCCTCGTCGAGCGCGTGGTTGATGGCGTCGACCATGACGACGAGGTCGCCGGCCTCGCCCTCGGCCTCGTACTGGCGCGTGTCCTCGCCCTCGTAGGTCACGTGCGCCGTGGCCGTCTCGGGGTCGGGGTCGGCCTCGGCCTCGACCTGGCGGGCCGTCCGGTCGATCTCGGCGTGGATCTCGGCGCGCATGGCGTCGACCTCGGCGTCCGTCATCACATTCGCCTCGACGAGGCGGGCGGCGAAGGCCGGGACCGGGTCCCGGGCGCGGTCGGCGTCGAGGGACGTGTCCTCGCGGTACTTCCGGTGGTCGTCGGACGACGAGTGCGGGAGGAGCCGGACGACGTCGGCGTGGAGGGCGACCGGCCCCTTCCCGGCCCGGACGTGCGCCAGCGCCGCACGCGCAACGGCGGCCGACTGGAAAAAGTCGGTCCCGTCGTAGCGGACCCGCGCGAGCCCGGTGTAGCCGGCGAAGAGCGGCCAGATCGAGCCCCCCGCCGTCTGCTCCTCGACCGGGACCGAGATCGCGTACTTGTTGTCCTGGACGTGGAACACGACCGGGAGCGCCTCGCGGGCGGTCCAGTTGAGGGCCTCGTGGAAGGCCCCCTGGCTCGTCGAGCCCTCGCCGCCGGAGGCGTAGACGGCCCGGGGCGTCTCGGCCTCGCCGTCCTCCCGCTTCGCCGCGAGCGCGAACCCGACGGCCGGGAGGTACTGGGCCCCCACCGACGACGAGGTGGAGAGGATGTTCAGGTCGCGGTGCCCAAAATGCTCGGGCATCTGGCGGCCCCCGCCGAACGGGTCGGCCGCCTTCCCGAAGTGGGCCCGGAGCACCTCGGCCGGCGTGACGCCCACGGCCAGGGCCGTCCCGAGGTCGCGGTAGTAGAAGCAGAACCAGTCGTGGCCGCCCCGGAACTCGCGCCCGAGCGCGACCTGCGACGCCTCGTGCCCGGACGAGCCGATGTGGAAAAATCCCTTCCCCTGCTTGAGGAGGGTCAGCATCTTCTCGTCGAGCCGCCGCGAGGTCATCATCAGGCGGAGGACGTGCTTCAGGTCGTCCGGCTCGAAGTCGTCGGGGCCGAGGGGCGTCACGTCGAGCGTGCCCTCGACGGCCTGGCCCGCGCCGCTGGCGGCGCGCGGGGCCGGCTTGCCGACGTCGCTCTGGGCGTCGAAGGCGGCGTCCACGTCGGCCGTCGTCTCGGCGGTGTCGGCGGGGACCGTCTCCGGGGGCCCGGGCGCTTCGGCCTCGCCGGCGTCGGCCGGG
>CAZDFV010000143.1:0-8301 GCA_964504495.1 uncultured Rhodothermales bacterium
CCGGGGAACCCGCCGCGGCCGAGACGCCCGCGGAGCCCGACGCCGCGGCCCAGGCCGAGGCCGGCGAGATGGACGCCAGCGAGCCCACGCCGGCCGCCGACACCGAGGGCGTCGTCCGCGCCAACCGGTACGGGCTGACCGGCACCAAGGTGCTCGGGAAGATCGACCTGTCCGGCCTGGAGGGCGGCCGCCGCCGGAAGCGGAAGCGGAAGAGCGAGCCGGCCGAGGGCGCCGGCCCCGCCCCGGGCGCCGCCGACGGCGGGAAGCCGTCGCGAGGCAAGAAGAAGAAGGGCCGCCGCGAGGTGGACCCGGGCGAGGTCGAGAAGAACGTCCAGGAGACGCTCAAAAAGGTCTCCGGCTCGGGCGGCGGCAAGCGGACGCGCCAGAAGCGCCGCCGCGCCCGCCGCGACGAGCGGGCCGCCATCCGCGAGGCCCGCCAGCAGGAGATGCTCGAGCAGGCGAGCGTCCTCCGCGTCATGGAGTTCATCTCCACCGGCGACCTCGCCGAGGCCATGAACATCCCCGTCAACGAGGTGATCTCGAAGGGGTTCGGGCTGGGCATGATGGTGTCCATCAACCAGCGCCTCGATGCCGACGCCATCACGCTCCTTGCCGACGAGTTCGACTTCGAGGTCGAGTTCATGGAGGAGATCGAAGAGGACCTCGACCTCGAGACCGAGGACGCCCCCGAGGACCTCATCGACCGCCCGCCGATCGTGACGATCATGGGCCACGTCGACCACGGGAAGACCTCGCTCCTCGACTACATCCGCGAGGCCAACGTCGTCGCCGGCGAGGCCGGCGGGATCACCCAGCACATCGGGGCCTACCAGATCGAGACCGACGAGGGCCGCCGCGTCACGTTCCTCGACACCCCGGGCCACGAGGCGTTCACCGCCATGCGCGCGCGCGGCGCCCAGGTGACCGACCTCGTCATCGTCGTCGTCGCCGCCGACGACGAGGTGATGCCGCAGACGATCGAGGCCATCAACCACAGCCGCGCCGCCGAGGTGCCGATGGTGGTCGCGATCAACAAGATCGACCGCGACACGGCCAACCCGGACAAGATCATGGCCCAGCTCGCCGAGCAGGGCGTCCAGGTGGAGCAGTACGGCGGGACCGTCCAGTGCGAGCTGATCTCGGCGCTCGACGGGACGAACGTGGACTCGCTCTTGGAGAAGGTCCTCCTCGAAGCCGACCTCCTCGAGCTCCAGGCCAACCCCGACCGCTACGGCGTCGGGACGGTCGTCGAGGCCCGGCTCGACAAGGGCCGCGGCGTCGTCGCCACGGTCCTCGTCGAGAACGGGACGCTGGAGGAGGGCGACGCCTACGTCGTCGGGCTCACGTCCGGCCGTGTCCGGGCCATGTTCAACGAACGCGACGAGCGCGTGAAGGTGGCCGGCCCGGCCTCGCCGGTCCAGATCCTCGGCCTGAGCGAGGCGCCCGAGGTCGGCGACCGGCTGGTCGTGCTCGAGGACGAGCGGCAGGCCCGCGAGATCGCGTCCAAGCGCCAGCACCTCATCCGCGAGCAGACGCTCCACCAGCGCCGCCACGTGACGCTCGCCGACCTCAGCCGCCGGATGGCGCTGGGCGAGATCACCAACCTCAACATCGTCGTCAAGGGCGACGTGGGCGGCTCGGTCGAGGCCCTCAGCGACTCGCTCCTCAAGCTCTCCAACGACGAGGTGGCCGTCCAGATCGTCCACTCGGGCGTGGGCGCGATCACCGAGTCCGACGTGATGCTGGCGGTGGCGTCCGACGCCGTGATCCTCGGGTTCCAGGTCCGCCCCGTGGCGGGCGTCCGGGCGATGGCGGAGCGGGAGGAGATCGACATCCAGCTCTACTCCGTCATCTACGACGCCATCGAGGACGTCCGCGACGCGCTCGAGGGGCTCCTGGAGCCGGAGGAGAAGGAGACGGTCACGGCGACCATCGAGGTCCGCGAGACGTTCAAGGCGCCGCGCGTCGGGACGATCGCCGGGTCGTACGTCGTCGAGGGGAAGGTCTCGCGCAACGACCGGGTCCGCATCGTCCGCGACGGCGTCGTGATCTACACCGGCGAGATCGACACGCTCCGCCGGTTCAAGGACGACGTCAAGGAGGTGGCCGCCGGCTACGAGTGCGGGATCACCGTCAAGAACTACAACGACATCAAGGTCGACGACCAGTTCGAGACGTTCACCGTCACCGAGGAGAAGCGGACGCTCGCTGTCTAGAGGGCAGGGGAGAAGGGGCACAAGGCAAGAGGCGCTCTCTTGTCGCCCCTTGCCCCTTGCCGCATCCCCCCTGCCCCTATGTCCATCCGCACCGACCGGGTCGGCCGCATGATCCAGCGGGAGGTGGCCGACCTCCTCCAGCAGGACTTCGGCGAGGCCAGCCAGTCGCTCGTGACCGTCACCGGCGTCCGCATGACGGACGACCTGGGGATCGCCTACGTCGACGTCTCGGTCCTCGGCGCGACGCCGCAGCAGCGGCAGGCGGCCTTCGAGCGGCTCGACGCGCAGACCACGCAGATCCGCCACGCGCTCGCCCAGCGGATCCGCCACCAGGTCCGGCGGATCCCCGAGGTCAAGTTCTTCCTCGATGAGGGGCCGCAGCGCGTCCAGCGGATGGACGAGCTGTTCGCCCAGATCGCCGCCGAGCGCGACGACCGCGGGGGCGACGACGACGCGCCCGACGAGGAGCCCTCGCGCGGCGCGTACTAGTGGCGCCCCAGGTACAGGGCTCCACTGGGAGTTACTCCTGCGGACCGGCAGAGCATCTACGTTCTGTACGGGCTACTCGGACACGTGCAGTCACTCCCGCGCAGGCGGGACCGCGGAAGCGTCGGCGCCGGCCAATCCAGGGCCGCCACGCACCGTGCCGCACGAGTCCTGGGTCCCCGCCTGCGCAGGGATGACTCGGTTTGTTTGCCAGTGGACACGAAGCCCCAAGAACGTGGCCGCCCTACCTGGACAGGAGGTGGACGGCGTAAGCGCAGGCTCCACCCCCACCCGGCTGGCGGCTCGCGTGCAGCAGACGGCGTAGACCAGGCGTGACCGACCCCGACCTCCGCATCCTCACGGCCGGCGACGCCGTCGAGCGGCCCGTCGAGCCGTGCGGGATCCTGGTGGACAAGCCGGCGGGGATCACCTCGTTCGGCGTCGTCAAACAGGTCCGGTGGGCGCTCGGGGTCAAGAAGGTGGGCCACGCCGGCACGCTCGACCCCCTCGCGACGGGCCTGCTCATCCTCCTCGTCGGCCGCGGCGCGACCCGCCAGCAGGACCGGTTCATGGGGCTCCCCAAGGTCTACACGGCCACGCTCCGGCTCGGCCAGACGACGCCGAGCTACGACGCCGACACGCCCGTCGAGACCGTCCGCGACGCCTCGGGCGTGACCGACGACGTGCTCGACGGGGCGCTGGCGGCGTTCACAGGCGAGATCGAGCAGGTGCCGCCGATCTACTCGGCCGTCAAGAAGGGGGGCGAGCGGCTCTACAAGAAGGCCCGGCGCGGCGAGACGCTCGAGACCGTGGCCGTCGAGCCGCGGCCGGTGACGGTCACGGAGTTCGCGCGGACCGGCCGGAGCGGCGACGACGTGGACGTCCGCGTGGCGTGCTCGAAGGGGACCTACGTCCGCTCGCTCGCGCGCGACGTGGGCGAGGCGCTGGGCGTGGGCGCGCACCTCGTGGCCCTCCGCCGCGAGGCGATCGGGCCGTTCCGCGTGGACGAGGCGTGGGGTCTCGACGTACTCGTCGACGCGGCGCGCTCGGGGGCGGGGGCATGAGGCGCGAGGTCGGGGAGGGCGTGCGGCCCGACGGGAGGTCGGTCGTGACGACGGGCACGTTCGACGGGGTCCACCTCGGGCACCGGGCCATCGTCCGCTACCTCGTCGACCGGGCCGCCCACGTCGGCGGCGTCCCGACGGTCGTGACGTTCGACCCGCACCCGCGCGAGGTCCTGACGGGGCAGCCGATCCCCCTTTTGACCACGCTCGACGAGCGGGCCGCGCTGCTGGCGGCGCTCGGCGTCGAGCGGTTCGTCGTCGTCCCGTTCTCGCGCGACCTCTCGCTCCTGGAGCCGGAGGACTACGTCCGCGACGTCCTCGTCGGGCAGGTCGGGATGCGCGAGATCGTCGTCGGCTACGACCACCGGTTCGGGCGGCGCGCGCGGGGCGACCGGGCGCTCCTCGAGGCGCTCGGCCCTGACCTAGGGTTCACGGTCGACGTGATCCCGGAGCAGGTCGAGGGCGACGTGACGGTGTCCTCGACCGAGGTCCGCCGGCTCCTGGCCGACGAGGGCGACGCGGCCCGGGCCGCCGTCCTCCTCGGCCGGCCGTACCGGATCGCCGGGACCGTCGTGCGCGGCGACGGGCGCGGCCGGACGATTGGCTACCCGACGGCGAACGTGCGGCCGGAGAGCGAGCGGAAGCTGGTCCCGCGCCTCGGCGTCTACGCCGTCCGGGCCGTGCTTCCCGACGGCGAGAGGGCGGGGGGGATGCTGAACGTCGGCCGTCGGCCCACGTTCGAGACCGACGGGGCCGTGTCCGTCGAGGCCCACCTGTTCGAGTTCGAGGGCGACCTCTACGGTCGGACACTCGCGCTCGACGTGATGGCCCGCCTCCGCGACGAGCGCCGGTTCGACGGGCCCGGTGCGCTCGTCGCCCAACTCGGCCGCGACCGCGACGCCGCACGGGCGGCGCTCATGGACGGGTAGCCCGCGCTCGGTCAGGGGCTTCGCCAGCGCGGTGCGGGCACGCCCAGCGTAGCTTGGTCGCCAACCAGACCGTACGGCTATGACACGGCACGTCAAGATCATCGTCGAGAAGCACCCGGACGGCTACGTTGCCTACCCCATCGGCATCCGGGGGGCCGTCGTCGGGCAAGGGGATACCTACGAGGAGGCGCTGGCCGACGCCCGGAGCGCCGTCGCCTTCCACGTCGAGACGTTCGGAGCCGACGTGCTCGACGACGACGAGAGCCCGGTCCTCGAAGTGTTCGTCGCCGAGGCCGAACTGGCAGCCTGATGTCGGAGCGGTTCCCACGCGACGCCGCGCTCAGCCGGGTCTTGAAGGCGCTCCGGGCGCTCGGGTTCGAGACCGTCCGGGAGGGGAACCACATCTCGATGTCGCGGACGAACGAGGACGGGACGGAGACGCCGCTGACGCTCCCGAGCCACCGGACGATCAAGGGCTCGACGCTCCGGGCGGTGCTGAGGCAGAGCGGGATCGGGCGGGACGAGTTTCTCGCGGCGTACGCCGCCGCCTGAGCCCCAGCGCCCCACCCCGCCCGGCTGGCGGCGCCCTCCGCCAGCGGGCCGCGTGAAGACCCGGGGCAGGCCGAACCGCCGGCGCCCGGTCTACTTTCATACACCGGGCGCACGCGCGTCCGCAAGCAGAACCACGGCTGTCCTCCCCACCCCCGATCGACCGGGGAGACGGTCTTCTCCCGCATCGCAGATCGGCAGAGGATCGCATGATCACGAAAGAGCAGAAGGTGGCGCTGGCTGAGAAGCACGGCGCCGGCGCGACCGACACGGGCAACCCCGACGTCCAGATCGCCATCTTCACCGCCCGCATCAACGACCTGACGGAGCACCTCCAGGACCACCCGCAGGACCACACGTCCCGCCTCGGCCTGCTCAAGCTCGTCGGCAAGCGTCGCCGGCTCCTGGCCTACCTCCGGGACCGCGACATCGAGCGCTACCGCGCCCTCATCGCCGAGCTCGGCCTCCGTCGGTAACCGTCTGCGGCGGCGTCCACTCTGGGCGCCGCCGTTTTTCGTTCCGGGCCGCCGACTGGCGGCTTCTCCGGACACTCCACGCGGCCCCCCGCCGTCCGGCAATCGGTTCTCCCCGGCGCCCGCTGGCGCGCTCCGCCAGCCCGACGCCCGCGAGAACGGATTCCCGGTCTCCGGCACACGTCGCCGCACTCATCTGGGGCCCGAACCAGACCCGGCCCCGCACCCCACCCCACCCCACCTAATGGCAACCCCTGACGCCATCACCCAGACCATCGAGGTCGGCGGCAAGACGCTGACGCTCGAGACCGGCAAGCTCGCCAAGCAGGCCGACGGCGCCGTCGTCACCCGCCTCGGCGAGACCGTGACCCTCTCGACCGCCGTCACCGACCGGAAGGCCCGGGAGGGCCAGCACTTCTTCCCGCTCACCGTCGACTACCGCGAGCGCTTTAGCTCGAAGGGCGCCTTCCCCGGCGGGTTCTTCAAGCGCGAGGGCCGGCCGACCGACAAGGAGACGCTGACCTCGCGGCTCATCGACCGGACCATCCGCCCGCTCTTCCCCGACGGGTTCCGGAACGAGGTGCAAGTCCTCAACTACGTCCTCTCGGCCGACGAGGAGATCGACGCCGACGTCGTGGCCGGGATCGGCTCCTCGGCCGCGCTCTCCCTCTCCGGCAGCCCGTTCGACGGGCCGACGGCCCACGTCCGCGTCGGGCGCGTCGACGGGGAGTTCGTCCTGTTCCCGACGAACGACGAGCGCCAGAGCTCGGACATCGACCTGATCGTCGCCGGCAAGGCCGACGCGATCGCGATGGTCGAGGGCGAGATGGACGAGATCTCGGAGGACGACATGGTCGCCTCGCTCGAGTTCGCGTTCGACGCCATCAAGGAGATCGTTGCCGGGATCCACGAGCTCGTCCGCCAGCGCGACGAGCGCGACGGCGCGCCCGAGACGTTGGAGTACCAGACGGTCGCCCCCGACCCCGACCTCGTCGAGACCGTCTACGGCAAGATCAAGGACGACGTCGACGCCCACCTCCGGAAGGACTACGACAAGGCCAGCTTCTACGGCGGGATCGCCGAGATCCGCGACCGGCTCGTCGACGACCTGTTCGGATACGACGTCGAGACCACCAACGACATCGAGGACAAGGAGGCCGAGAGCGGCGAGTTCACGCCGCGCGCCCTCCGCGAGACGACCGACGAGGGCTGGACGCTCTCCGACGTCAAGGAGGCGTTCAAGGCGGCCGAGAGCCGCGTGATGCGCGAGATGATCCTCGACGAGGGCCGCCGCCTCGACGGCCGGAAGACCGACGAGATCCGCGACATCTGGACCGAGGTCGACTACCTCCCCCGCGTCCACGGCTCGGCCGTCTTTACGCGCGGCGAGACCCAGGCGCTGGTCATGGTCACGCTGGGGACCGGCCGGGACGTCCAGGCCGTCGACCAGGTGTTCGACCAGGAGGACAAGCGGTTCTACCTCCACTACAACTTCCCCCCGTTCTCGGTCGGCGAGACCCGGTTCCTCCGGGGCCCGAGCCGCCGTGAGATCGGCCACGGGATGCTGGCGGAGCGGGCGCTCAAGAAGGTCATGCCGAACGAGCAGGACTTCCCGTACACCGTCCGCATCATCTCCGACGTCCTCGAGTCGAACGGGTCGTCGTCGATGGCGACGGTCTGCGGCGGGTCGCTGGCGCTGATGGCGGCCGGCGTCCCGACGGCGAAGCCGGTCGCAGGCATCGCGATGGGCCTCATCGCCGGCGACGACGACAAGGTGGCCGTCCTGAGCGACATCCTGGGCACCGAGGACCACCTCGGCGACATGGACTTCAAGCTCTGCGGCACGCGCGACGGGATCACGGCGTGCCAGATGGACATCAAGATCGACGGGCTCCAGATGTCGACCATGCGCGAGGCGCTCGAGCAGGCGAAGGCCGGCCGCGAGCACATCCTCGACCGGATGGCCGAGTCGCTCGACGAGCCCCGCGAGGACATCTCGCCCTCGGCCCCGCGCCTCATCCAGGTCGTCATCGACCAGGACTTTATCGGCGCCATCATCGGGCCCGGCGGCAAGATCATCAAGGGGATCCAGGCCGACACCGGCGCGCAGATCGACATCGACGAGCGCGAAGGGAAGGGCTACGTGACGGTCGCCGCCCCGAACATGGACTCGGCCCACGCGGCCGTGGACATCATCCGGGGGATCGTGACCCAGCCCGAGGTCGGTGAGAACTACACCGGCACGGTCAAGAACCTGCTCCCGTTCGGCGCGATCATGGAGATCATGCCGGGCAAGGAGGCCATGCTCCACGTCTCCGAGATCGCGCACGGCTACGTGAACGACCCGGCCGACGAGATGCAGATCGGCGACAAGCTGGAGGTCCAGCTCATCGAGGTCCGCGACGGCGGGAAGCTCCGCGTGAGCCGGAAGCCGTTCCTCCCCGAGCCGACGGAGGAGGAGAAGGCCGAGATGGAGAAGCGTCGCTCGAACGGGAGCGGCGGCGGTGGTCGCGGTCGCGGCCGGGGCCGTCGGCGCGACTAAGCCTCGCCCCTGACCCGCTGCCTGCCCCCGCGCAGGCGGGGG
>CAZDFV010000144.1:0-8277 GCA_964504495.1 uncultured Rhodothermales bacterium
GGTCGCGGAGGGCCCCGTGGTGCACGACCGCGTCGGCCACGCCGGCGGCCCGGACGCGGGCCTCGAAGGCCGCCCGGTCGCCGTCCCGGGGCCAGCCCCCGGCCATGTCGAGCCGGAACGGGACGCCCCGCTGGCGGAGCCGCCCCGCGGCCTCGACCACGTCGAGGTACCCCTTCTCGCGGATCATGTGGCTCAGGAACAGGAGGCGGAGGGGCCTCCCGGGGCCGTCCGCCAGCCGCCGCCCGACCTCCCCGGCCGTGCACGCGGCGGCCTCGTCGACGGTGTGCGGGATGACCACCCGCTTCTCGGGGGGGACGACCGCGGCGCACCGGCGGGCGAGGTGCTCGCTCTGGAACACGAACGCGTCCACGCGCCGGACGAGCGCGCGGGCGCTCCGCCGCGTCAGGGCGGAGCGGGACAGGCGCTCGAACGTGGCCCGGTGGAGGACGGCGTACACCGGGCGCCGCGGCCCGAACGCCGGGACCGTCGCGACGGCGTCGCGGAGGTGACCGAGCGTCGTCGGCGAGACCGAGTGCCACAGCACGGGGGCCCCCCCGGTCTCGGCCAGCGCCCGGCGGAGACGCCCCCGGAGGCGGAGGAAGAACCACGCCCGGCGCGGGTCCGGCCGCGGCTCCGTGCGGTGGGCCGCCGGGCCCGGAGGCTCCGTGTCGAACCGGCGGACGGCGTACGGCCCCTCCAGGAGGTCCGCGCACCGGGCCGTCGCCAGGGCCTGCCCGTCGAACGGGGGCGGGAACCGGCCGACGACGTAGACGGGCGGGGGCGCTCCGGGGCCGGTCACGCCACGTCCAGGAACACCTCGGCGATGGCCGCCCAGCGGTGGCGCCAGGTGTGCCCGCCGAGCACGTTCCGGTAGTTCCGCTCCACGAGGTCGGCGTAGCGGTCGGCGTGGTCGAGGACGTCGAGGAGCTGCCCGGCCGGGTCGGCCATGTCGATCTCGACGACCGGGTTGTACCCGAAGAGCCGGACCATCTCGTCCGGGGCGTGCCCGACGACGAGGCACTTCGAGGCCATCGACTGGAGGTAGCGGAGCGTCATCGTCTCGACGTCGCCCGAGCGGGCCGGGTGCGTCACGCTCGACGGCACGCAGACGGAGACCTTGGAGCGCGCCAGCCCGTCGAGGAACCCCTCCCGCGACGGGAACACGACCTCGCCCTTCGTCTTCTCGTACAGGTACGTCCGGCCCGCCGCCGCCAGCGGGCCGACGATCCGCTCGTGGTAGGCGTCGTACTTCCGCCCCAGCTGCAAGACGTCGACGTCCCGCTCGTCGAGGGGGCGGCGCTGGTACGGCGCCGGGTCGATCCCCTCCGGCATCCAGTGGACCTCCGCCCCGACCCGCTCCCGGAGCCACGCGGCCGACTGGCTCGCCGAGACGAAGACGTGGTCGACGGAGAAGGCCTCGACGAACGCCACGACGTCCTCCCGGACCCCGGGCCACACGTCGAACAGGTAGACCCCCTTCGTGGCCGGGAGCATGAAGTGGGGGAGGCACTTCGCGAACTGCGGGCCCATCAGCACGGCGAAGTACTGGCGGTCGGCCCGGGCGAGCACCCTCGGGACGGCGGGGACGGCGCCGAGCCCCCGGCGGCCCCCGGCCTTGAACAGCGCCGAGCCCGCGAGGAAGGCCGCCCTCATCAGCGGACCCTCCCACGGGGCGACGTCCACGCGCGGGTCGGCGGCGATGGCCGCGTCGAACTCGTCGACGGCGTCCTGGGACGGGTACCGCTTCCGGGGCGGGCGGACGATCAGTTGCATGGGGGACGGCGGCTCGACCGGACGGGGCGGGGCGGCGGGCCCCCGCCTGCGGAGGCGCCCGGCGTCACGGGCGGCGGTACCAGCTGTCGGGGAGCGCGATGTGGGGGTACGACGTGTTGTCCCGGTCGAGGGGGTGCGGGAAGGCGGTCGCCGGCGTCGGCCGCCGGACGCGGTCCGTGCGCAGGAACGTGAACTCGACGACGCGCGGGATCGTGACCCCCCCCCGCGTCAGCGTCCCGCAGCAGTTGTTGGGGTGGACGTGCACGCAGGTGTGGGTCTGGAGGACCTTGTCGAACGCCCGCGACGCGACCTCGAAGAACGGCCGGCTCCACAGGTGGTGGAGGGCGTGGAACTCCGCGACGACGATCCGGAACCGGCCCATCAGGCCGTCCGAGGTCGCCAGGAAGGTCTCGTACTCCGACCCCTCGATGTCGATCTGGAGGAGGAGGTCCCCCTCCGAGCCGGGCACGGACGCCTCGACCCAGCCGTCCATCGTCATAAAGTCCTCGTTGGTGAGGGCGCCGACGTACCGCTTGGTAAAGTGGAACCGCTCGTGGGCCTCGGCCGGCTGGCTGACCGACTTGTCGGCCAGGAACACGTCCATGCCGAGGTCGGCGCAGTCCTTCTCGAACCCCGAGACCTCGTTGACGCCTGGGGAGAAGCACGCCTCGATGCCGTCGAGGTCGTCGGGCACGAGGTAGCCGCCGTCGCCCTCCGGCCCGAGCCGGACGAGCTCCCGGGCGGTCGACACCGGGGAGAGCCGCCCCAGCAGGGCCCGGACGTCGTCCGCGTCCGTCCACGGGGTCGGGAAAAAGGGGGCGGACTCGTCCAGGGCGTTGTCGCTCGGGAAGGTGCCCAGGAGGGTCAGCTCGTACCCGGCTCGGCGGAGGACACGGTTCGCGAACCGTTCGAGGTCACGTCTCACGGGAGGGGCTGGTCTAACGGTTGACGTCGGGGGCGGCCCGCCGCCGAGCGCGCAGCGGGGTCCGGGCACGAAAAGCTACGGCCCCCCGGGCGCGGACCGGGACGGGCCCGCCGGCACAGCTCAGCGGCCGTCGAGGACGTGGCCGAACAGCGTCGAGGCCATGGCGCGCTCGGTGTTGGCCTCGGCGTACGCCCGGGCGGAGGCGGCGTCGAAGGGGAACGGGGCCCGCCCGTCGAGGAACCGGGCCAGGCCCCGCGCGATGTCGGCGGGCCGCCCCGTGTCCACGCTCAGGCCGAGACGCCGGTCGTCGATGAGCGCCCCCAGCATCCCGTACTCCGGTCCCAGCACCGGGACGCCGGCCGCGGCCGCCCGCACGACGACCCCGCTCGACCCCACGTGGCCCTGGTACGGGAGCAGCACGAGCGACGCCGCCTGGAACAGGCGGTGCATCTCCGCGTCGGGGATGAAGGCGTCGAGGTGGACGACCTGGAGCGCCCCGCGCGCCCGGACCTCGGCGACGGCCTCCCCGATCTCGCGGCGGGCGCCCGTGGCCTCGCCGGCCATGACGAGGCAGGCCCGGCGCGCGAGGGCGTCGGGGAGGGCCCGGCACGCGTCGAGGAGCTCGAGCACCCCCTTGCGCGGGTCCAGCGACCCGAAGAGCAGGAGCACCCGCCGCCCGGCCTCCACCCCGAGGCGCCGGCGCGTCTCGCCGGCCGGCTCCGCCAGCGGCCGCCCGGCCTCGAAGGGCTCCGGGAGGTGGACGACGCGGGCCGCCGCGCCGAGCCGCCGGATGGGCCCGACGGCGTACGGGTCGAGGCAGAACAGCGTGTCGACGTGGGGGTTGCGGAGGGCGAGCCGGAGGAGCGCCCGCTTCTGCACGCCGTCCAGCGCGGCCCGGAGCGCGGGGCGGCCGCCGGACGGGGGGCGGTAGTAGAACGAGGGGCGGAAGTAGGTCCCCGAGAACCGGACGGGGACGTCGAAGCGGAGGCCCGTCGCGAGCGAGAACTGGACGTGGTCGAAGTAGAGCAGGACGCAGTGGTCCGGCCGGTGCTCGAGGACGGCGCGCCGGAGGTGGCGCCCGATGCGGCGGTCGTTCGCGAGCACCGCGCGCCGGCCCGCCTTGTCCCGCAGCCCGAGCGGCCCGTCGACCGGGTGGACGGCGACCGCCGGGGCTCCGGCGGCCGTGTCCAGAACCTCCGGGAACCGCTCGCAGAACGCCCGGGACACGACGACGTCCAGGCGCCCCGGCAGGCCGTGCCGCACCCAGTGGTCCACGAGCACCCGGACGTGCTGCCCGTGGTGGCCCTGGTGGTACAGGTCGAACAGCATGAGGCGCGGCGCGCGCGGCATCGGCGTCGGGGGGAGGGGGCGGTCAGGCCCGGCGGGCGTCGAGGGAGGCCACGGCCTGCCTCGCCCAGGTGTGGAGCTGGCGGCGCGCCGGGTGCAGCCAGAGCGGCCCCGCCACGGCGAGCGCGTAGAGCGCCAGCGAGCCGCCGACGAGGGCGACGACGCTGAGCGCCCCCCCCCACCGGTAGAAGCCGAACAGCACGGCGCCCATGCCGGCCAGCGCGGCGGCCCCCAGCCGGAGGTTCGCGGGGGCCGCCCAAAGCGAGAGCGGGACGCCGTGCTCGCGGCCGTAGGCCCCGACCATCAGGAGGCTCCCGGCCAGCAGGGCGACCGTGAAGCCGACGACGACGCCGACGCCCCCGAACAGCACGCCGGCGGCGACGCCGAGCCCGGCGTTGAGGGCCGCCGTGAGCACGTGCGACCGGACGTTCCAGCGGAGGTCCCCGGCCCCCATGTAGCCGAAGTAGGCCGGGTTGCCCACGATGTTGCCGAACCACCCCACGAAGAGGAGCGTGGCGAACAGGACGAAGGCCGGCTCGTAGTCCCCGATCCACACCACGGAGATCAGCGGGGCCAGCGCGACCAGCAGCGGCAGGGCCAGCGCCACGAGGAAGGCGACGAGCTGGCAGGAGGCCTCGTAGATCCCGCGCAGGCGCGCCGGCGCCGTCTCCCCGATGTCCGTCAGCGTGGGCACGAGGGCCACGTGGGCCGTCACGATAAAGGCGCGGAGCTGGAGCGCCAGCCGGTTGGCCATCTCGAAAAAGCCCGCGGCGCTGACCGTCCCGAACTTGGCGAGGAGCGACTTCGTGAGCGGCTCGGAGAGCAGGAGCGTGACCGAGATCACCTGGAAGCGGAGGCTGTACCCGATCATCTCGGAAAAGGCCCGGCGCGACCACCGGACGGGCAGGACCGGGAGCTCCGGGAGGAGCCGGCGGAGCACGACCCAGCTCGCGACCAGCACGGTCGCGGCCTGCGCCAGCTGGGCCTGCGCCAGCCCGACGAGCCCGCGGCCCGGCACGAGCACGAGGGCGGCCCCGAGGAAGACGGCCGCGCCCGCCATCAGGATCACGTTGCGGAGGTCGACGCGCTGGAACCCGTCGATCGCCGAGTAGACCACGCCGGCCGTCGCGGTCAGCCAGAGCGAGGCGAAGGCGTAGGGGACGATCTCGAACGCCGCCCCCAGGAGCGGGGGGTCGGGGATGACGAACCGGAGGAGCCCCCGGACGAGGGGGTAGAACACGACCACGCCCGCGCTCACGGCGGCCGCTACGGTCAGGACCCCCGTCTGTGTCAACTGGACGACGTACCCGCGCTCGCCCCGGGCGAGGTACTTCGGGACGTAGTACGTCGTGCTCCCCCCGAGGCCGAGGTTGGCGACGTTGTTCACCGACGTCCACGCCAGCACAACCGACCAGACCCCGAGGAGCTCCACGCCGACCGTGTCGTACAGGAACCGGTACAGCACGAGGTACAGGCCGCCGTTGACGGCCACCTGGAGCACGGAGAGGGCGGCGTTGAAGAAGACACGGCGGGTGCGCCGCATGGCGGGGCGGTGGGCGGCCTCAGGCGTCGGGCGGCGGACCCGCCGCGCGCGCGTAGACGCCGCACGCGAGGCCCGTGATGTAGGCGAACCCGAAGAGGTAGTCCTTGTGCCAGAACGGGTTCGACGTCATGGCCGAGAGGACGAAGGCGACCAGCGACGCGGCCGCGCCGAGGCCGGCCAGGCGCAGGACCCGCGGGGCCGCCCGGAGCCGGTAGGCCCGCAGGCCGCACCGGATCGACCGGCCCCACCAGTAGAGGACGAGCGCGACCCCGGCCACGCCGAACCGGTACCAGAGCGAGAGGTACCCGTTGTGGGTGAAGGTGGCCGTCACCGTGGTCCGGGAGAGGATGTCGTAGTACGAGAACGGCACGCCCAGGCCGTGCCCCAGCACCGGGTTCTCCACGACCCGCCCCATCGCCCCGCGGCTCTCGTAGAAGCGGCTGAGCAGCGAGGGGTCCTCCGTCAGCGACCCCCGCACCGAGAGCAGGCGCTCGAGCAGGCCGCCCAGGAGGAGCGTGACGAAGTCGCCGAAGAACGCCAGCCCGACCGCCAGCACCACGACCGCGGCCGCCCCGCCGAAGAGGAGGACGTGCCCCCTCCGCCGCCGCTCGACCACGACGAACAGGAAGAACACCCCGAACGCGAAGGCCAGCCAGAACGCCCGCCCCTGCGTCAGGAGCAGGCCGCTAAAGCACAGGACGAAGGCCAGGAGGTACCCCGCGACCTGGCGGACCGAGGCCGCGTGCAGGAGGAAGACGAACGTGAACAGCGAGGAGGCGGCCAGGACGTGGTCGTTGGCCACGATCCGACCCTGGACCATCTCCCACAGCCCGGCCGCGCTGCTCAGCAGCGTCTGGTACATGACCAGGTTGCGGAACACGACGAACACGCTGAGCGCGAGCGCGACGAGCAGGAGCGCCCGGGCCCCGTGGCGGTAGCGCACGCACGCCTCCCGGATGGGGAAGAAGAACCCCAGCATGACGAGCGCGATCAGCTCGCGGCCGACCGTGCGGGCCGTCCCCCCGAAAAAGAACGACAGCGGCAGCAGCGCCCCGACGAGCAGGAGGAACCACAGCAGCGCCCGGGACTCCCGGGAGGCGAAGGGCCGCGCCCGCCGGAGCACGGCGGCGTCGAACCCCCAGGCGGCCAGGAAGAAGACGCAGTAGAGCCCGTAGAGCACCTCGGTGGGCTGGACCCCCGGCTCGTGCTCCAGGATGAGCGCCGACGCGAGGAGCGTCAGGCAGAGGTGCTGGAGGGGGCGGCCCAGGAGGTAGACGACCCCCGCCCCCCCGACGAGGAGCGCCGGGAGCACGGGGAGCAGCCCGGGGGCCCACCAGAGCAGCGCGAACAGCAGGCCCAGCCCGGCGGCGAGCCCGGCCCACAGCAGGGCGGCCCCCCCCCGCCGCAGGGCGGCCTCCGACGGCGTCTGTTGGAGCGAGAAGAGGCTCATGAGGGGCGCCGCGCCGGCCGCCGCGGCCCGCCCGGGCGGGCTAGGTCTGGGCCGGGGCGCCCTCGACCGACGCCCGGAGCCGGCGCGCGAGGGGCCCGGAGTGGCGCCGCCACCACGCGTGGAGCAGAACGAACGCGACGGCCAGGAGCAGGCCCGTCAGCGTGGCGACGAGCACGAGGACCGACCGCCGGGGCGCGGCCTTGCGCTCCGGGGGGACCGCGACGTCGAGGACTTGGACGGCGTCGCTCTCGCGCTGCTCTTGTAGGACGGCCTGTTCGTAGAGCGGCATCAGCGTGGTCAGGATCGTCTGCTGCATGACCACCTCCTGCATGGCCTGGGCGTACTGGCGCTGCACGAGCGGGAGCCCCTGGATGGGGACGGGCATGACGGCCTCGCCGCCGCCCGCGAGCCGGTCCACCTGAGCGCGGGCGGCGTCGAAGGCGGCCCGGGCGGCCCGGACGGTCTCGTTCTCCGGCCCGTACTGGGAGAGGAGGGCGGCGTACTCGGCCTCGGCGACGGTCGCGGCGCCCTGGGCCGTCGCCAGCGCGCTCATGAGCGCCGTGGCCTGGGCCTCCGGCTCGATCACGCCCGACCGCTCCTGGAGCTCCTGGAGGTCGGCGAGGGCGGAGTCGAGGTCCGTCTCCGCCCGCCCCACGCGGCGCTCCAGGAACTCCCGGTTGTCGGCGGCGGCGCTGGAGGTGAACGCGGCGTTCCGCTCGTTCAGCCGCTCGACGAAGAAGTTGGCCATCTGCGCGGCCCGCCGGGGGCTCTCGTCGAGGACCCGGACGGCGAGGTAGTCGTAGTCCGGGCTGACGACGAACGTGGCCTTGTCCTCCAGCGCCCAGAGCGCCGCCTGCTCCGGGTGCTCCACGTCCTCGAGGTCGTAGACCTCGACGAGGCCGAACCGGTCGATGACCGACTCCATCGTCTCCCGGCTGGTGAGGATGGCCATGTAGCGGGTGAACTCGCCGGGGCTCCCGCCGAGGAGCCCGGCCGCCGCCGGGATGTTGTCGAGGAGCCCGCCGAGCCCGCCGCCGCCCTCGGGCAGGAGCACGCGGGTCTCCGCCTGGTACTGGTTCGGCATCTGGAGCGTGAGGACCACGCTCAGGACGGCGACGAGGACCGTGACGGCTCCGACCAGCCAGACCCGGCGGTAGAGCACCCCGGCCGCCCACCACAGGCGGTCGTCGTCCTGCCCGTCGGCCGCGCCCCCCGCCGCGGCCACGTCGCGGGGGGCTG
>CAZDFV010000145.1:0-8240 GCA_964504495.1 uncultured Rhodothermales bacterium
GACCCGCCGCCGCCCGAGGCCCTCGCCCTCGCCGACTCCCTTCTCGCCTCGTTCCGCCCGCCCCCGCTCCTCGCCTCGACCGACACGGCGGCCGTCACGTTCGGGCCCGAGGCCGACCCGGCGGAGGCCCGGCGCGGGCCGCGCGTGGACTACCGCGACTACGACTTTTCCGACGCCTTCGACGCCGGCGCCCGGGCCCGGACCGGCGCCCCGCCCGACCCGTTCCGGCCGGCCGGCATCCGCGACTCGACGGGCGCCCTCGTCGCGCGGCCGTACAAGCTCCGGTTCACGCCCGACCTCGTCTACGCCGCCGGCGGGTACGACACGATCTACGGGGTCCAGAGCGTGACGCAGGCCCTGTTCTCGGACATGCTCGGGAACCACCGGATCGGGATCGCGACGAACCTCGTCCTCGACCTCCGCAACGCCGACTACGTCCTGAGCTACGAGAACCGGGCGCGGCGGACCGACTGGCGCGTCGAGGGGTTCCACCTCGCCCGCGAGCTGGCCGAGCTCTCGGCCACAGGCGCGACGGTCTTCCGCTACCGGAACTACGGGCTCGTCGCGCGGGCGAGCTACCCGCTCGACAAGTTCCGCCGCGTCGACGCCGAGGTCGGCCTCGTCGGCGTGTCGCTGACGGACCTCTCGGACCTCGGCGAGCGGCCCCAGGGCCGGCTCTTCGTCGTCCCCCGCGCGACGTACACGCGCGACCAGACCGTCCCCGGCTTTTTCGGCCCGCGCTCGGGGGCGCGGTGGGCCGCCGGCCTCTCGGGCTCGCCCGGGCCCGGCGCCGTGTTCGCCACGGCCCTCGCCGACGGCCGGCGGTACTGGTCGCTCGGGCCGGGCTACACGATGGCCGCCCGGGCCTCGGCCGGGCTCAGCGTCGGGCCGGACCCGCAGCGGTTCTACTCCGGCGGCGTCCAGAACTGGATCGGGGCCCGGTTCGACAGCCTCGCCGTCGAGGGCGCGGGCGACTTCGCGTTCGCCACGCCGGTCCTCCCGCTCCGCGGGTTCGGGTTTAGCGAGGCGTCGGGCACCCGGTTCGCGCTCGCGAACGTCGAGGCGCGCGTCCCGCTCGTCGCCGCCCTCTTGCCCGGGCCGATCCCGGTCCTCCCGCTCTACAACATCCAGGCGGTCGGGTTCGTCGACGCCGGGGTGATCTCGAAGGGCGACCTCGACGTGTGGCGCGACACGGCGCCGGTCCTCGACCCCGCGACGGGCGAGGTCGTGGAGGAGAGCCGCCGCGTGTTCGACGACGTCCTCCTCGGGACAGGCGTCGGGCTGCGGACGGTCCTGCTCGGCTACCCCGTCCGCCTGGATTGGGCGTGGCCGTTCGAGGGCGACGGGTTCGGGGAGCGCCGGGTCTACTTCTCGGTCGGGCTCGACTTTTAGGGCCCCTTCGGGCTGGGTACGAGGTACCGGGTACGAGGTACGGTCCGGGTCCGCAACGGGCGGCCGTGTACCTGGGTGCCCCGTACCGAGTACCAGCTCGCCACCCACTTTCGCCGACGACGGAGGACCGGCGGTGCGCGCCGCCAGCGGGCCGGGGCCGAACGGGCGGGTGGGTCGAGGCGTAGGCCCGTCCCCTCCCCCCTCTCGTCATGGCCGGCTCCCCCCTTCTCGACCCGTTCGCGCCGGGCGTCGCCCGCGTCCCCATCGCCTTCGTCAACGCCTACCTCGTCGGGGAGCCGGACGGGCCGTGGGCGCTCGTCGACACGGGCCTCCCGAAGACGGCCGGGCTCACGCGGCGGGCGGCCGAGGAGCGGTTCGGACCCGGGGCGCGCCCAGAGGCCGTCGTCCTCACGCACGGCCACTTCGACCACGCGGGGAGCGCGCTCGAGCTGGCCGAGGGGTGGGACGTCCCGATCTACGCCCACCCGCTCGAGCTCCCCTACCTCACCGGCCGCTCGGACTACGCCCCGAAGGACCCGACGATTCCGGGCGCCATCTCCTTCCTCAGCCGGGCGTTCCCGTCGTCCGGGTACGACTTCGGCCGTCGCGTCCGCGCGCTCCCCGACGGCGGGGCGGTGCCCGGCCTCGACGGCTGGCGGTGGATCCACACGCCGGGCCACACGGCCGGCCACGTCAGCCTGTTCCGCGAGGCCGACCGGGTGCTCCTCGCCGGCGACGCCGTCGCCACGATGGACCTCGACAGCTGGGCGGCCCAGGTCGTGAAGCCGCGCGTGTTCAACCGGCCGCCGGCCCCGTTCACGCCCGACTGGGACGCCGCGCGTGCGAGCGTCCACGCCCTCGCCGCGCTCGAGCCGGGCGTGGTCGCCGCCGGCCACGGGCTCCCCATCACCGACGCCGCCGCCGCCCGGCTCCGGGCCTACGACGGGTCGGTGGAGGTCCCCGTCGAGCACCGCTACGGCCGCCGGCCGGCCGTGGCCGACGAGACGGGGATCGTGGCCCTCCCGCCGCCCGTGCCGGACCCCCTCCCCCTCCGGCTGGCGGCCGGGCTGGGCCTCGCCGCCGCCGCCACGGCCGCCCTACGCCGTCGCCGGGACTAGCCGCCAGCCGGACGTGGAGGAGCGCAGGGGGAGGACCTGCGCCCCACGCACCGCGGCCTAATACCGCGTCGTGACGGCCTTCCGCTTCAGCGCGCTCAGCCAGCGCGTGATGTCGATCCCCTTGGGGCAGGCCTGGACGCAGTTGAAGATCGTGTAGCACTTCCAGAGGCCCTCCTTCGAGTCCACGATCTTGAGCCGCTCCTCGGGCTCGGTGTCCCGGCTGTCGAACACGTACCGGAACGCCTTGAGCATGGCCGCCGGGCCGAGGTAGTCCGGGTCGGCCCAGGTCGAGGGGCACGAGTGGGTGCACGCCCCGCACATGATGCACTTCGTCGCGTCCTCGATGACCGCGTGCTGCTCCGGGCTCTGGTACCGCTCCTTGACCGGGACGGCCTCGTCGTTGATGAGCCACGGCATGACCGCCCGGTACTTGTCGAAGAACCCGCTCTGGTCCACCACGAGGTCCTTGATGACCGGGGCGGCCGGGAGCGGCTCGAACGTGACCGTGTCGCCGTCCTTCGCCCCGAGGTCCTGGACGAGGATGGAGCAGGCGAGCAGGTTCTCGCCGTTGATCTTCATCGCGTCCGACCCGCAGATCCCGTGGGCGCAGCTCTTGCGGAAGGTGAGCGTCCCGTCGAGGTGCCACTTCACGTAGTGGAGGAGGTCGAGCGCCCGGTCCATGGCCTCGGCCGGGACCTGGAACGTGTCCCAGCGCGGCCGCTCGTCGACGTCCGGGTTGAACCGCTTGACCTTGACGGTCAGCGTCATCGTCGGCTCGGCGCCGCCGGGCCGGCGGCGGGGCGCCCGCTCGGCGGTCTCGACGCGGTCGGCGACGGGCGCGGCGACGGGGGTAGGGTCGGCGGCGATGGCGTCAGGCATATCTAGGGGTTGGGTGTTAGGGATTGGGGGTCGGGGTGGGCGGGGACGCAGTCCCCAAGCCCCAACCCCCAGCCCCCAACACCCCTCTAATACTTCCGCTCCTTGGGCTGGAACTGGGTGATGACGACGTCCTTGTAGCCGATCTCCGTCCCGCCCTTCTGGTCGGACCAGATGAGCGTGTGCTTGAGCCACTCGTCGTCGTTCCGCTTCGAGTAGTCCTCGCGGAGGTGGGCGCCGCGGCTCTCGGTCCGGTTCCGGGCGCTCGCCGAGATGGTCTCGGCGTAGTCGACCATGAACTGGACCTCGATGGCGTCCATGAGGTCGGTGTTGAACCGCTTCCCCTTGTCCTGGCACGTCACGTTCGCCGCCCGCTGGCGGAGCGCCTGGAGGTCGCCGAGCGACTCGGCGAGCGTCTCGTCGGTCCGGTAGACCGAGACGTTCTTCATCATCGTCTCCTGGAGGTCGGTCCGGACGGTCACGGCCTTCTCGCCGCTTGTCCGGGCGAGGATGCCGTCGAGCGTCTCGCGCGTCCGGGCCTCGGGCTTCTCCGGGAGTGTGAGCCGCCCGTTCCCGTCGTCGCGGATCTGCCGGGCCATCTCGATCCCCGCCCGCCGGCCGAACACGACGAGGTCGAGGAGCGAGTTCGTGCCGAGCCGGTTGGCCCCGTGGACCGACACGCACCCGGCCTCGCCGATGGCGAAGAACCCGGGCACCTTGTCGTCGCGGTCCGACGACTTGACGACCTGGCCGTCGGCGTCCGTCGGGATCCCGCCCATCGCGTAGTGGCACGTCGGGGCGACCGGGATCGGCTGCTTGACCGGGTCGATCCCGAGGTAGACCCGGCTGAACGTCGAGATCTCGGGGAGCTTGTGCTCGAGGACGTCGCGGCCCACGGCCGTCATGTCGAGGACCACGTGGTCCTTCCCGTTGACGCCGCGGCCCTCGCGGATCTCCTTGTAGATGCACTGCGAGACCATGTCGCGCGGCGCGAGGTCCTTGACCGTCGGCGCGTAGCGCTCCATGAACCGCTCGCCCTCGGAGTTGCGGAGGATGCCGCCCTCGCCGCGGGCCCCCTCGGTGATGAGGATGCCGAGCCGGTAGAGCCCGGTCGGGTGGAACTGGATGAACTCCATGTCCTCGAGCGGGAAGCCGGCGCGGAGCGCCAGCGCGAACCCGTCGCCGGTCCCGGCGTGGGCGTTCGAGGTCGTCTTAAAGGCCCGGCCGTAGCCGCCCGTCGCGAAGCACGTGATCGTGCTGTGGAACGTGTGGACCTCGCCGGTCAGAATCTCGTACGCCACGCACCCCACGACCGCGTCGCCGTCGTCGACGGTGAGGAGGTCGAGGACCTGGAACTCGTCGTAGAACGTGACCTTGTTCTTGACGCACTGCTCGTAGAGCGTGTGGAGGATCATGTGGCCCGTCCGGTCGGCCGCGTAGCACGCCCGGCGGACCGGGGCCTCGCCGAAGTTCCGGGTGTGCCCGCCGAAGCGGCGCTGCGCGATCTTCCCCTCGCGCGTCCGGCTAAAGGGCACGCCGTAGTGCTCGAGCTCGATGATCGTGCGCGGGGCGTCCTGGCACATCGTCTCGATGGCGTCCTGGTCGCCGAGGTAGTCGCTCCCCTTCGCCGTGTCGAAGGCGTGCCAGAGCCAGTGGTCCTCCTCCTCGTTCCCGAGCGCGGCGCCGATCCCCCCCTGGGCCGCACCCGTGTGCGAGCGGAGCGGGTGGAGCTTGGAGACGACGGCGACGTCGGCGCCCCCCTCCGAGGCGTAGAGCGCGGCCATCAGCCCGGCCCCGCCGGCGCCGACGATGACGATGTCGTGGGAGAAGGTCATGTTCTTGGGGTACGTGGTACCGGGTACGCGGTACGCGGGGGGCTGGCGGCCCTGCCCCGTACCCTGTACCCCGTACCGATCACAGGCCGGCGACGATGACGGAGTACGACCCGATGAGGAGGAGGACGAGCGCGAGCGTCCACGAGAGGACCGTAGCCCCGACCCGGAGCATGTCGTTCCGGATGTAGTCGGTGAGCACGTTGTTGAGCCCGTAGAACCCGTGGTGGAGGGCGAAGACGAGGAACAGGAGGTTGAACCCCTTCCACAGGCCCGCGTAGACGGGGTCCGCCAGCCGGAGCATCAAGATGTCGTAGGGCGTCGGCCCGGCGACCTCGGCGGGCGGGTGCGTCGGGCCGGGCGCGTCGCCCTCGGGCTCGCCGATCTGGGCGGGGACGACGCGCGGGACCTCGGCCTCGATCGGGTCGTCGCGGTCCCGCTCGCGGGCGCGGAGCACGGCGGCGGCGGCCTCCTCGCTGTAGACCGGGAGCACGCCGGCCTCGGCCTCCTCGGCCGTCACGACCGAGTGCGAGATCGACGCCGTCGTCCGGTCGTAGTGCTGGACCCAGAAGTGGGTGACGAGGAGGAAGACGAGGAACGTCCCCGTGATCCGGTGGGCGAACCACTGGAACGCGCTGGAGCGGGCGGTGCGGCCGTAGGTCGTAGCCATGCGTGTGGGCGCGGCGGCTGGCGGCGCCAGCCGGGCGGGCTTATCCGTTGAAGTGGTCGACGAGGGCGGCGATGGACGGGTAGCCCCCGACCGCGAACAGGACGGCCGCGACGGCCCCGAGCGTCCAGAACAGCTTCTGCTGGTTCGGGCTCCACCCCATAAAGTCGATGAGGACGATCCGCATTCCGTTGAGCGCGTGGTACACCACGGCGCCCAGGAGCAGGAACTCGCCGACCTTGAAGATGGGCGCGTGGTAGCTCGTGATGAGCGCGTTGTAGGCGGCCGGGTCGGTGATCGCCCGGAGGCCCCAGATGTGGACGACGAGGTAGCCCACGAGCGCGAGGCCCGTCAGGCGGTGGAGCATCCACGCGAACATCCCGACGCGGACGCGGTAGCGCTGGACGGCCTTCGGGTTGTACTCGCGGACGGTGTCGGCGGCGACGGCCATGACCGGAAATCTGCTGGTGCGGGAGGGCTACCGCGCGGCGGGGGCGCGGTTTCAGTCGGGAGTGAAAGTTACGTCCCGGTCCGTTCCAAAGTACGTCGCGCCGCGCCCTCCGTCGTCTCTTCGTAACGCCGCCCGCCGGCTGGTGGGTCGAGTCAGGCCGGCGGGGCGGGCTCGTGGTCGGGGCAGTCGAGCCGGAGGTCGCGGGCGGCGAGCGGGACGTCGGCGAGGAGGCAGTGGTAGGCCGCGCCGGACTCACGGGGCGGGCCGAGATACTGACACGTCGGGCACGTCCGGGCGGCGGAGACGACGCCGGCCTGGGCCAGCCGCCCGATCAGCCCCAGCAAGAACGCCAGCGCCGCGTCGCGCACGGCCGGGTCGGCCTCGGCCACGTGCTCGCGGACCGCCCCCGCCCACGTCGCCAGCCGCTCGGCGGCCGTGACGCCCGCCGTCGTCAGCCGCAGGACGGTCGCCCGGCCGTCGTCAGGGTCCCGGGCCTTCTCCACCAGCCCCTTCTTGACGAGCACGCGGACGGCGTCGCTGACCGTCGGGGCCGAGACCTCGAACTCACGCGCGAGCTGGCCCACGCGCGCCAACGCGGGGTGGTAGCGGAGGAAGACGAGGGCCTGGACCTGAAGCGGGCTCAGCGCAGGATCGCCGGCCCGGGCCTCCTCCTGCAACAGCGAGCGGAGGACGAGCCCGAGCCGGTCGATCGCGGCCGTGACCTTTGCGGCGGGGTCGGTGTGCTGGCCGGCCGGGTCGAAGATCGACGGGGCCGGACCGTGGGTCGTGGGCATGGCGAGGGCCAGCGCGTGGGGGAGGGGTCCGGGAATGCGAGTCGGCTTGACAAGGTTCGGAGTCCTATCTATTATGTAGGACTCCTAACAAAGACCACCGCCCCCGTCGGTCCACCCCCCATGACCCGCTCCCTCCTCGCCTCCGCCGTGTTCCTTCTGGCCGCCCCCGTCACCGGCTGCGACGACGCCGACGCCCAGACCGACGACGGCGTGACCCCGACACCTGCCACGGCCGACCTCGACCTCGAAGACGCCCGCGTCCGTCACCTCCCCGACCTCGGCCTCCTCGTCTTCGAGCAGGACGTCGCCGGAGTCGCCGGGGGCACGACGCCCGCCGCCGCCGGCGGGGTTGACGGCGCGCCCGTCCTCGGCTACGTTTTCCCGACGACGCTCGCGCCCGGTGACGTCGGGTTCACCGCGAGCGACGGGATCGTCGCGCTCGCGGCCACCTCCCATCCCGACTTCGACGACACCCCGCTCTGGGACGAGGACAACTCCGGCGACTACGCCGACGATGGCGTCGTCTTCCACTCGCACTGGGTCTTGCTCGGGCCGGACGACCGCGTACCCGGCGGGCTGGCGGTCGTCGAGACCGAGCGGATCGAGACCGACCTCCCGCCGACGGCGCCCGGGATGCCGATGTACCTCGACTCGCCCGGGTTCTCCGTCGTCCTCCGCGGGCGCACGCTCCGGCTCCTCGTTCCCGTCGACCGCGTGAACGGCCGGACCGACTTCACCTTCGACGCCGTGGCCGCCTACATGGAAGTCAACCAGTCGGACGACGCACGCCCGCTCCTCGGCGTGTACGAGGTGTACGACGTGCTCTCGGGCGACCTCTCCCTCCCCTACACCGTCACCGAGGAGTAGCCATGACCGCGTACGTCCCCATCGACTGCGGCTTCTACGACCGGCTGGAGGCCGCGGCCGCCCGTGGCGCGCCCGTCGATCTCGTCCTCGCGGCGGCGGACGGGCCGCGGGCGGTGACGGCCCGGGTCCTCGACGTGTGGGCCGAGGGCGGGGCCGACTGGGTCGCGGTCGAGGGCGTGGGCCGGGTCCGCGCCGACGCCGTCCTGGCCCGGGGGGAGTCCGTCGCCCTGCTGGGCCCGTCGG
>CAZDFV010000146.1:0-8058 GCA_964504495.1 uncultured Rhodothermales bacterium
CCCCGCCAGCGGGGCGGCCGTCGGCCCCGCTGGCGGAGGCCCCGCCCGCCGGCGCCGTCCCCTCCCGACCGACACCCTTCGCCCGCCGCGGCGCCCGCCCATGACCCCGACCCTCACCCCGTCCGACCTCAAGCGGGGCCGTGAGGTCGAGCTCACGCTCGAGGCCTTCGCCGACCGCGGCAAGAGCCTCGCCCGCATCCCCTCGCCCGACCGCCCGGGGGGGGGGCGCGGCGGCTACGTCGTGTTCGTGGCCGGGGCCGTCCCCGGCGACCGCGTCCGCGCGCGCGTGGTCAAGCGGAAAAAGGGGTTCGCCGAGGCCCGGCTCCTCGAGGTCCTCGATCCGAGCGGCCTCCGCACGGACCCCCGCTGCGAGTACTTCGACGCGTGCGGCGGGTGCAAGTGGCAGCACGTCGCGTACCCGGCCCAGCTCGACATGAAGGGCGAGGCCGCCGTCTCAGCGTTGGCGCGCGCCGGGCTCGACCTCGACGGCGCCGACGTCCGCCCGCCCCTCGGGGCCGAGCCGCACGACGGCCCGGGCGGCCTCTACTTCTACCGGAACAAGATGGAGTTCTCCTTCGCCGCTCAGCGCTGGCTGACGGACTGGGAGATCGCCACGGGCGAGCCGCACGACAAGGACTTCGCGCTCGGCCTCCACGTGCCCGGCCGGTTCGACAAGGTCCTCGACCTCAAGGCGTGCTACCTCCAGAGCGCGTGGAGCGCGGCGCTCGTCAACGGCGTCCGCGCGTTCGCCAAAGAGCGCGGGTGGAGGCCGTGGCACGCCCGCGAGCACCGGGGCTATCTCCGCATCCTCGGCGTCCGCCAGCCGGCCCACACCGACGACCGGATGGTCAACCTCGTCACGTCGCGCCGCGACGCCGGGCGGATGGCCGAGTTCGCGGCGTTCCTCCGGGCCGAGTTCCCCGAGGTCACGACGCTCGTCAACACGGTCAACGAGGGGCCGGCGCAGACGTCGTACGGCGAGGCCACGGTCGTCTTCGGGCCCGGCACCGTCCGCGATCACGTCGGGCCGCACGTGTTCGAGATCGCCTCGAACGCCTTTTTCCAGACGAACACGGTCATGGCCGAGCGGCTCTACGCCGTCGCCCGCGAGTTCGCCGGTCTTCGGCCCGACGACCTCGTCTACGACCTCTACTGCGGGGCCGGCACGATCTCGCTCTTCGTGGCCGACGCCGTGCGGAAGGTGGTCGGCGTGGAGCTGGTCGAGGAGGCGGTCGAGAACGCCCGGGCCAGCGCCGCGGCCAACGGGGTCGAGAACTGCACGTTCGTGGCCGGCGACATGCTCGAGCTGTTCAAGCCGGCCCTCGTCGACGAGCACGGCCGGCCGGACGTCCTGATCCTCGACCCGCCGCGCGCGGGCGTCCACCCGAAAGTCGTTGGGCAGATCGCCGCGCTCCGGCCGGAGCGGATCGTCTACGTCAGCTGCAACCCGCAGTCGCAGGCCCGCGACCTCGCCGCGCTCTCGGAGGCGGCGGCGTACCGGATCGAGGCGGTCCAGCCCGTCGACATGTTCCCGCACACGCACCACGTCGAGAGCGTCGTCGGCCTCCGCCTGACGTAGGCCCGCTGGCGGCGCGCGCCGCCGGCGCTACTGGCGGTGGAGGACGGCCTCACACGTGGCGTAGTCCGTGTTCTGCCACGACAAGCCGTAGACCGCGTTCGGCGCCACGTCCAGCGTGCCCCCCCCGTACACGTCGCACATCCCGACGCCCGGGCAGGCGATGCCCCCCTCGACGACGTACGGCTGGCGGCCGTCGCGGAGGCCGGTCGCCTGGAAGACGTTGGACTGGGGCCGGTACGTCTGGTCGCCGATGCCGATCGTGAGGTCGAGCTCGCAGCCGTAGGGGTCGCCGGCGTAGGTCAGCGTGATCTCCGTGCGGTCGTCGGCCGGGGGCCGCTCGGGCTCGTCGGGCGGGTCGTCGGGGCCGTTCGGCTCGGGGCCGGGGTCGTCGGAGCCCCCGCCGCCCCCGTCGTCCACGACCGGTCCCGGAGGGCCGGGGTCCGCGCGCTGTGGCTCGGCGCTCGCCTGGCCGAGGATGACGAGCCCGAACCCGGCCATCCCGACGAAGATCATGCTGAAGATGACGACCTTCACCCGGTCGCTCGACTTCCCGAAGAAGAGGTAGGCGATGACGCCGACCGTGAGGATCAGGAGGGCCAGGATCCCCAACGTGCTCTGGGCGGCGGCCTCGATGATCGAGGGGGCGTTGTCGGCGACGGAGTCCATCGGGCGGCGGGGGCGGCGACGGAACGATAGCGCGCATCCGCTTACAGATCAAACGGATGTCCCTGGACGGTCCTCCCAGCGCGGGCGCGGGCGGACCTGCGCCCGCGGCGGGTGAGTTGTTGGGGGCCGCCTTCCGTCCCGCCATGCCCGACGTCCACACGCCGCCCTACGCCACGCGCGAGCACCACGCGCCGGGCGGAGGCTTCCGCAACGTCTGGCGCGGCCCGCAGGACGACGTCTCCCCGCTCCAGGCCGCCCGGTGGCTCGCCGGCTTCGCCCTCCGCCGGCGGGCGAGCCCCGAGCCGACGCCGCACGTCGGCCTGGGCACGGAGGCGCTAGCGGCGCCCCCGTCCGGCGTCGTGGCGACGTGGCTCGGCCACTCGTCGGCCCTGCTCCGCGCGCCCGGCGCCACCGTCCTCACCGACCCCGTCTTCGCCGACCGCGTGAGCCCGGTCTCGTGGGCCGGCCCCGAGCGGCTCGTCGCGCTCCCCGTCGAGCCGGCCGCGCTCCCGGCCGTCGACCTCGTGGTCCTCTCGCACGACCACTACGACCACCTCGACGCCGACGCCGTCGCGTTCCTCCACGACCGCGACCGGCCGCTCTTCGCGTGCGGGCTGGGCGTCGGCGCGTGGCTCCGCCGGCACCTCGGGGCGGAGGCCCGTGTCGTCGAGCTCGACTGGTGGCAGTGGACGGAGGCGGAGGCCGCCAGCGGGGCGGCCGTCCGCGTGCAGGCGACGCCGGCCAAGCACTTCTCCGGCCGCGGGCCCCTCGGCCGCGACGGGACGCTCTGGTGCGGCTTCCACCTCACGTTCCCCGACGGGGCCGTCGTCTACTACGCTGGCGACACGGGCTGGGCGCCGGTGTTCCGGGAGATCGGCGAGCGCCTCGCGCCGGCCGACCTCGCGCTCGTCCCGGTCGGGGCGTACCTCCCGCGGTGGTTCATGGCCCGCGTCCACGTGGACCCGCCGGCGGCGCTCGACGTGTTCGAGGCCGTCGGGGCGCGCGAGATGCTGGCCGTCCACTGGGGCACGTTCCCGCTCTCCGACGACCGCGGCCGCCAGCCGGAGCGCGAGACGCGCGCGGAGGCCGGGCGGCGCGGGATCGCCGACCGCGTGCACGTGGTCCCGGTCGGCGGCCAGGCGGCGGTGCGGGCCGCGGCGCTCCCGAAGGCGACCGGCTAGAACGGCGCCCCGCTGGCGACGGCCGCCAGTGGGGCGCGGCTGTGTGGGACTACGCCTTGACGTCCTCCCGGTGCGTCTGGCCGTTGGAGGCGGCCTCCTCGCCCTGGAGCGCCTCCCAATCGGCGAGGAATTTGGCGAGGCCCTTGTCGGTGAGCGGGTGCTGGAGGAGCTTCTTGATCACGTCGAGCGGCATCGTCGCCACGTCGGCGCCGGCGAGCGCGCTCTCTACGACGTGCATCGGGTGGCGGATCGACGCCGCGAGCACCTCGGTCTCGTAGCCGTAGGTGTCGTAGATCTGGACGATCTGCTTGATGAGCTCCATCCCGTTCGACGAGACGTCGTCGAGCCGGCCGATAAACGGGCTGATGTAGGTCGCCCCGGCCTTGGCCGCAACGAGGGCCTGCGTCGGGCTGAAGCAGAGCGTGCAGTTCGTGCTGATCCCCTCGTCGGTGAGCGTCTTGATCGCCTTGATGCCGTCGAGCGTGAGCGGCACCTTGACGACGACGTTGTCAGCGATCTGGGCCACGTCGCGGGCCTCGGCCAGCATCTCGCCGGTCTCGGTCGCCGTGATCTCGGCCGAGACGTCGCCCGGCGTGATGTCGCAGATCTCGGCGATGTGGCCGTGGAAGTCCTTCACGCCCACCTTCTTCATGAGCGACGGGTTCGTGGTCACGCCGTCGAGGACGCCCATCTCGTGGGCCTCGCGGATCTCGTCGAGGACGGCGGTGTCGATAAAGAACTTCATGGCGGCGGGGGCTGGCGGCAGGGTCGGACAGGGGTGTACGCCGGAGGCGCCCGGTCTGTCCCCTCCCGTCGCGAATCCTTAATCGGGCTGGCGACGGCCGCCAGCGGGACGAGGTCGCAGCGCCGCTCAGACTACCGGAGTCCCGTCTCTGTCATCCTGAGCGGACGCGAAGGATCTCAGCGCCGAGCGTCCCAGGCCGTTGGCGACGGTGCGGCGGGCTGGGAGATCGAGTCGAGATCCTTCGCGTCCGCTCAGGATGACATCCCCTGCATACATTTTAGGCTGAACCGTTGCGGGAACCGGCCACGTCGAGGACCACGCGGAAGCGGGCGGCGCCGCTCATCATCCGGTCGTAGGCCGCGGCGGCCTCCTCGAGCGAGAACGTCTCGGTCTCGGGCCGGACGTCCATGAGGTCGGAGAAGCGGAGGGTGTCCTCCGAGTCCTTCGCCGTCCCGCTCGACCAGCCCGCTAGGGCCCGGTCGCCGCTGATGAGGACGAGCGGGCTGGCCTTGACCTCCCCCTGGTCCACGCCCACGACGATGAGCGTCCCGTGCCGCCCGAGGCCGCCGACGACGGAGTTGATGGCGTCCGTGTTGGGCGCCGTTGCGAGGATCACGCGCGCGCCGCCCATCTTCTGGAGCGCCTTTGCCGGGTCCTCGGCCTTGGCGTCGACATAGGCGTGCGCGCCCAGATCGAGCGCGAGCTGGCGCTTGTCGTCGCCGCGCGAGAGGGCGACGGTGTGGAACCCCATCCGCCGGGCGTACTGGACGCCCAGGTGGCCCAGCCCACCGACGCCCTGGACGGCCACGAGGTCGCCCGGCCGGGCGCCGCTGTGGCGGAGCGCGTTGAACGTGGTGATCCCGGCGCACAACAGCGGCGCGGCGTCGACGGCGCCGAGACTGTCGGGGATGCGCGCGAGCGCCTCGTGCGGGGCCACGAGGTAGTCGGCGTAGCCGCCGTCGTAGGAGATCCCGGCGATCCGGGCGTTCTCGCACATCACGAAGTCGCCCTCGCGGCACGGCCCGCACGTAAAGCAGTGGCCGCCGTGCCAGCCGACGCCCACGCGGTCGCCCTCGGCCCACTCGTCCACGCCCTCGCCCACGGCGTCCACGACGCCGGCGATCTCGTGACCGGGCACGCGGGGGTACGAGATGCCGGGGAACGCGCCCTCCTTGACGAACACGTCGGAGTGACACAGCCCGCAGGCGTCGACGCGGACGCGGACCTCGCCACGGCCGGGCTCCGGCACCTCCTTCTCGATCAGCTCAAAGTCGGCCCCGGCGGAGGGGACGTGGACGGCGCGCATGGTGGGCATGGGGAGACGGGCTAGGTGGAACGTGCGTTCCAGTCGCTAACGGGAGGCCGGCGGCGCGGTTCGGGCCTCGCGGTCGCCGAGCGCGCGGTCGCCGAGCGCGCGGAACAGGTCGGCGGAGAACCGGGCGGCAAACTCGGCCTGGCGCATCTCGACCCCGTTCGGGCCAGGCGCCAGGGTCCAGGAGAAGATCCACGGCGCGTCTCCGGGTCCGAGCCCGCCGTCGGCCCGCCCAAAGCGGAGGTCGCTGACCTGGACGGCGCCGCCCTCGCCCGGCCGCGCCAGCAGCCAGCCGCGCGAGAACCAACGGAGCGCGTCGAGCGGGCGGCTCCCCTCGACCGGCGCGAGCGCCCCGAGCCCGGCCTCGACCGCGTCCCACTCCATCGCCGGCCCGTCGTCGAGGAGCGAGCGGAGGCCGACCAGGTAGACCGTCCCGCTGTCGGTCTCGACCTCGGCCGTGCTCCGCCAGAGGAGCGTCGTGAGCGGGGCGGCGGTCGTCAGCACGCGCTCCGGGCGGACGCCCTCGAGGGCAAGCGCGCGCCGGGCCTCCCGCTCGGCCACGCCCTGCGCCACGAGGCTCCACCCGAGGTAGGCCGTCGACAGCGCCAGCCCGACGCCGGCCCACCGCCCCCGCCGCTCCGGCCGCCGCGTGGCGAGCGCCGCCGCCAGCCCGGCCGCGAGCGGGAGCGTGTAGAGCGGGTCGATGATGAACACGCTCCCGACCGCGAACGGCCGGTCCGAGAACGGCGCGAGAAGCTGCGTGCCGTAGACCGTAAACGTGTCGAGGATCGGGTGCGTGAGGAGGCACCAGAAGAAGACGGCCGTCCACGTCCGCCACGTGCCGACGACGTCGTCGTCTGGCTGGCGGTCGACGCGGCGGCCGGCCCGCCAGCGGGCGAGGCGCCAGACGAGCCACCCCAACGCGGGCCCGGCCACGAACGCGAACGCCAGCCCGTGCGTAGGTCCCCGGTGGAAGCGGAGCTCGCCGACGGGGTCCAGGAACGGGTAGGCGAGGACGTCGAGGTCGGGGAGCGTCCCGGCGACGGCGCCCCAGAGCGCGGCGCGGCGGCCGAGGCGGGGCCCAGCCACGGCCGTCCCGACGGCGGCGCCGAGCGCGGCCTGCGTGAGCGAGTCCATCCGGAGGGGGGCGTGCGAGAGACGGGGACGGCCGCCAGCGGGTGAGGTGCCGGCCCCGCGACATTTTCCCCTCCGGCCCGTACGTCCCCTCCCCCAGCCGCTCCCCCCATGCCCCTCTGCCTGTTCGAGGACGCCCACGTCGGGCACCTCGCCCCGCTCGCCCTCACGCGCGCCGCCTTCGACCTCCGCGTCGGCGCCCGGACGCTTCTGGAGAACGCGGCCGACGTGTTCGCGCCCGACCGGCTCATGCTCCACACGCGCCCCGCGCTGGCGGGCGTCACGGCCGAGGAGCACCCCGGGCTCGCCGTCCGCCGGCCGGCCGGCGAGGGGACGCTGTTCGTCAACGGCCGGTGGCTCGCGCGCGAGGGCGCCGTGGTCGACGCCGTCCGCCGGGCGCAGGCGTCGGGCGAGGCGCGCGCGTTCGTCCAAGGCGAGACGCTCTTGGCGCTCTGGCACCCGTCCCCGCCCGCGTCTCTGTTTACGGCCGACGCCGTCGGCGTCGAGCACGCCGAGGGCGTACCGCACGAACGTGTCGGGGGGGAGGTCCTCATCACCCGCCTCTGGGACCTCGTCGACGACCTCGGCGCGCGCGTGGCGCACGACGCCGAGGCGCTCGGCGGGCTGGGGGTCCGCGCTGGCGACGTCCGGGACGGGGCGCGGCTCGTCGGGTCGGAGCGGACCCACGTGGGCGCGGGCGCGGTCGTCCGGGCCGGGGCCGTCGTGAGCGCGGACGCAGGGCCCGTGTGGATCGGCGAGGGCGCCGTGGTCGAGGAGAACGCCGTCGTCCGCGGCCCGTGCTACCTGGGCCCGAAGGCGACGGTCAAGGCCGCCGCGCGCGTGGACGGGAGCGCCGTCGGGCACGGGTCGAAGGTGGGCGGCGAGGTCCACGCGAGCGTCGTCCACAGCCTCTCCTCGAAGGCCCACGACGGGTACCTCGGCAACAGCTACCTCGGCCGGTGGTGCAACCTCGGCGCCGACACGAACACGTCGAACCTGAAGAACGACTACGGCGAGGTCACGGTCTGGGACGCCGTGGCGCAGGACTTCGTCCCCAGCGGCCGCCAGTTCGTCGGGCTCCTCATGGGCGACCACTCGAAGTGCTCGATCAACACCATGTTCAACACCGGGACGGTCGTCGGCGTGTTCTGCAACCTGTTCGGGTCGGGGTTCCCGCCGCGCCACGTGCCGTCGTTCGCGTGGGGCGGGGCCGACGGGCTCGTCCCGTACCGGACGGACAAGGCGTTCCGGGTCGCCGAGGCCGTCATGGCCCGGCGCGACCGGGCGCTGAGCGACGCCGAGCGCGCCCGGCTGGCGGAGGTCGCGGCCGAGCACGGCGTCGAGCCGTAGCCGGACCTACCCCGCCACCCGGACCGCCAGCAGCGTGAGGTCGTCGGCCTCGGCGGCCCCGTCCGCCCAGGCGTCGACGGCGGCGACGACG
>CAZDFV010000147.1:0-8036 GCA_964504495.1 uncultured Rhodothermales bacterium
CCGCGCGCTCGGGGTCGTCCCCAGCGGGCTCGGGCGGGGCGGGGGGCGGGACGGGCTCGTCCGCGTGCCCGTCGCCGCTCACCCCGGCCCATCGGTCGCGGAGCCGGCGCCGCTGGCGGATCAGGTTCTCGACGCGCGCCCGGACCTCGCGGACGTTGAACGGCTTCGTCACGTAGTCGTCGGCGAGCGCGTCGAGCCCAGCGAGGGTCGCCTCCTCGCCCGCCTTCGCCGTGAGCAGGACGACCGGGACGAAGTCGGTCGCCGGGTCCGCCTTCAGCGCCCGGCACAGGGCCACGCCGTCCATGACCGGCATCATCACGTCGGAGACGACGAGGTCGGGGAGCCGCTCGCGAGCCAGGGCCAGGGCCTCGGCGCCGTCGGCGGCCTCGACCACGCGGTAGTCGCCCTCGAGGTGGCGGCGGAGGTAGGCCCGGATGCCGGCGTGGTCGTCGACGACGAGGACGGTCGTCCGGTCCTCGCCGTCGTCGGGGTCGGAGACGGGCGGGGCGTCGGCCTCGACGTCGTCGTCCACGTGGTCGGACCACGTCTCGGCCTCGGGCGGGGCGGCGCCCTCGGGGGCGATCTGGTCCGGGGCGAGGTGGTCGCGGCCGAGCGGGAGCCGGAGCGTGAACGTGGAGCCGACGCCGGCCTCGCTCTCGACCGCGAGCGTCCCGCCGTGGAGGGCCGCCAGCTCGTGCGCGAGCGCGAGCCCGATGCCCGTCCCCGGGCGGCGGTGGACGGTCGCCCCGTCGGCCTGGTAGAACCGGTCGAACAGGTGGGGCAGGTGCTCGGGCGCGACGCCGGGCCCGGTGTCGGCGACCGTTACGACGGCCTCGCCGGGCGCGGCCCCGTCGCCGCCGCCTGCCTCGACGGCGACCGCGAGGCGGACCGCCCCGCCCCCGGGCGTGAACTTGAACGCGTTCGAGAGCAGGTTCGAGAGCACCTTGTCGAGCGCGTCCGGGTCGGCCCAGACCTCGACCGGGCGGGCGGGGCGGTCGAGGTCGAGGGTCACGCCGAGCCGCTCGGCGAGCGGGGCGAAGGCGTCGGCGAGCGCGTCCACGGTCGTACCGAGGCCGAGCGGCCGGGCCTGGAGCCGGACGCTCTGGGCGTCGAGCTTCGCCACGTCGAGGATCTGGTTGATCAGCGTCATCACGCGGCGGGCGCTCCGGAGCGCGAGCCCGACCGTCTCGCGGGCGTCGCCGCCCAGCTCGCCGTGCATCCCGTCGCGGAGGTCTTCGAGCGGCCCAATCGTCAGCGTGAGCGGCGTCCTGAACTCGTGGCTGACGTTGGCGAAAAAGCGGCTCTTGGCCCGGTCCAGCTCGCGGAGCTGGTCGGCCTGCGTCGCGAGCTGGTCGGTCTGCGCTTCGAGCTGGACCTTCTGGCGCTCGACCTCGGCCGTCCGCTGGTCGACGGCCGCCTCCAGCGCGTCGGCGCGCTCCGAGAGCCGGCGCGTCCGCCACGACGAGGCCCCAGCGACGAGGCCGACGAGGCCGGCGAGCGCGAGGGCCACGAACGCGAGCCGCGCCCACGCCGTCCCGTACCACGGCGGCGCGATCGCGAAGGCGAGGCTTCCGACCGTGCTCTGCACCGCGCCCGCGTCCTCGGCCTGGACCTCGAACGTGTACGCGCCCGGCGGGAGGTTCGTGTACTCCTTGGCCGCCTCGTCCGACCACGGCGACCACTCCTCGTCGAGCCCGACGAGCCGGTAGCGGAACTGGAGCGGGGCGGTCCCGACGAAGCTGGTGGCCCCGTACTCGAACCGGAGCGCGTCGACCTCCGCCCCGAGCGCGCTCGCCAGCCGGCCCGGCGCGTACCCGCCCGAGAGCAACGAGTCCGCCCCGACCGTCGAGACGCGGCGGACGAGGGCGGGGTACGGAGCCTGCGCCGCCGCCCCGCCCGGCCCGCGGCGGACGAGCCCGGGCGTGCCCCCCAGCCATACGGTCCCGTCCGCCTCGACGGTCAGCGCGTGGAAGGCGCCGAGCCGGTCGAGGTGCTGGACCGGCGTCCGGTCGATGGTCCAGTCGTCGCCCTCCGGCCGGGCCACGGCGAGGTCGTCGCCGCCGTAGTACCACACGCCGCCGTCCGGGCCAACGTCGATGAGGAACGCGTTGGGGAAGCCGCGAGCGTTGGCGAGGATCGTCAGGCCCAGGCCGGGCTCGATCTGGAACGCCGGCGACCGGCCCGGGCGGTAGTGGAAGAGCCCGTTCATGGTCCCGAACGCCGGCCGGCCGTCCAGCTCCCAGACCTTGACCCAGAACGTCTCGTCCAGCCCGTCGTCGGCGTCCCAGCGGTCGACGCGCGGCGCGGCGCCGTAGGCGTCGCGGACGCGGACGACCTCGCCGGTCGTCGTCCCCAGCCAGACCGGCCCGTCGGCCTCGGCGAGGACGGAGACCACCCCGCTCCCGACGTCGTCGACGGGCGGGTCGGCCCGCCACCGACCGCCCTCGCGGTGGAGCAGGACGAGCCCGTCGCCTCGGGCGCCGACCCACACGAGGTCCGGGCGGCCCGGCACGGGCGCGAGCGCGTAGGTCATGTCGACCTCGGCCAGCCGCTCCATCCGGGCGCCGACGCGGAACGGCCCGCTCGTGCACCCCGCCAGCAGGCCGCTCTCCGTCGGGAGCAGGGCCGTGCACCCCTCGGTCACGCCCGGGACGCGGACGGCGCGGGCGGGGCGGCCCGGCTCCTCCGAGGGGACGAGGCGGAGGACGCCGCTCGACGTCGCGAGGTAGAGCCGCCCTCCGTAGCGCTGGATGCGGATGACGTTGCCCTCGAGGCCGACGCGCTCGTCGAGGACGGAGACCGGGCCGGGGCCGAGCCGGGCGACGCCCTCGGGCGTCCCCATCCACACGCCGCCGTCGCGGTCGACGAGCACGTCGAACACGCTGGGGGCGGGGAGCCCGGCGTCGACGTCGACGATCTGGCGGAGGCCGCCGTCGGCGTCGAGCACGACGAGCCCGCCCGCCGCCGTGCCGACGGCGAGGCCGCCGTCGGGGAGCCGGGCCACATTGTCGGGGTGGACCGTGTGCTCGCGGAAGTAGCCGTCCGCCGCGGTCGGGGCGGGGCGGAACGCGCGGCCGTCGTGGCTCCAGAGCCCGCCCTCGGTGACGGCGATGATCCCGCCGTCGAGGGCGGGGATCGCGGCGACGGGCGTCGGCCGGGAAAAGACGTCGCCGCCGGGGACCGGCTGGAACGCGCCCCCGACGAACTGGCGGAGGCCCCGGTCCGGGCTGTGGACGTAGACCGCCCCGCCCGCGACCGTCGTCGTCGCGTCGGGGCCGATGTCCCACGTGTCGAGGGCGGCCCCGTCCCAGCGCAGGAGCCGGCTCCCGGACCCGAAGTAGACGGCGTCGTCGAGGACGGCGACGGTGTTTACGCGCCCGACCTCGCGCTCGGCCTCGGGGAGCCGGTCGAGGAGCGACGTGTAGGCGAGGGCACCGACCGAGTCCGGCGCGAAGACCCCGACGCCCTCCCGCGCTCCGGCCCATACCCGGCCGTCCGGCCCGACGTCAAGGGCGACGGTCTGGGGAATGTCGCCGTACAGGTCCACCTGCTCCCACCGGACGCCGTCGTAGACGAGGAGCCCCTGCGGCGACCCGACGTAGATCAGGCCGTCCGGCCCCTGGTCGGCGGCCAGGACCTGCGTCGTCGAGACGATGCCCTCGAACGTCTGGACGAGCGGGAGCCCGGCCTCGGACGCGGGCTGGGCGGCCACGCTCTGCGCCACGACGAGGGCCGCCGCGCAGAGGACGGCGAGCGGCGAGGGCCGGGGCGGGGGGTGGTGGGACGTGAGCCGCACGGGGGCAGGAGCCTCCCGCAGTGTTCCTGCAGGAGCCTACAGGATAGCACTCGCGCGCCGGAGTGGCCGGTAGGCCGGGGGCAGTCGTAGGCCTATCGCATACTCCCCCCTTTGTCATCTCGGGCGGAGCGGAGGGTCTCGATGCCCGCGTCGCGGCTGTAGGCGACAGCGCCAGCACGCTGGCGGGGCCGCGCTGAGATCCTCCGCTGGCGCTCAGGATCACAGACCCTGAGGTCTGAATCGAGGTGTGCAACAACCCTGTAGACAGTGGACCTCCCCGCCGCGGGCCAACGGGTCGGCAAGGGGACTCCAGCGGTCGGTCGAACGGATACCAGGCTGGCCCCCATACGGCGCTTTCGGACCACGTTCCGCTCGGCGGGAGTAGCCACGGCCCCGCCCCCGACCCGATGGACCTCGGCATCTACTCGTTCGTGGAGACGCGCCCCCACGACGGCCGCCAGCCGGCGGGGGCCGCGGCGCGGCGCCTCCGCCATCTCTTGGAGGAAGTGGAGACGGCCGAGCGCGCCGGCCTCGACGTGTTCGGCGTCGGCGAGCACCACCGGCCGGACTACGTGGCGTCGTCGCCCGCCACGATCCTCGCGGCCGCCGCGGCGCGAACGCAACACATCCGGCTGACGAGCGCCGTCTCGGTCCTGTCCTCCGACGACCCCGTCCGCGTCTTCCAGGACTTCGCCACGCTCGACCTGCTCTCGGGCGGGCGGGCCGAGGTCGTCGTCGGGCGCGGGTCCTTTACCGAGTCGTTCCCCCTGTTCGGCCAGGACCTCGGCGACTACGACAGCCTGTTCGCCGAGAAGCTGGACCTCTTGCTCGCGCTCCGCCAGTCGGAGCGCGTGACGTGGCACGGCCGCCACCGGCCGCCGATCGACGACCGCGGCGTGTACCCGCGGCCCCTCCAAGACCCGCTCCCGGTCTGGGTCGCCGTCGGGGGCACGCCGCAGTCGGTCGTCCGCGCGGGGCGGCTCGGGCTCCCGCTGGCGCTCGCCATCATCGGCGGGCAGCCGGCCCGGTTCGCCCCGCTCGTCGACCTCTACCGGGCCGCCGCCGCCAGCGCCGGCCACGACGCGGACGCCCTGCCCGTCAGCCTCAACGTCCACGGGCTGATTGCGGAGACGGACGCCGAGGCCGCTGACCTCGCCTTCCCGCCCTACCAAGAGACGATGGGGCGGATCGGCCGGGAGCGCGGCTGGCCGCCCCCGACGCGCGCCCGGTTCGACGCCGAGCGCGGGCCGGACGGGGCGCTCCTGATCGGCGGCCCGGACACCGTCGCCCAGAAGCTGGCCCACTGGCGCGCCCTGTTCGGCCACGACCGGACGCTCGTCCAGTTCACCGTCGGGCCGACGCCGCACGAGGCCGTCTTGCGATCCATCGAGCTGTTCGGGACGGAGGTGGGCCCGCGGCTCCAGCCCGTCGCCGAGGCCGAGCCGGCCCCCTAGTCCCGCTGGCGGTGACTCCCGCCAGCGGCTCGGTCATGACGCTCCGCCCCCTCCAGGACAACGAGATCCGCGAAGCCATTGAGGTCGCGGCGCGGGCGTTCTACGACGACCCGCTGTTCGTCCACGTCCACCCCGACCCGGACCGGCGGCTCGACGCGTTCGCGCGTGAGCACCGGGCCTACGTCCGCCACATGTACCGTCCGTACGGGGTGAACGAGGTGGCCGAGGCGGACGGCCGCGTCGTCGGCCTCGCGCTGTGGCTGCCGCCCGGCGTCCGGCCGCCCGCGTGGCGCGACCTCCTCACCCTCCCCGCGCTCGCGCGCTCGGTCGGGCTGAGGCGGCTGCTTTGGGTCCTCCAGGACTACCGCGCGTTCGACGCCGTCCTGCCGGAGGCGCCGCACTGGTACCTCGGTCTCCTCGCCGTCGACCCGGAGGCGCAGGGGCGGGGCGTCGGCGGGGCGCTCGTGCGGCGCGGGTTGGCGCGCGCGGACCGCGACGGCGTGGGCACGTTCCTCGAGACGGGGACGGAGACGAACGTCGCGTTCTACGAGCGCCTCGGGTTCCGCGTGACCGGCCCCATCCCCCTCCCCCACGGCCCGACGCACTGGGCCATGTGGCGCGACCCGGCTCGGTGACGCGCCGCCGGCACCGCCGGGCACGACGTTGCGCGCCCGGCGTAGACCGCCCCGCTGCCTGCCCCCGCGAAGGTGGGGGGCGACGTCCGCCAGCGCCCCGCCTCCCAACGTGAACGACGCCCTCGCCCTCACGCTCAAGCACCTCCCCACCGCCCCCGGCGTCTACCAGCACAAGGACGCCGAGGGGACGGTGCTCTACGTCGGCAAGGCGAAGAACCTCCGCGCCCGCGTGCGGAGCTACTTCCAGGACGGCCGGCCGCGCGAGGGGCGGATCCAGGCCCTCGTCAAAAAGATCGAGGACGTCGAGGTCATCGTGACCGACACCGAGGCCGAGGCCCTCATCCTCGAGAACAACCTGATCAAGCGGCTCAAGCCGCGCTACAACGTCAACCTCAAGGACGACAAGAGCTACCCGTTCATCTGCGTCAAGAACGAGCGGTTCCCCCGCGTCTTCCCCACGCGGACCGTGCGGAAGGACGGGTCGCTCTACTTCGGGCCGTACACCGACGCCAAGGCGATGCGCCTCGTGCTCAAGACCATCAAGGACCTGTTCAAGGTCCGGTCGTGCTCGCTCCACCTGAACCAGGCGGCGATCGAGGCCGGCAAGTTCCAGCCGTGCCTGGACTACCACATCCAGAAGTGCGCCGCGCCGTGCGTCGGGTACGAGACCGAGGAGCACTACAACGCGACGGTCGACCAGATCAAGCGGCTCCTCAACGGCAAGACCGACGAGCTGGTGGCGCTCCTGAAGGACGAGATGACGCGGCTCGCCGCCGAGCGCCAGTTCGAGGAGGCCGCCGAGCTCCGCGACCGCGTCCGCGCGCTCGAGACCTACCGCAAAAAGCAGAAGGTGGTAACGGACGCCGACGTCGACCGCGACCTGTTCGCGCTCGCCGTCGAGCGCGAGGACGACGTGGCCGTGGGCGTGCTCTTCAAGGTGCGGGAAGGAAAGATCATCGGGCGCCAGCACAAGGTCCTGCGGGGGATCGAGGGCGTCGAGGACGAGGCGCTCATGCAGCGGCTCGTCGAGGCGTACTACGCCGACGCCGCCTTTTTCCCGAACGAGGTCTACCTCGCGACGGCGCTGGCGGAGCCCGAGCCCGTCGAGGCACTCTTGCGGGAGGCCAAGGGGAAGAAGGTCGAAGTCCGCGTCCCCCAGCGCGGCGAGAAGGTGGACCTGATGAACATGGTCGAGGCCAACGCCCGGCTCTTGCTCGGCGAGTGGAAGCTCCAGAAGGAGAAGCGCGACGAGGACCGGATCCCGCGCTCCGTCCTGTCGCTTCAGCGCGACCTCCGCCTCAAGAAGCCGCCGCGGCGGATCGAGTGCTTCGACATCTCCCACCTCGGCGGGACGGGGACGATGGCGAGCTGCGTCGTCTTCCAGGACGGCAAGCCGCGCAAGTCCGACTACCGGACCTACAAGATCCGGACGGTCGAGAGCGGGAAGCCCGACGACTTCCAGTCGATGCGCGAGGTCGTCGAGCGCCGCTACAGCCGCCTGCTTCAGGAGAACGGCCCGTGGCCGGACCTCGTCATCATCGACGGCGGGAAGGGCCAACTGTCGTCGTCGGTCGAGTCGCTCCGGCGCGTCGACGTCTACGGCAAGTTCCCCGTCGTCGGGCTGGCGAAGCGGCTGGAGGAGGTCTTCTTCCCCGGCGAGAGCCGGTCGACGATCATCCCGCGCACGTCGTCGTCGCTCCGGCTGATCCAGCGCGTCCGCGATGAGGCGCACCGCTTTGCCGTCACGGCGCAGCGGAAGCAGCGGCGGATCAAGGACCTGCGGAGCGAGTTGCTGGACATCCCCGGCGTCGGCGCCAAGACGGCCAAGAAGCTCCTCACGGAGCTGGGCAGCGCCCGCGCTGTCCGCGAGGCGAGCGAGGCGGAGATCGCGGCGGTCACCGGCCCGTCCGTCGCCCGGAAGATCCGCCAGCACTACGACGCGCCGGAGACGCCGGCCTAGCGGCTGGCGGCCGTCGCCAGCGGCTAGCGCACTGTTCAGGAAGGTGTCATCCTGAGCGTCAGCGAAGGATCTCGGCTCGGACTCCTGGCCCCCCGGCGCCGGTCCCGGCGGCTCGGGACGTCGGCGTCGAGATCCTTCGCTCCGCTCAGGATGACAGGGGTGGACCTACAGCGACCTGAACCCTGCTCTAG
>CAZDFV010000148.1:0-8010 GCA_964504495.1 uncultured Rhodothermales bacterium
AGAGACCACGGGATCGGCCGATTAGGACGCGACCTTGAATGTCACTACGACCTAGTACGGGCAGGCTAACCCGCCCAGGCCTGCTACTCCGTCGCGTCGTCGAGCGCGGCCCGGAGCGCGCCCGCGAACGCCTCCGGCCGGTCCATCCAGAGCGAGTGCCCGGCGCCCTCGACGACGGCCAGTCCGGCGTCCGGGAGCCGGTCCACGACGTGCGGCCAGATGCTCGGGCCGGGGTCGACGTAGTCGCACGTCCCGATGATCGCGCGGACGGGGCCGTCGAACGCCTGGAGCGCCGGCCAGAACGCGTCGGCGGCGGCCTGGAACGCGGGGTCGCCCAGGATGGCCTGGGCCGGGGCCGGGTCGTAGAAGATCTGGCCGCCCTGCATCTCCCGCCAGTTCGACCCGTCGCACGTGTTGACGGCGGCGAACTGGACCCGCCACGCCCGCGTCCGGTCGCGGTCGCTGTAGGCCCGACGCGCCGCCGCCAGCCCGGGGTCGGCCTCGAGTTCCCCCGACGCCACCTGCCCGGCCGTGGCCTCGGCGAACCGGGCCGGGACGAGCCCTTCCGCCGCGAGCTGGCGGACGCCCCGGGCCTCGAACTGGTAGAAGGTGTCGAGGTAGGCTTCAGCCACGGCCGCTGAGTCGGCCTCGGGCCAGACCTCGGCGAGGAAGCCGGGGCCGGGCCCCGTTCCGGCGAACACGGTCGGGAGCACCGGTCCGACCAGGACGAGGCCCCGGACGCGCTCGGGGTGGGCGGCGAGGTAGGCGTAGGCGAGGTGGTTCCCCATCGAGTGGGCCGCGAGGGTCATGCGGTCCAGCCCGAGGTCCTCGCGGAGCGCTTCGAGGTCGGCCACGAGCCGGCCGATGGAGATTGTCGAGTCCGGCGCGGGCGACCGGAGCGACCCGCGCTGGTCGTAGAGGACGAACCGCGTCCGGTCCGCGAGCGGGAGGAGCGGGTCGAGGAGGTAGGCGTGCTCGGCCCCCCACCCCCCGTGGAGGACGACGACCGTGTCGCCGGCGGCCTCGGCGCGGCCGACCTCGTAGACGTAGGTCCGGTGCCCGTCGCCGACGCGGGCGTACCACTGCTCGCTGTCGAGGCCCGGGTGATGGGGCTGGGCGGCGGCGGACGCGGCCCAGAGGGCGAGGGCGGCGAGGACGGAGCGGCGGGGCATGGGCGGACGGCGGGGGCGCTGGCGGAACGGACCGCCAGCCAGACGTGGGGACCGGCCGGCCGGTTACAGCCGCCGCTACTTCCGCTTAAAGCTCAGCGTCAGCGGGACGCCCTCGAACCCAAACGCCGCACGCAACTGGTTCTCGAGGTAGCGCCGGTAGCTCTCCTTGATCCCCTCGGGGTGGTTGCAGAAGAAGGCGAAGACGGGCGGCTCGTCGCGGACCTGGCTCGCGTACTTGATCTTGACGTAGACCCCGGCCCGGTACGTCGGCGGCGGCTGGCGGCGGACGGCGGCCTCGACGGCCTCGTTGAGCCGCGCCGTCGGCACCCGCTTCCGGCGCTCGTCGAACACCGCCAGCGCGACGTCCAAGACCCGCTCGGCCCGCTGGCCGGTCAGGGCGGACGCGAACACAACGGGCACGTAATCCAAGAGCCCAAGCCGCTCCTTGATCGCCCGCTCCGTGTCGCGGGCCGTGTTCGTCTCCTTCTCGACGAGGTCCCACTTGTTGACGACGATGACGAGCCCCTTCTTCATCTGCTCGGCGTCGCGGAGGACGCGGGCGTCCTGCCCCTCCAGCCCGCGCTCGCCGTCGACCAGGACGACGGCCACGTCGCACGACTGGAGCGCGAGCTCGGTGCGGAGCGTGGAGTAGAACTCGACGTTCTCGCGGACGCGGGCCTTTTTGCGGAGGCCGGCCGTATCCACCAGAACGACTTCGCGGCCGTCGTACTCGAGGCGCGCGTCGACGGCGTCGCGCGTGGTCCCGGCCACCTCGGTGACGATCGAGCGTGTGCGCCCGAGGAGCTTGTTGGCGAGCGACGACTTGCCCACGTTCGGCCGGCCGAGGAAGGCGATCCGCGGGGCCTCGTCCTCCTCGCTGGCCTCGGGCTCGTCGGGGAGGGCGGCGGCGACGGCGTCCAGGAAATCGCCGGTGCCCGTCCCGTTGACGGCCGAGAGGGGGTACATGTGCTCGAACCCGAGGCTCCAGAACTCGGCCGCGTCGAGCGCGCGCGTGGGCGAGTCGGCCTTGTTGGCGACGACGAAGACCGGCTGCTCGGCCCGGCGGAGGAGCGCGGCCACCTCGCCGTCGAGGTCGGTGATGCCCGTCGTCGTGTCGACCACGAACAGGATGGCGTCGGCCTCGTCGAGCGTGAGCATGACCTGCTCGCGGACGGCCGCGTCGAACCGCTCGGCCGACCGGGGCACCAGTCCACCGGTGTCGACGAGGCTGAACGTCCGGCCCGTCCACTCGACCTCGCCGAAGATCCGGTCGCGCGTCACGCCCGGCTCGTCGTGGACGATGGCCCGGCGCTCCTCGGTCAGCCGGTTGAAGAGCGTGGACTTGCCGACGTTGGGGCGTCCGACGATTGCGACGAGGGCCATGCGGGTGCGGGAGGAGCGGCCTGAAGCTAGGGGCGCCCCGCCGGCCGTTCCTCCCCCGCCCCTTCGCGCGGATGCCTCAGCCGGCTGGCGGCGCGCACCGCCAGCGGCAGAGAGTTGCGCGCGTCGTCGGCCCCCGTTACTCTCGTCGCACCTGCCGCGGCCGTGATGCAGCCTGTCGCGATGCGTCTCTCCCTCCTCCTCGTTCTCCTCGTCCCGCTCACCGTCGCGGCCCAGGGCGACGGGCCGGGCGCGCTCCATGTCGGGGTGCAGACGCCGGACGGGGAGCCCCTCCCTGGAGCCGCCGTTGTCCTGGGCGACGGGCGCGGAGCCGCGACCAACGCCGAGGGCGTCGCCACGCTCGACGGCGTGGGCCCGGGCTCGCACACCGTCCGCGTCTCGTTCGTCGGGTTCACGACGCAGGAGGTGGAGGTCGACCTGGACGGGCCTGGTCCGTGGGCGCTCCTCGTCGAGCTCCCCGAGGACGCGGCCCTCCTCGGCGACGTGGTCGTGGAGGCCGACGGCCTGGACACCTCGCGGCTCGCGCGCGACGGGTTCTTCCGGCGCCAGCGGCGCGGGGGCGGAACGGTCCTGAACGCGGAGGACCTCGCGCGACGGAACTCGCCTACAGTCTCCGGCGCGCTGGGCGGGGCCCCGGGCGTCCGGGTCCAGCAGGGCGCCACCGGGGCGACGGCCCGGTCCACGCGCGGCGGCTGCCGGATGAGCGTCTACCTCGACGGCACGTACAACGGCCCGCTGACGGACGACCTCGACGCGATCCCCCCGCAGGACATCGTCGCAGTCGAGATCTATCGGGACTCTCAGGTGCCCGTCCAGTACCGGCCGGGCGGGTGGCCCGGGAGCACCTGCGGCGTCGTCCTCCTGTGGACGCGGTTCAGCACCGTCGAGCGGCGCTGAGGACCGCGACCCGCGTGCACATTCGGTGGAGGGCGGAAGAATGGACGGCCCTGGCGCGTCTACACCGCGGACCCGCCCCCCTCCTATGCGCCTCGCCTCCGCCCTCCCCGCCCTGCTGGCGGTCGTCCTCGCCGCCTGCGCCCCGCCCGAGTCCGCCGTGCCCCCTGCGCCGGACCCGGGCTTCGCGATCGCCCCGGCCGAGGCCGACACGGCCGTCTTCGCCGGCGGCTGCTTCTGGTGCATGGAGAAGCCGTTCGAGACCCTCGACGGCGTGGCCTCGGTCGTCTCCGGGTTCGCCGGCGGGACGGTCCCGAACCCGACCTACGACCAGGTCGCCGCCAAGGGGACGGGCCACTACGAGGTCGTCCAGGTCGTCTACGACCCCGACGTCGTGGACTACGAGACGCTCCTCCAGATCTACTGGCCGAACGTGGACCCGCTCGACGACGGCGGTCAGTTCTGCGACCGCGGCGAGCCGTACCGCCCGGCCATCTTTGCCAGCAACGCCGAGGAGCGGGCCGCGGCTGAGGCCAGCAAGGCGGCCGTGCAGGAGCGGTTCGACCAGCCCGTCGTCGTCCCCATCCTCGACTCGGCCCCGTTCTATGCCGCCGAGGAAACCCACCAGGACTTCTACCGGACGAACCCGGCCCGCTACCAGAGCTACCGGACCGGCTGCCGCCGCGACGCCCGGCTGGCGGAGCTCTGGGGCGAGGAGGGCGGCCTCACCGGCGACGCTCTGTGATACGTGACGAGTGATGCGTGAGGGTCTTGCAAGACCCTCACGCATCACTCGTCACGCATCCGTCGAACCCCTTCCCGACTCATTGCTTCCGACCCCATGACCCGCGCCCTCCCCCTGCTCCTCCTCGCGTTCGCCGTCTCGGCCTGCGCCCAGACCTCCGAGCGCAACCCCGACGACCCGCTCCGCCAGCAGCTCACCGACCTCCAGTACCGCGTGACGCAGGAGGACGCCACCGAGCCGGCCTTCCGCAACGAGTACTGGGACAACAAGGAGCCCGGCATCTACGTCGACATCGTCTCGGGCGAGCCCCTCTTCTCGTCGAAGGACAAGTTCGAGAGCGGGACGGGCTGGCCTAGTTTTACGCGCCCGCTCGTGCCCGAGAACGTCGTCGAGGTCGCCGATCGGTCGATGGGCATGGTCCGCACCGAGGTCCGCTCGGCCGAGGCCGACAGCCACCTCGGCCACGTGTTCGACGACGGCCCGGCGCCGACCGGCCTCCGGTACTGCCTCAACTCGGCCGCCCTCCGCTTTGTCCCCGCCGACCAGCTCGCGGCCGAGGGCTACGGCGAGTACGCCGACCTGTTCGCGGACGCGCAGTAGGCTCGCCGGCTCCGGCCTCAGGCGCCGCTCTCCGCTGCGGGGGCGGCGTCTTCCGTTTGGGGAATCAGCGTGCGCCGGGTTCGCGTTAGGTGGAGGCTCCCTCCCCCGCCCCATGCGCCGCGCCCTCTGGTGGATCAAGCTGGATTTTCGGCTGAGCGACAACCCCGCACTCGTGGCCGCGCTCGCCGAGGCGGAGGAGGTCGTCCCCGTCTTTCTCTTTGAGCCGGCCGTGCTGGAGGCGGAGGAGACGAGCGGCTTCCACGTGGCCGCGTGGTGCGAGGCGCTCGGAGACCTCCGCGCCCGGCTAGCGGAGCACGGCGCCGACGTCCTGGTCGTCGAAGGCGACGCCGTTGAAACGCTCAGGCGGCTCCGCCAGTCGCTGCCGTTCGAGGCCATCCACTCACACGAGGAGATCGGGTCGAGCGTCACGTTCGAGCGCGACCAGGCCGTCGCGCGGTGGGCCGAGGCCGAGGGCGTCGCCTGGCACGAGCACATGCAAACCGGCGTGTTCCGGGGTGGCATCGACCGCGACAAGCGCTCGGCCGCGTGGAAACGGTTCACGGCCGCCGGGCCGATCCCCCCGCCCGACGCCGCCGACCTCGCCCGGCTCCACGTGCCGGCGGAGGCCGGGGCGCTCGCAACTCAGAAACCGCTGGCGCCTGAGGCGTTCGGGCACCCGCTCACCGACGCGCAGCGCGAGCACCGCCAGCCGGTGGGTGAGACGGCGGCGGTCGAGACGCTCCAGAGCTTTTTGCTCGACCGCGGGCAGTGCTATTCGGGCGGGATCTCATCGCCCAACGACGCCTTCGTGTGCGGGTCGCGGCTGTCGGTCCACCTCGCGTGGGGGACGGTCACGGGCCGCGAGGTCTACGCCGCGACCGAGGCCCGCCAGGCGGAGCTGAAGGGCGAGCCCGGCGAGGACGCGAAGCAGTGGCGGAAGTCGCTCAAGTCGTTCAAGAGCCGGCTCCACTGGCGCGACCACTTCGTCCAGCGCCTCGAATCCGAGCCCCAGATGGAGTTCGAGCCGCTGAACCCGGCCTACGCCGAGCTCCCGACGCCGGGCGACGAGTTCCTGGAGCCGTGGCTCGACGGCCGGACGGGCTGGCCGCTTGTCGACGCCTGCATGCGGTGCGCCCACGGAACGGGCTTCCTCAACTTCCGGATGCGGGCGCTGGTCACGAGCGTGGCCGTCCACACGCTGCGGATCGACTGGCGGAAGACCCTGTACCCGCTCGCCCGGCTCTGGGCCGACTACGCGCCGGGCATCCACATCGCGCAGACGCAGATGCAGGCCGGCGTCGTCGGGATCAACCAGCTCCGCGTCTACTCGCCCGACAAGCAGCTCGAAGACCACGACGCCGACGCCGTGTTCGTCAAGCGCTGGGTGCCCGAGCTCCGGGACGTCCCGGCCGAGGCGATCCTCACCCACCACAAGCGGCCCGTCCCCGGCTACCCCGAGCCGCTCGTCGACCGGATCGCCTCGTCGAAGGCGATGAAGGCGGACTACTACGCCATCAAGCGGCGGCCCGAGACACGGGCGCTGGCGGAGGCCGTCTACGAGAAGCACGGCTCGCGCCGCCCCGCCGCCAGCCGGACGTGGAAGTCGAACGCGCCCCGCGGGCCCCGCGCGGGCGAGCGCCGCATCGTCAAGCCGGCCGGGCCGGAGGCGTCGTGACGCCGCTCGACGCCCTCCGCCTGCGGACGCGGCGGCTCACGGACCGCCGGGTCGTCACGCGTGGGCGCGACTACGTCCTGTGCTGGGTCATGCAGGCGCTCCGCGCCGAGGAGAACCCGGCGCTCGACGCCGCGATCGCGCTCGGCAACGCGCGCGGGCTGCCGGTCGTCGTGCTCCACGCGCTCGAGAACCGGTACCCGTACGCCTCGCACCGCATCCACCGGTTTATCCTGGAGGCGAGCCAGGAGCTGGGGCCGGGCGTCGAGGCACGGGGCCTCCGCTTTGTCCGGTGGGTGCGCCGGGCGGGCGAGTCCGAGGTCGACCTCGTCGCGCGGCTGGCGGAGCGGGCGGCGGCCGTCGTGTGCGACGACGTCCCCACGTTCGTCACGCGCGAGTACGCCGACGCCCTGGCCGAGCGCCTCGACCGGGCCGTCCTCGACGTCGACGCCTGCTGCGCCGTGCCGATGAACGGGTTCGACAAGCCGCTGCGGACGACGAAGGCGTTCCGCGCCGCGCACACGCCGCTCCGCGCGGCGCACCTCGGCCTCGAGCACGGCCAGCGGCCCGAGCACGACGTGTTCGACGGCGATCTCGACCTGGACTCGGAGCCCATCGAGGACCTCGACGGCGGTGGGCTCGACCGCCTGATCGCGGAGTGCGGCGTGGACATGACCGTCCCCCCGGCGCCCGGGTGGAGCGGCCGGCGCTCGGCCGCCCTCGACCGGCTGGCGTTCGCCGTCGACGAGGTGTTGGAGCGCTACAAGTGGACGCGGAACAACCCGGCCGAGCGCGACGGGTCGGCCCGGATCTCGCCCTGGATGCACTTCGGCGTGCTCTCGCCGATTGAGGTCGCGCGCGCCGTGCTCGACGCCGAGGCCGAGGGCCGGCTCCACCGCGCCGCCCGGTACAAGTTCTTGGACGAGACGCTCACGTGGCGCGAGGCGGCCTACCACCGCTGTCGCCACGAACCCGGGTGGTCGCGCTACTCGGGCCTCCCCGACGCCGCCCGCCAGTCGCTCGACGCCCACGCCGACGACCCGCGCCCGGCGCTCTACTCGCTGGACGAACTGGCTCACGGCGAGACGGACGACGAGACGTGGAACGCGGCGCAAAAGCAATTTTTGCTGGACGGGTACATGAACAACAACCTCCGCATGTACTGGGTCAAGCAGATCCTCAGGTGGCGGCCCGCGCCCGACGACGCCTTCGCGACGGCGTGCTACCTCAACGACCGGTTCAGCCTCGACGGCCGCGACCCGGCGACGTACGGCGGCATCCGCTGGGGGTTTGGCGAGGCGAAGCTGTGGGACCGCGAGCGGCCGGTCTACGGGCGCGTCCCGACCAAGACGGACCGGGCGCTCCGCAAGCGGGCCGGCGTCCCCGCCTGGCTGGCGGAGCAGGCGGGCAGGGAGGTCCCGGTCCGCGCCGCCGTCCCGGCCGACCCGCCGCCCGAGTTCGACCGCTACCGCTAGGCCCCGTCACGTAAGTATGTGGCGGATCCAGTCGAGCGCCGCCGCCGCGTA
>CAZDFV010000149.1:0-7968 GCA_964504495.1 uncultured Rhodothermales bacterium
GCGTCCGTGACCTCGACGCCGTCGACGGTCACGGTCCCGGCGTCGGGCGTGACGAGGCGGAGGACGGCGCGGAGGAGCGTGGACTTGCCGCCCCCGCTCGTGCCCAGGAGGGCGACGACCTCGCCGCGCGCGACGTCGAGACTCGTCGGGTGGAGGGCGACCGCGCGCCCGTACCGCTTGGCGACGCCGCGGAGCTGGATCATGCCGGGCCTACGCCCGCCCGCCGCCGCGGTCCCCGCGCCCGGCTGGCGGAGCCCGCCGCCAGCGGGGCGGATGAGCCCACCGCCAGCGGGGCGGATGAGCCCACCGGTATATCGAGCGGTCTTCTACCCTACCCAGGTGGCAATGAGCCAGAGGAACGCAGGCCGTAGCTTCGAGGAAACAGATTCCCCTATGGCCTACGTCACGCAAGACAAGACCGGAACGGAGCTAAACCGGCCCTACGTAGACGATCTCCCCGTCCACGAGTGGTACCGATTCGTTCTCTCGTACCCCCCGCACCTTGTTCGGGACTACGTGACCCGGTTCGGTCTTGGGCCGGGGAGGAGGGTGCTCGACCCCTACTGCGGTACGGGGACGACGCTCGTTGAGTGCAAGAAGCTCGGGATCGAGAGCGTCGGGACCGAGCCGAACCCGGTCGTTCACATGGCTGCGTTTATCGGTTTCTTTGTCCCTGTCTTGCCACCGAGAGCATGAAGAGGTCAGATCGCCATCATACTAGTCTGGCTCTTCGTTGTCCGATATGCGGAAACGAAGATCGATTCGAGGAGGTAGCATACTTTACAGTTAATCTTATTAACGGAGATATGAATTATGTAAGATTGCTATATACTGAGGTAGAGTTTTACAGATGCTTTGAGTGCTGGACAGAGATAGAGCCCGTGAAGGTAGCCCGTCGTAGTCCATGAACGCATCCGCTGTTGTTCAGTCCGTCGTGGGCCTGCTAGCCGAGAAGTACGCGAGCGTGGTGCCGTTCGGTAGGAGCCGATTGTACCAGTGCGGTACGGACCTGACGTGCTCCATCAACTACTCGAAGCTCCTCCGGGGGCACAAGTTCTTTTTCGGTCTGTCGAAGGAGGTAGCGGACCCCGACCAGGCGTTCCCGCCGACCGACAAAGGCTCGTTCGTGCTTCTCGTTTGCGCTACAGCGGAGGCAGTATTGGTACTGCCCCGCCCGCTTGTGCTCCGAATGCTCGAGGGCGTGAGCACGCGGCGCCTTGACGTGTTTCTCGATGACGGACGGTACATCCTTCAAACGACGGGCCATTCAAAACTGGACGTCACCCGCTACCTGAACGCTTATCCTCTTCCTGAGAAGGGAGAGGGGGCCGGCGCCGATGGAATCGATCCTCCCAGCGACGAAGGCACCCATTCGATCCGAGACCATGTCGCAGTTCAGTGGGCCCTGATTCGCTTAGGGCGCGCTGCCGGCCACTCGGTCTGGGTCCCGATGGGCGACCGTCATCTTGGTGTAGAAGGACATGGGTTCGACTCCTATACCCTGAGTCGTTTTCCTCACTTGGGATTCGATGAGATCACCCGCCGGATCGTGGCTAACATTGATGTTCTATGGCTGGACGGAAACGTTATTAGAAAAGCGTTCGAGATTGAGTCCACTACGGCTATATATAGTGGCCTACTGAGACTCAATGACTTAATGCTGTCGCAGCCTAATAACCAGATAGAAACTTATATTACATCTGGGGCCGATAGGAAGCCTCTTGTGGCTCGGCAGTTGATGAGGCCATCCTTCCGGCCGATCATTGAGAGGTGTCAATTTCTGGACTTCCAGAATGTCAAGAGCCAGATCGAGAAGCTAGAAGCGCTCTCTGTTGGAGACGGTGACCTTCGGGTGAGCGGCTTGATTAGAGGTGAGAGGTTCGAGATGCCAGATCATTTGCTGTACCCCCCCGGCGCTTACTGAAGGCGTAGGTGCAGACTCCCCGCGCTTCAGTTTGCGAGTCGAGACCGACGAACTCTACACTCGGTGTCGACAAACGGGGCGCCCACTACGTCTTCCCGGTCCAGGCGAAAGGCGGCAACGACGAGATCGGCGTCGTGCAGATCGAGCAGGACGTGGCGCTCGGCGCCCAGAAGTACCCGGGCCTCGTGTGCCGCCCCATCGGCGCGCAGTTCATGGCCGACGACGTGATCGCGCTCTTCGAGTTCACGGTTGATGAAACGGAGGAGGGCGACGAGGTCCGCAAGGTGAACGAGAGCCACTACCGCCTCGCCGCTCCGAGCGAGCTCAGCCGCGAGGAGCTAGAGCGCTACCGGCAACGCTCCGGCCTCGGGTAAGCATCCGCCCGCTGGCGGCCACCGCCAGTCGGTCGGGCGGGGCATCAGGGGAGCCGTCCGCTCCGTATCGTCTGGCACACCGCCCCCGGCCTGATGATTCGGTCTCTCGCCCTCGCCGTCCTCGTCGTCGCCTCCGCCGTCGCCTCGGCGCAGGAGACGCGCCTCCTCCGCGAGCCGACCGTCAGCGACCGGCACGTCGCCTTCGCCTACGCCGGTGACATCTGGGTCGCCGGCCGCGACGGCGGCGAGGCCCGGCGGCTGACGTCGTTCCCCGGCGTCGAGTCGCTCCCGCACCTCTCGCCCGACGGCCGGTCCGTCGTCTTCTCCGGCGCCTACGACGGCAACACCGACCTCTACCTCGTCCCGACGGCCGGCGGCGAGCCCGAGCGCCTGACGTGGCACCCGGCCCCCGACCTCGCGCGGGGGTGGACGGCCGACGGCCGCGTCCTCTTCGTCTCGGGCCGCGACAACGCGCCCCGCCCGATGCCGGCCTTTTTCACGATCGCGCCGGGCGAGGCCATGCCCGAGCGGCTGCCGGTCCCCCGGGCCCACGAGGGCGACGTCCAAGACGGCCGGCTCGCCTACGAGAAGGTGACGCGGTGGGACCCCGAGTGGCGCGGCTACCGGGGCGGCCAGGCCCAGCCCATCCGCCTCCTCGACCTCGACACGCTCGACGAGACGACCGTGCCGTGGGAGGGGAGCGTGGACACGCAGCCGGTCTGGATCGGCGAGACCGTCTACTTCCTCTCCGACCGCGACGACGCCACGAACGTCTGGGCCTACGACACCGGCTCCGGCGACCTCCGCCAGCTCACGCAGCACGCCGACTACGACGTGAAAAGCCTCGACGCCGGCGGCGGCGCCCTCGTCTACGAGCAGGCCGGGCGCCTCCACCGGCTCGACCCCGAGACCGGCGAGGCCCGGGCGCTCCAGATCACCGCGCGCGGCGACACGCCCTGGGCGCGGACGCAGTGGGAGGAGGTCGACGACGCGATCACGAACGCCTCGCTCTCGCCGACGGGCCAGCGGGCGCTCGTCGAGGCCCGCGGCGAGATCTTCACCGTCCCCGTCGAGGACGGCGACTGGCGGAACCTCTCGCGGGCCTCGGGCGCGGCCGACCGCTTTCCCGCGTGGTCGCCCGACGGGCAGCACGTCGCGTGGTTCTCCGACGCCTCGGGCGAGTACCAGCTCGTGATCGGGGACCCGGCGGGGATCGAGCCGCCCCGCGCCCTCGACCTGCCGGCGCCGTCGTTCTACTACACGCCGACGTGGGCGCCCGACGCCGAGCGGATCGCGTTCACGGACACCGACCGGAACCTCTGGGCGATGGACGTCGCCAGCGGGGAGGCGGTCCGCGTCGACGGCGACGCCTACGCCCACCCGCAGCGGAGCCTCGACCCGGCGTGGTCGCCCGACGGCCGCTTCCTCGCCTACGCCAAACGGGGGGACAACCAGTTCCGCCGCGTGTTCGTCTGGGACGCTGAGACCGGCGAGACGCACGCCGTCACCGACGGGCTCTCGGACGCCTTCTCGCCCGCGTGGGACGCCGGGGGGAAGTACCTCTACACGCTCGCCAGCACGAACCTGGGCGTGGCCTCCGGCTGGCTCGACATGAGCGCGTTCGAGCGGGACGTGACCTTCGCCCCGTACCTCGTCGTCCTCGACGCCGAGACGCCCTCGCCGCTCCTCCCCCAGAGCGACGAGGAGCCCGCCCCCGACGACGACGCGGACGATGAGGGCGACGACGAGGAGGAGGAGGCCGACGCCGAAGAAGACACTGACGCCGAGGGAGACGCCGATGACCTCCCGACCGTCGAGATCGATTTTGAGGGGATCGCCGACCGGACGCTCCCACTCGATCTCCCCGAGGCGAACTACGTCGAGCTGATGGCCGGGGCCGAGGGCGTCCTGCTCCTCGCCGAGATCGGCGACGAGGGCGCGACACTCCACCGCTACAGCCTGGAGGACCGCGAGGCGGAGCCGTTCCTCTCCGGCATCACGGCCGCGTCGGTCTCGCATGACGGCCAGAAGCTCCTGTACGGCGCCGGCGACACGTGGGGCGTCATCGAGACGTCCGGGTCGCCGTCCGTCGGGGACGGGGCGCTGTCGCTCGGGCTCCGCGCGCGCATCGACCCGGCGCAGGAGTGGGCCCAGATCTTCGACGACGCCTGGCGCTTCCAGCGCGATTACTTCTACGCCCCCAACCTCCACGGGGCCGACTGGGACGCCGTCCGCGCGATGTACCGGCCGTGGCTCGCGCACGTCCGCCACCGGAGCGACCTGACCTACCTCCTCGACGTGATGGGCGGCGAGACGTCGGTCGGCCACTCGTTCACCGGCGGCGGCGACCAGCCCGACGTCGAGACCGTCCCCGTCGGCCTGCTCGGGGCGGACGTCGAGGTCGAGGACGGGCACTACCGGATCGCCCGGATCTACACCGGCGAGGCGTGGAACCCCGACCTCCACGCCCCGCTGGCGGTCCCGGGCGTCGACGTGTCCGAGGGCGACTACCTCGTCGGCGTGGACGGCCAGCCCCTCACGGCGGCGACCAACCTGTACCGCCCGTTCGAGGCGACGGCCGGGCGGCAGACGGTGATCCACGTCAACGACAGGCCGGCGTTCGAGGGCGCCCGGCGCGTGACGGTCGTCCCCGTCGCGAGCGAGGTCGGCCTCCGCCAGCGGGCCTGGGTCGAGGACAACCGCCGGCTCGTCGACCGGCGCTCGGGCGGGCGGCTCGCCTACGTCTGGGTGCCCGACACGGGCCAGAGCGGGTACGAGTCGTTTAACCGCTACTACTTCGCCCAGCAGGACCGCGACGGGGCCGTGATCGACGAGCGGTACAACAACGGGGGGACGGCCGCCAACTACATCGTCGACGTCCTCGCGCGCGAGCGGTACGGGTACTTCAACAACCCCGTCGGCGAGCGCCGGCCGTGGAGCACGCCGATCGCAGGCATCTGGGGACCGAAGGTGATGGTGGTCAACGAGATGGCCGGGTCCGGCGGCGACCTCCTGCCGTACATGTTCCGCGCCCGCGGCGTCGGCCCCCTCGTCGGGTCGCGGACGTGGGGCGGGCTCGTCGGCATCTGGGACACGCCGCCGCTCGTCGACGGGGGCTACATCACGGCCCCGCGCGGCGGGTTCTTCGATTTGGAGGGCCGGTGGGCCGTCGAGAACGAGGGCGTCGCGCCCGACGTGGACGTCGAGGTCACGCCGCGCGACTGGGTCGAGGGTCGCGACGCCCAGCTCGTCCGGGCCGTCGACCTCGCGCTCGAGATGCTGGAGGAGGAGCCGGTCGTCCGACTCCCCGAGCCGCCCCCGCCCGTCCGCGCGCGGCGGCCGAGCACGGGCGGCTGACGTCCACCGTCGGGCGCTGTGCCGCGCCCCGCCGCCTGCGCGGGGGCGCCTGGGGGTGGCGCGCACGCCTCCGGTCGAGCGCGTGACCTCTGGGGCGTGCGGTTTCCGGTACTCTGAAGGGGCGGGGTAAGTCATAGAAACCCGGTTGGATGACGCCGCACGCGTCCTATGTTGACCCGGCGTCCGCCCCGGCCCACCCGATCCCCCCCGGTCCCCGACATGGCCGACCCCCCCGCCCACGACGCGGCCGTCCTCGAAGAAGAGAACCAGCGGCTCCGGCGGGCCCTCGGCGAGCTCACGATCCTCAACGAGCTGGCCGTCAGCCTGGGCCGCTCGCGCGACCTCGACGCCGCCGTCCGCACGCTCGTCCGGCGGTCGATCAAGGCGCTCGGGGCCGAGCAGGGCGTCGTGACGCTCACGAAGGCCGGGGAGGACGAGGGCCCGCACACGCTCGTCCGCACCGGCGTCGGGCGGGGCCCGGCCCTCCGCCCGGACGAGGCCCTCCTCGGGTGGATGGAGCGGAACCGGGGGCCCCTCGTCCTGAACGACCCCCGCGCCCACCCCATCTTCGGGGCCTTCACCTGGGACGCCGCCGTCCGGTCGGCCCTGTGCGTCCCGCTCGTCGTCCGCGGGCGGCTCGTGGGCGTGCTCACGCTCTACAACAAGAGGGACGGGGGCACCTTCGAGGACCCCGACGCCCGGCTCCTCACGATCATCGCGGCTCAGTCGGCCCAGATCGTGGACGCGGCGCGGGCCGAGGCCGAGCGGGTCCGCGTGCTCAACGTGTTCGGGCGGCACACGGCCCCGGCCGTCGTCGAGGAGCTCCTCCGTCACGGGGCCGACCCGCCGAGCCGCCGGACCGAGGCGTGCGTCATGTTCCTCGACATCCGGGGGTTCACGACCTACGCCGAGCGGGCGACGCCGGAGGAGGTCGTCGGCTACCTCAACAGCCTGTTCGACTTTATGATCGAGGAGGTGACCTCGCGCGGCGGGATCATCCACCAGCTCCTCGGCGACGGGTTCATGGCCTTTTTCGGGGCCCCCGTCGCCCACGGCGACGAGTGCGAGCGGGCGGTCGCGGCCTCGCTGGCGATCGCCGAGCGGCTCCCGGCCGTGTGCGCCGAGAAGGGGCTGCCCGAGACGCGCGTGGGGATCGGCCTCCACGTCGGCCAGGTCGTCGCGGGGACGGTCGGGAGCCACCTCCACAAGGAGTACAAGATCACCGGCGACCCCGTGAACGTGGCCGCCCGCATCGAGTCGATGAACAAGGAGTTCGACTCGCAGGTGCTCGCGTCCGAGGCCGTGTGGTCGTGCCTCCCCGACGGCCAGTTCGAGGCCGAGAGCCTGGGGCCGGTCCCGGTCCGCGGCCGTGAGAAGACGCTCGGCCTCTACCGCTTGGCATGACGGCCTCGGACCCCGCCCGCGGACCGGCCGGCGCCCTCGGCGCGGGCGCGACGGTCGGGCGCTACCGCCTGCTCGGGCCCCTCGGCGAGGGCGGGATGGGCGTCGTCTACCGGGCCGAGGACACGGCGCTGGGCCGCCACGCCGCGCTCAAGTTCCTCCCGCGCCACCTCGCCTCGAACGGGGAGGCCGCGGCCCGGCTCCTCGCCGAGGCCCGGGCGGCGAGCGCGCTCGACCACCCCCACATCTGCACGATCTACGAGGTGGGCGAGGCCGAGGACGGCCGGGCCTTTATCGCGATGGCATGCTACGACGGCGAGTCGCTGGCGGAGCGGCTAGAGCGGGGGCCGCTCCCGGTCGAGGAAGCCGTCCGCGTGGCCGCCGAGACCGCCAGCGCCCTCGAGGCCGCCCACGCCGAGGGGATTGTCCACCGCGACATCAAGCCGTCGAACATCTTCCTCACGACGCGGGGGCGGACCAAGCTCCTCGACTTCGGCGTGGCGAAGGTGGACGGCGAGGCCCTCACCAAGACCGGCGACACGCTCGGCACGATCCAGTACATGGCCCCGGAGCAGACGCGCGGCGTGGTCGACGCCCGGGGCGACCTCTGGGCGCTCGGGGCCGTGCTCTACGAGATGGTCGTCGGCGAGCGGCTGTTTAAGGGGACGTACGACGGGGCGCTCCTGTTCGACATCCTGTACCAGGAGATCGACCTCCGGCCGGTCGAGCGGGCCGGCGCGCCGGCGTCGGTCGCCGCCCTCATCGCCCGGTGCCTCCAGCGCGAGCCGGAGGAGCGGATCGCGTCGGCCGCCGCGCTCCGCGGGGCGCTGGCGACCGTGTTGGAGGCGGACGCCCCGGCCGAGGTCCCCGACGTCCCACCGGCCGAGCCCTCGCCCGTCACCGCCCCGCTGG
>CAZDFV010000150.1:0-7959 GCA_964504495.1 uncultured Rhodothermales bacterium
GAGGAGCGCCCACGCGATGAGTCCGATGAAGAGCACGATGCCGGCGACGAGCGCCCCGTCTCGCTCAACGCCGAGCGCGCGCGGCCGGAGCCCGAACGCCGCCCCGGCCGCCTCGGCGTAGTCGAGCGCCGCGAAGGGCGACGGGCCCTCGGCGGCCGCGACCGTGTCCGCCCACGCTCGCCGGACGCCCTCGTCGCCCGGGTCCAGCTCGCGCGCCTCGGGCGGGGTCGGCCGGCTCACCGCTGGCGGACGCCCCCGCTCACAGGATGTACTGGCTGAGGTCCCGGTTCTTGACCACGCCGTCGAGCGTCTCGCGGACGTCGGCGCCCGTGATCGTGACGGCGTCGCCGTGCGGGCCGTCCGGGATCTCGAACAGGAGGTCTTCGAGGAGCGTCGTCAGGATCGTGTGGAGCCGCCGGGCCCCGATGTTCTCGACCTCGCCGTTGACCTCGGCCGCCGTCCGGGCGATCTCGCGGACGGCCTCGTCGTCGAACGTGATCTCGACGCCCTCCGACGCGAACATCGCCGCGTACTGCTTGAGGAGCGCGTTCTGGGGCTCGGTCAGGATGCGGACGAAGTCGGCCTCCGTCAGCGACTGGAGCTCGACGCGGATCGGGAACCGGCCCTGAAGCTCGGGGATGAGGTCGGACGGCTTCGAGACGTGGAAGGCGCCCGAGGCGATAAAGAGGACGTGGTCGGTCTTGACCGAGCCGTGCTTGGTCATCACCGTCGAGCCCTCGACAATCGGCAGAAGATCCCGCTGGACGCCCTCGCGGCTCACGTCCGGCCCGCCGCCGCTGCCCTGGCCCGCGCCCGACTGGCGGCCGGCGACCTTGTCGATCTCGTCGATAAAGACGATCCCGGCCTCCTCGACGCGCTGGAGCGCCTCGGCCTTGGCGGCCTCCTGGTCGACCAGCTTGGCGGCCTCCTCCTGCGTCAAGAGGTCGAGGGCTTCGGGGACCTTCACGCGCCGCTTCTGGCGCTTCTTGCCCATCCCGCCCAGCATCTCCTGGAGGTTGATCCCCATCTCTTCGAGCCCCATCGGCCCGAACATCTGGAGGTTCGTCGTCCGGTCGAGCGAGACGTCGACCTCGACCTCGCGCTCGTCGAGCTGGCCGCCGTGGAGGCGGTCGCGGAACTTCTCGCGCGTCCGCTGGCGGAGGTCCTCTTCCTCCGGCGACACGTTCGGCTGCTGCTGCTGCCCGAACCCGAGCCCCGGCACGGCCGGCTTCGGCTTGGACGTGGGCACCAAGAGGTCGAGGAGCCGGTCCTCGGCGTGCTCGCGGGCCTTCTCCTGGACCCGCTCGGCCTGGGCGTCGCGGGCCTGCGTCACCGCGAGGTCCACGAGGTCGCGGATCATGCTCTCGACGTCGCGGCCGACGTAGCCGACCTCGGTGAACTTGGTGGCCTCGACCTTGACGAACGGGGCGCCCGTCAGCTTCGCCAGCCGCCGCGCGATCTCGGTCTTGCCGACGCCCGTCGGCCCGATGAGGACGATGTTGGCCGGGGTGATCTCGTCGCGGAGGGCCTCCTCGGCGTTGAGCCGCCGCCAGCGGTTCCGGAGGGCGATCGCGACCGACCGCTTGGCCTCGTCCTGGCCGACGATGTACTTGTCGAGCTCGGCGACGATGAGGCGCGGCGTGAGCCGCGAGAGGTCGTCGGGCGCGGCGCTGGCGGCGCCGTTGGTCGGAAGGGTTTGCGTGCTGTCCATGAGTCGTGCGGCCGCGGGCCCCGCCTCCTTGGGGGAAGGCTCTGGCCTGGGTACGTGGTGTCTTAAAGCCGGGTACGCTCCAGCCCGGGCGCGGATGCGAGCCGAAGGATGCGTGATCCGTGATGCGTGAGGTCTTCGCCTGAGGCGTCGCCAGCCGGGCGCCCCTCACGCATCGCTCGTCACGCATCCCCTACATCTCCGGCTCGTCGTCGAAGGGGAGTCCGTCGTCGGCGGCCGTGACCGGCTTGCCATGAACCTCCTCGCGGACCTCGACGACCGCCGGGTGCTCGCCGTTGACGAGCAGGACGGTGTAGTCGTACGGCATCCCCCGCCGGCGCTCCAGGCGGACGGCCCCGCACTCCTCAAGGTCGGCCACGAGCGACTTCGGGTCGTGCCCGTCCACCTCGCCGATCTCGTCCGAGAGCCGCCGGAGGAGGGGCGTGAGGTAGATCTCCTCGTACTGGCCGAAAAACTTCTCGACCACCTCGAGCGCGTCGTAGTCGATCTCATAAGCCGGGTCCTGGGTCTCGGCGAACTCCGTCGTCTCAATCGCCGCGCCGACCTCGACCTCGGGGGCGAGGGCGCCCTGGGGGAGGAGGTCGCCGGCGTCCCAGAAGGCCCCGCCGTCGGTGTGGTCGAGGAGGTACGGCGAGAGGTGCTCCTTGAACCCGACGACGACGACGCGCCGCCCGGCCGCCACGAGCGACTGGACGACAGGGGCGTAGTCGCGGTCGCCGGCCAGGAGCACGAACGTCGAGACCTCGGGGTGCCGCTCGCGCGTCTCGACGGCGTCGACCGCCAGTTGGAGGTCGGTCGTGTTCCGGTGCATCGTGCCCGGCACGAAGACGGGCTCGACGCCGTGGAGGTACAGGCTCCGCTGGACGTGGCGCGTGTGGTCGTCGAGCCCGCCGAAGTCGGCGTAGGCCCGGCCCCGCGCGAGCCGGACGCCCTCGCCGGCGAGCCGGTCGCGGAGGGCCCGGAGGAGCTGGCCGGCGAGGTCGGCCGTCGAGCCGTGCCCGTCGAGCCGGCCCTTGAGGTAGTGGTGGAGGTTCTGGTAGTCGATGAACGCGGCGGCCTGGGGCTCAGGCGCCGCCTCGGCCGGGGCCTCGGGGGCCGCCGGCTGCGAAGGCTCGGACATAGATGGGGATTGAGAGACAGAGGCGGTCGCGCTCGGAACAGACGGGCGCGGCGGGAAGCTACGGGAGGGCCGCCGCGCACGGAGGGCCGCTGGCGGCTGGCCCAGGGCTATCGCATTCTCCCCCCTGTCATCCTGAGCGGAGCGAAGGATCTCGACTCGGACTCCCAGCCCTCCGGCACCGGCTGTTCTGGGCTCGAAGCACCGGCGTCGAGATCCTCCGCTGGCGCTCAGGATGACAGGTCTAGGTGAGCTCCCGCACCGGGCCTACGCGCTCTCCTCAGCATCGAGCTCGAGGACGGTCGCGTTGAGGTTGGTGTAGATGCAGATCTCGCCGGCGATCCGCAGGCCCTCCTCGACCATCTCGCGCGCCGAGAGGTCCGGGCCGTGCTTCATCATGGCGCGGGCCGCCGCGAGCGCGTAGGAGCCGCCCGAGCCGATCGCGAGGATCGGGTCGTCGGGCTCGATCACGTCGCCCGTCCCGCTCACGAGGAGGAGCCGGTCGGGGGCGGCCACGGCGAGGAGCGCCTCGAGCCGGCGGAGGTAGCGGTCGGTCCGCCAGTCCTTGGCGAGCTCGACGGCGGCCCGGACCGTGTTGCCGCCGTACTGCTCCAGCTTGGCCTCGAACCGCTCGAAGAGCGTGAAGGCGTCGGCCGTCGAGCCGGCGAACCCGGCGAGCAGCTTGCCGCCGTAGAGCGGGCGCACCTTCTGCGCCTTGTGCTTCATGACGGTGTCGCCCATCGTGGCCTGCCCGTCGGAGCCGAGGGCGACGCGGCCGTTGTGGAGGACGCCGAGGACGGTCGTCGCGTGGATCGGGGTCAAAGCGCTGGCGGGGGCTGTGGGCGCTCAGCGACGGCCCCGGCCGGGCGGAGTTTCACAGGTGGCGGCGGCTTGGCGCGTAGTTCGTCGGGCGCAGGGCCGGCGCGACCCCGCGCTCCTCGACTACCGCCCCTCGTAGTCCGCCAGCAGCTCGACGATCTGGTCCTGCGCCCGGTTCACGCGGCTCGTGCGGACCGAGTAGTGGTTGCACATCAGCGAGAACGCGAGGAGGTGCCCGCTCTCGCTCGTCACGTAGCCCGAGAGCGTCCGGGCGCCCGAGATGAAGCCGGTCTTGGCCCGGACGTTCCCGCGCGCGTCGCCCGAGCGGTAGCGCCGGCCGAGCGTGCCGGTGTAGCCGCCGACCGGGAGCGAGCGGTAGAAGGCGTCCCACGTGTCCCGGTCGGCGTGCTGGTACATCCCCCGGAGGATGCCGATGATCCCGACCGGCGTGAGCCGGTTCAGGGCCGAGAGGCCGGACCCGTCGGCGACCCGGAACGACTCGGGGTCGACGCCGAGCCGGAGCAGGAACGGCTCGGCGGCGGCGGCCCCGGCGGCGGCCGAGCCGGGGACGAACGCCGTGTCGGCGTAGGCGTGGACGCCGACCGTGCGCAGGAGGTGCTCGGCGTAGAGGTTGTTCGACTCCGTGTTCGTCTCGCCGGCGATCGCCGAGAGCGGGGGCGAGCGGTGCGTCGCGATCCGGCGCATCGGGCCGTAGTCGGGCCGGTCGCCCCACTCGTCGACGTCGACGGCCTCGCCGTCGATCTCGATCCCCCGCTGGCGGAGCACGCCGACGAGCGTCGAGACGAAGTAGTCGGTCGGGTTGACGACCGAGAGGTCCTCGCGCTCGACGCGCCCGGCCGGGACCGACGCCGAGACCGTGAACACGTTGTCGCCCAGGTCCCGGTCGTACCCCTCGCGGATCGACCCGCCCGCGGTCGTCGTCGAGCGGTTGACGAGCCGGACGTACCCGAAGTCGGGCTCGACCGTGATCCGGGCGCGGTTGCCCGGCGAGGTCCCGTGGACGGCCACGGCGACCGTCCCCTCCCCGAACTGGAGACCCGAGACCTCGGCCCCGTAGTACCACTTCAGGTCGTCCCAGCTCCACCCCTCGCCGAGGTGGACGTCGTCGAACACGTCGTCGTCGCCGACGACGTCGCCGGCCACGCGGCGGACGCCGGCGGCCCGGAGCGAGTCGGCCCACTGGCGGAACACGAGGGTGAGGTCGCCGCCGGTGTAGCGCCCGCCGAACGTGGGGTCGCCGGCCCCGCGGACGACGAGCGGCCCGCGGAGCGTCCCGTTGCGGACGTCGCCGTCGGCGTAGAGCCGGGTCGTGTAGCGGAAGTCGGGCCCGAGCGCGTCGAGGGCCGCCGCCGTCGTAAACAGCTTCATGTTCGACGCCGGGATAAACCGCTTCTGCGCGTTCCGGTCGTAGAGCACCTCGCCGGTCTCGAGGTCCACGACGAGGGCGCCCCAGTAGGCGTCGTCGAAGGCGTCGGCGTCGAGGACGCTGTCGATCCGGTCGGCCAGGCCGGCGGGCGTCGAGGTCGGCTGGGCGAGGGCGGCAGCAGCGAGGAGGGCGCCGAGCAGGGCGGCGAGGGCGGGGCGGAGCGGGGCGGGCATCGGGGGGGAGCGGGGCGGCGGTCGGGGCCGGGCGCAAACGGGGTGCCGGACGGACCCCGGCGGGGGCGCCAACGGCGGGCCCGCGCACGATAGTGCAGTCGGGGGCGCGGCGGCGGGGGCCCGGGCGTGGGGATTCACCCGAACCGGTGGGCTGGTGGACAGTGCGCCAGTGGGCGGAGGCGTCCGGCCAGGAGGGGCCGGTGACCGGGAGGGGCACAGGCCGTCGTAGAGACGCTACGCCGTGGCGTCTCCTCCGCCGTGGCTGACGGAGTCGGTGCGGTACCTCCGCCCGGCGCGCTGGCGGACGCACACCGCCAGTCGGACGCACGGCGCTTCGTCCGTTCGACCACCCCTACCCCCTCCTGTCCAGGAGGGGAACTCTTCCTGAGTGCTCTGACCTACCAACCGACGCACTGTCCAGCGGCCGGCCGTCTCGGCAGCCGGTCGGAAGAGGCTTCCCGGGGGCGGGCCGTAGCTTCGCGGGCCGGTCCCCGCCCGCCCCATGCCGCACCTGACGCCTGCCGACCTTCGCGCCCAGACCGTCGGCGCCGACGCCGTCGTGCGGACGCCGTTCGGCGAGCGCCCCCTCGTCTACGCCGACTTCACGGCGTCCGGCCGCCAACTCCGCTTCGTCGAGGATCACCTCCGGCGGCTCGCCCCGCTCTACGCCAACGCCCACACCGAGGACAGCCTGACCGGCCGGACGGCGACGGGCCTCCTCCACCAGGCCGAGGCGGCTATCAAGCGGGCCGTGAACGCCGGGCCGGACGGGAAGGTCGTCTGCGTGGGGACAGGCTCGACCGGGGCCATCCACAAGCTCCAGGAGATCCTCGGCGTGGCCGCCCCGCCCGCCACGCTCCGCGCCCTCGGCGACGCGCTCGACGGCCGGCTGGCGGAGCGCGCCCGCGAGCGGGGCCCGGTCGTGTTCGTCGGGCCGTACGAGCACCACTCGAACGAGGTCATGTGGCGCGAGGGGCTCTGCACCGTCGTCGAGGTGGGGCTCGACGGGCGCGGGCAGGTCTGCCTCGACACGCTCGGGCGGCTCCTCGCCGACGAGCGGTGGGCGGGCCGGCGCAAGGTCGGCTCGTTCTCGGCCGGGTCGAACGTGACCGGCGTGCTGGCGCCGGTCCGCGAGATCGCCCGGCTCCTCCACCGGCACGGCGCGCTCGCCCTGTTCGACTACGCCGCCGCCGGCCCCTACGTCGAGGTCGACATGTGCCCCGAGGGCGACCCCGAGGGCCGGATCGACGCCGTCTTCCTCTCGCCCCACAAGTTCCTCGGCGGGCCCGGCGCGTGCGGGCTCCTCGTCTTCGACGGGGCGCTCTACCCGCGCGACCTCGCGCCCAGCGTCGGCGGCGGGGGGACCGTCACCTACGTCAGCGAGACCGACCACGACTACACCGACGACGTCGAGGCCCGCGAGACGGCCGGGACGCCCGGGCTCTTCCAGACGCTCCGGGCCGCCTACGCCCTGGAGGCCAAGCGGGCCGTCGGCGCCGAGGCGATCCGCCAGCGCGAGCACGCCTGGCTGGGCCGGGTCCGCCGCGCGTGGGCCGGCGAGAGTCGGATCGAGGTGCTCGGGCCGGGCCCCGAGACCGAGCGTCTGGCGATCCTCTCGTTCAACGTCCGCGACGGGCAGGGCGGCGTGCTCCACCCCCGCTTCGTGACGGTCTTGCTGGACGACCTGTTCGGGGTCCAGAGCCGGGCCGGGTGCTCGTGCGCCGGCCCGTACGGCCACCGTCTCCTGGGGATCGGGCCGGACGAGAGCGCCCGGTTCCGGCAGTGCATCCGCGACGGGTACCACGGGATGAAGCCCGGGTGGGCCCGCATCGGTCTCCACTATTCGCTCGACGAGGCCGAGGTGGACTATCTCGCCGAGGCCGTTCTCTTCGTGGCCGAGCACGGCGTCCGGTTCCTCCCGCTCTACGCGTTCAACGTCGAGACCGGCGCGTGGACGCACCGCGCCGGCCGCCCCGAGACGCCGGCGTTCTCCCTCGCCGACGCCCTCGACGGTGCGGCGCCCGCGGCGCTGGCGGGGACGGCGACCGGGGCCGACCGCCGGGCCCTCTACGCCCGCGCCCTCGACGAGGCGCGCGCCCTCGCCGCCCGCCTCCCGGAGCCAGAGGTGGCGGGCACGCTCCCTGAGGCCGTGGCCGACCTCCAGTTTTTCGCCGTCGCCGGGTAGCCGCGGGCGCGCCTACGCCCCGACGGGGCGGCCGTCGAGGAGGGCGATCTCGGTCCACCGCGACACGCGCCCGCCCTCCCGGACCGCCAGCCGGAGCCGCTGCGGGCCCGGCCCGGCCGCGTCGAGGTCGAGGAGGGCCGTCCCGTCGTAGGCGTCGACGGCGTTGTCCTCGTACGGCCGGTCGCCGACGAGCGCGACGACGCCCTCCTCCTCGTCGAGGGCGACGGGCCCGCCGTCGGAGCGGCGGACCGAGAACCGGAGGACGCTCGGGTCCTCGGGGTCCAGCCCGGCGACGACGAGGTCGAGCCCACGCGCCGGGGCCGCGTCGACGGCGAGGGCGTACGCCTCCCCGCCGGCCGTGAACGGGACGAGGGCGAGCCCGGCGAACCCGTCGCGGGCGCGGAGGAGGACGCGGCCGCCGTCCAGCGCCTCGGCCCGGACGTCCGGGTGCGGCCCGAACCGGGCGTCGTCGGCGAGCGCGGGCAGGGG
>CAZDFV010000151.1:0-7885 GCA_964504495.1 uncultured Rhodothermales bacterium
CCGACCAACGAAGTCCCGGGCACGCGCCCGTCAGCCCCGCCCGCCCGGCTGGCGACGGCCGCGTGGCTGGGCCGGCTGGCGTCCGAGGCCGCGGCCCAGTCCGTCCGCATCGCGCTCGACGACGGCGACGGGTCGGTCCGGCTCCAGACGCGGCAGGAGGCCGAGGCCGTGGCCGTCCAGGTCCGCTTTAGCGACCCCGAGCTCCAGGCGCTCGCGGCCGCCCACGTCGGGCGGCTCCGCGAGACGCTCGAGGCCCACTTCGACCGCTCCGTCCGCCTCTCGCTCGACGACCGCGCCTCGGCCGACGGGGCCGCCTCCGATGGGGCCTCGTCGGGCAACGGCTCCGCCGATGGAGAAGCCGCCGGCCGCGACGGCCGCCCTGCACAATCGGCCCGCCCCGGCGGCCCGTCCGCCCGCCCCACGTCCGCCGTCCCGCCGCCCTCCCCGCGCTCCGTCTCCGGGCGGCGCGAGTGGGTCGGCTAGCCCCACGCGCCCATGACCCCCGTTTCCGCCTCGACGCCCGCCGCGTCCTCCCCGCTCGACCTCGGCACGTCCGCCTCGGGCGGCGCCGACCTGGGCCGCGACGAGTTCCTCCAGCTCCTCGTCGCCCAGCTCCGCAACCAGGACCCGACGAGCCCGCAGGACGGCCACGAGTTCGCCGCGCAGCTCGCGCAGTTCTCGTCGGTCGAGCAGCTCACGAGCATCAACGCGGCGATGGAGTCCCAGGCCGAGCGGCTGGCGGCGCTCTCGGACGCGCTCGGCGGGCTCCAGACCGGGCAGGCTGAGTTGGGCGACCAGCTCGCCGGCCGGATCGACCTCCAGGCGGCCTCCGGGCTCGTCGGGAAGACGGTCGAGGTCGAGGGCGGGGCCGTTAGCTTTGACGGCGCCGGCGAGGTCCCGCTCCGCGTCCGCGTCGGCGGTGACGCCCGCGAGGTCGAGGTGACCGTCCGCGACGCCGAGGGCGCCGTCGTCCGCACGATGCGGACGGGCGCGCTGGGGGCCGGCGACCACGACCTGACGTGGGACGGGGCGCTCCAGGACGGCCAGCCCGCCCCGGCCGGCGACTACTCGGTCGAGGTCCGGGCCACGGGCGCCGACGGCGCGCCGGTCCAGGCCGCGCCGGTCTCGGGCGGGGCCGTCGAGCGCATCACGGTCGAGGCCGGGGGGGTCTTCCTCTGGGTCGGCGGCCGGCCCGTCCCCTTCGACCGGCTCCTCTCCGTCAGCCCCTAGCCACCGACTTACGCCGGCGTCCGCGCCGGCCGATCCCTCCGCCAGCCTCCGCCGCCATGCCATGACCGTCCACCAGATCGCCGGCCGCGTGGCCCCGCCGCCCCCGAGCGGCCCGGGCGCCCCGGCGGCCGCCCCGACGACGGGCCCGGCCTTTGCCGACCTCCTCGAACGGGCGTCGACCCCCGACCGGGTCTCCGTCTCCGCCCACGCCGCCCAGCGGCTCGACGAGCGGGCCATCGACTTCTCGGCCCCGGTCCGCGACCGGATCGCCGGGGCGCTCGACGCGCTCGACGCCAAGGGCGCCCGCGAGGCCGTCCTGTTCGGCGACGGCGCCGCCTTCGTCGTCAGCGTCCCCAACCGGACCGTCGTCACGGCGCTCGCGCCCGACGAGATGCGCGACCGGGTCGTGACCCAGATCGACAGCGCCGTCCTCCTCTAACGCAACCGTTTTTCTCATCCGGCTGGACCCCGCCGCCCCGACCGGGGCGGGCCCCGCGCCCCCACCCGGGCCGGGGCCGGGGAGGCCGACGCCGCGGCCGACCGACCGACGCCGCGGCACCGCCACCACACCCCATGATTCGTTCCCTCCGCACCGGCGTCACCGGCCTCCGCTCCAACCAGCTCCGGCTCGACGTCATCGGCAACAACATCGCCGGCGTCAACACGACCGGCTTCAAGCGCTCGCGCGTCCTGTTCCAGGACGCCCTCACCCAGCGGATCGCGACCGGCGGGCTCCTCGCCGGGAGCCTCTCGTCGATGGTCTCGAACGTCGGCAACGGCGTGGCCGTCGCGGCCGTCGACCAGGACTGGAGCCAGGGGGCCCTCGAGTACACGAACCTCGCGACCGACCTCGCGCTCGCCGGCGACGGGTTCTTCCTCGCCGAGAGCCAGCAGGGGAGCGTCCTGACCCGGTCGGGCTCGTTCTCGTTCGACGCCGAGGGGTTCCTCGTGACCCCGAACGGCCTCCGGCTCCAGGGCTGGACGGCCGGGACCGACGGGGCCGTCCGCATGGGCCCGCTCCAGGACATCCGGATCGACCCGAAGGCGACGGCCGCCCCCAAGAGGACGACCGGCATGACCATCACCGGCAACCTCTCGGCCGACCGGGCGGTCGCGGAGGGCTCCTTCGCCGTCTCGTCGGTCGTCTACGACGGGACGGGCCAGGCCCACACGGCCGTGCTCATGGTCGAGAAGACGGCCGCCAACACCTGGGGCGTCGCGTCGGCCGAGCTGGCAAGCGAGGACGGCACGGCCATCCCGCTGACCGTCACCGGCGACCCGCTCGTGTTCGACGCGGACGGCCAGATCGCCAGCGGCGGGGCGTTCACGCTCGACGGGGCGTTCCCCGACGGGAGCGCCCTCAGCATCGGCCTCGACCTCTCGGCGGTCACCCAGTTCGGGGGCTCGACGACGGCGACGGTCGGGAGCCAGGACGGGACGCCGTCCGGCGAGCTCATCGACTACGGGTTCAACCAGGCCGGCGAGCTCGTCCTGGCGTTCTCGAACGGGTCGCGCGAGGCCGTCGCCCAGCTCGCGCTGGGGATGGTGAACAACCCCGACGGGCTCGAGCAGCTCGGCGACGGGTTCTACTCGGCCACGGCCATCTCGGGCGCGCTCCGGATCGGGCGGGCCGGGAACGAGATCCCGGCCAACGTGGTCGCCTCGGCGCTCGAGTCGAGCAACGTGGACCTCGCCCAGGAGTTCACCGACATGATCGTGGCCCAGCGCGGGTACCAGGCCAACGCCCGCGTGGTCACGACCTCGGACGAGCTGCTCCAGGAGACCGTCCAGCTCAAGCGGTAGCCGCTGAGCGCTAGGTCGAGGGGCCCGCCCCCTCAGCGGCCCCGGGGTGCAGGCTCCGGGGCCGCTCGCGTTCGGCCGGGCCGCGTTCAGCCCGCTGGCGACGGCCGCCAGCGTGTCTAGAGGGGGCAGGCTGGTCGCCTCAACACAGACCTCCCCCTCCCATTGGGAGGGGGCCGGGGGAGGGCGCCCCGAGCGCGGCGCCGGCCTCGCCCCCCGCCGGCCGCCAGCGCGCCAGTGGTCGGACCGCGAGCGAAAACACCGGGCGGGGTTGGGCCCCGGCGGTTCCGACCGGGCGGGCCAAAGGGGGCGGGGGTTCACGTGGCCCCGGCTCTTTCGATACGGAGCGTGTCCCTCCCCCCGTCATGGAAAAGTCCACCCCGATCGGCCTCGTGGCCGGGTTCGGCCTCGTCTTCGGTGCCGTCGCCCTCGGCGACGGGGCAGCCACGTTTTTCGACCCCAAGTCGCTCCTCATCGTCGTGGGGGGGACGGTCGCCGGCCTCCTCGTCACGTTCTCGATGGCGGAGGTGGGCCAGGTGGTCCCGGCCGTCAAGGGGTTCTTCGGATTCCAGGCCCCCAACCTCGGGGCCCTCGCCGATCAGCTCACCGACTTCGCCAAGACGGCCCGGCGCGACGGCCCGCTCGCCCTCGAGAGCCAGGCCGGCGAGGTCGAGGACTCCGGCCTCCGGCTCGCCGTCGAGATGGCCGTTGACGGGGCCTCCCGGGACCGGGCCGAGAGCGCCCTCCGCGCCCAGGCGGCCGCGGCGCTGGCCCAGCCGGCGCTCCTCGTCAAGGTCCTCAACAAGGCCGGGATGTACGCCCCCGCCTTCGGGATGGTGGGCACGCTCATCGGGCTGATCCAGATGCTCCAGAACCTCAACGACCCGGCGGCGATCGGGCCGGCCATGGCCGTGGCTATGATCACGACGTTCTGGGGCGCCCTCCTCGCCAACCTCGTGTTCCTCCCGATGGCCGGGAAGGCCCAGAACCAACTGGCCGCCCGGGCGAAGGCCCAGGCCCTGATCCGGACCGGCGCGCTCGGGATCCTCTCGGGCGAGGCGCCGACCCAGCTGGCGCAGCAGCTCGACCTCCTGGCCGGCCGCGAGGGGCCCGGCGAGGCCGCCCCGGTCACCCCGCTCCGCAAGGCCGCCTGAGCCGTGACCGACGACGCACTCCCGCTCGAAGACGACGAGCCGTCGGCGCCGTTCTGGATGGCGACGTTCAGCGACATGATGACGCTCTTGCTCACCTTCTTCGTCATGCTCGTCGCGATGTCCGAGGTCGAGGTCAAAAAGTTCGAGGAGGCCATGAGCTACTTCACCGGCCGCCGCGGGATCATGGAGCAGGAGGGGCTCATGCCGGGGATCATGGGCGTGGCCGGCCAGCACGACGTCCGCGAGCAGGCCCGGGCGTTCGAGGACCTCGCCCGCGACATCCACGACAAGGGGCTCGGGAACGCCGTCGACGTGGACCTCACCCCGCGCGGCGTCCGGCTCACGTTCGTCGACGAGATCGCCTTCGCGTCGGGCTCGGCCGTGCTGGGCGGGCCGGCCCGCGACGTCCTCCTGCGGACGGCCGAGGCCGCGCGCGGGGTCGGAGCGATTGAGGTCGAGGGCCACACCGACGACCGGCCGATCGCGACGGCGGCCTACCCCTCGAACTGGGAGCTCTCGGCCGCCCGGGCGGCCGCCGTCGTCCGGTTCCTCCTCGCGCAGCCGGGGGCGCTCCCGCCCGACCGCTACCTCGCGACCGGGTACGCCGAGCACCGCCCGCGCGACGCGAACGACACGCCCGAGGGCCGGGCCCGGAACCGCCGGATCACCGTCCTCTTCCGCACCGCCGCCCCGGCCGAGACGGCCGGCCCGCTCGACGAGTACCTCCCCCTCCTGCCCTCCGATGTCCGACTCTAACGCCGACGCCGCGCCCGAGAAGAAGGGCCGCAACCTCCTCGTTCCTCTCGTCGTCGTGGCCGCCGTGGCCGCCGGGGCGTTCTTCCTCGGCGGCGACGTCGTGCAGGCCGCGCTCGGGTCCGAGACCCCGGAGGCGTCCGCCTCCGAAGAGACCGCCCCGGCCGAGTTCGGCGAGTTCGCCGAGCTCGACGGGATCATCATCAACCCCCGGGGCACCGACGGCCGGCGCTACCTCATGGTGAAGGTGGGGGCCGAGGCCCAGGACCCGAAGACGCTCACGCGGCTGAACGCGCTCGGGCCCGTCGCGAAGGACGCCGTCATCGACATGATGGCGAGCCGGACGGTCGAGGAGCTCTCGGACGTCACGCGGCGGGACTCGCTCAAGGAGCTCGTCCGGGGCCGGTTCAACGAGATCCTCGGCGAGGACGGGCCGGTCACGCGTGTTTACTTCACGCAGTACGTGCTCCAGTAGGCGCAGTACGTGCTCCAGTAGCGCGCGCGGCCCCGCCCGGCTGGCGGAGCCGCGCCGCCAGCGGCCCGGGCCGGGCGGCTCAGCCGTAGCGGTCGTGGGGGGGCTGCCCGTCGAGGACGGAGGCGGCCGCCCGGCGAGCGGCCAGGCGCGTGAGCCCGGCCACGAGGCTCGCGGCGACGGTCCACGTCAGCGCCTCGGTCCACGCCGTCTCGGCCGAGGCCGGGTTGACGGGCGGGTCGTCGCCGGTCGCGGCGTTCCACCCCCGCTTGAGGACGGACCGGGTGAGGAACGAGGCGGCGGCGGCGGCGAGGCCGGAGACGAGGAGCCAGCGGTGTTTCCGAGAGAGCATGGGGGGAGGGGAGGGGGCGCCGCCCCCTACGCGCGAGCGGCGCCCGGGGTCTCAGGGCGTGGCGGGCGGAGCGTGGGGAGCCGCCGGGGCCGCGCCCGGCTGGCGGAGGCGCCCCGCCGGCCGGCCCCACACCCTTACTCCTACGTCCTGCGCTAGGCCGTCGCCCCGCCGCACGACGAGCCGGCCCCGGCCGTGCACCCGTAGCAGTGCCGGGCCGTCCGGACCGTCCGGGCCTGCCACGCGTCGAGGCTGAAGTCGGCGATGTGCGGGCGGGCCATGCCGGGCGCGGCGGCCTCCATCTCGAGCTGCTGGTTGAAGTCGCAGTCGTAGACCCGGCCGTCCCACCCGACCGAGACCGTGTTCCGGCACATGAGCCCGTCGACCGCCGCCGGGTTGAACGCCGCCAGCAACCGCTCCATGTACGCCTCGACCTGGCCCTTCTCGACGAGCCACTCGAGGTACCGGCTCATGGGCATGTTGTTGAGCGCGAACAGCCGGTCGAACGTGACGCCGTGGTTCCGCGCGAGGGCCGCCTTCCACTCGCTCTCCAGGGACGCCTGGTTGCCGGCGAGGAAGCTCCCGACCGGGTTCGTCACGAGCGTGAGCACGCGGGACGCATCGCCCCGCCCGTAGCCGGCCTCGTTCAAGGCGCGGAGCGCCCGGAGCGACTTCTCGTAGGTCCCGTCGCCGCGCTGGGCGTCGGTCCCGAGCTGGCGGTAGTGGGGGAGCGAGCACGCGACCTCGACGCCCCGCTCGGCGAACCACGCCGGGAGGTGCCGGTACCGCCGGACGGTCAGGATCGTGAGGTTGCACCGGTCGATCACGTGGAGCCCGCGCGCGACGCACGCCTCGACGAGCCACTCGAAGTGCGGGTTCAGCTCGGGCGCCCCGCCCGTGAGGTCGACGGTGTGGAGGGCGGCGCCGGGGTGGGCCAGGACCCGGTCGATCGCCGCGACGCACGCCTCGGCCGTCGCCCGGTCCATGTTCTCGTCCGTCCGGTCCGGGCCGGAGTCCACGTGGCAGTGCCGGCACGTCATGTTGCACAGCTTGCCCACGTTGATCTGGACGACCTCGAGCGGGGCCGGGGGGATCCCATCGGCCCACCCGCTCGCCACGAGGTCGGCGTGGAAGCGCCCGGTCCCGGTCGGGCCGGCGTCGAGGGCGACGGCGTCGAGCGTCTCGAGCTGGGCCGCGGGCGCGGCGAGGGGCGTCCGGCGGCCGTAGAGGCTCGTCGTCCGCTTCGGGCCGTCTTGGACGGCGGCGACGAGCTCGGCGGAGAGGACGGGGAGGGGGACGGCCGTGCCGTCGCCGGAGGGCGTGGACATGCGGGCGATCGGGAGGGGGTGGGGCGCCGCCCCGTCGCGTCCGACGCGGGCGTCTGCGGCCGTCTCGTACGGACGCGGGCCGCTAGCGACGGCCGCCAGCGGCCCGGCGTTCCGCCCCTACATCGTCTGGGCCTTGACGCCGTCGAGCATCTGGAGCCCGTGGACGAGCGAGGCCCCGCCCCGGATGGCCGTCGCCACGTGGACCGCCTCGGTCATCTGCTCCAGGTCCGACCCCTTCGCCAGCGCGTCCTGCGTGTAGGCGTCGATGCAGTACGGGCACTGGACGGTGTGGGCCACGGCGAGCGCGATGAGCGACTTTTCGCGGGCCGTCAGCGCGCCGTCCTCGAACACCTTCCCGTAGTAGCTGAAGAAGGCGTCGGCGAGGGGCTTCGAGCCCGCTTCGATCTCGCCGAAGCGGGGGAGGTGCTCGGGCTTGTAGTAGGTCTCCACGTGGGCTGGGGTTGGGGGGAGCGGAAGCTAGAGGAACGTCAGATAGGGCGCCAGCCGGGGGGCGCCGGGGCCTCGGTTGTGGAGCGCCCGGCCGGCGGATACCTTACGCGCTCGCGCCCGTCCCCTTCCCGCGGCGTCCGCCGCGCCCCCCGTGTCCCCCGCCGGCTGGCTCCTGCTCCTCGCCGTCGTCGCGGCCATCGGCTACGTCGTGTGGCGCCGCCAGCGCCCCGCGGCCCGGCGGCCCATCACGATGCCGGGCGGGGACGACCTCTCGACCCTCGGGCTCTCCGAGGTCCGCGTCCGGCAGGGCCGGCCCGACGGCGACGAGGGCCCGCGGTCGGAGGCCGCG
>CAZDFV010000152.1:0-7847 GCA_964504495.1 uncultured Rhodothermales bacterium
CCGACGCCCGCGACCGAGCCCTGCGCGACGAACGCCGCGTTGCCCGAGCCGGCTTGACCGACGGCGGCCTCGTTGCCGGCGCCGAGGGCGCCCGCGAACGCCCCGGCCGCGCTCCCCTGGTAGACGGTCGCCGCGTTGTCCGAGCCGGCCTGGACGACGCCCGCGTCGTTCCCGAACGCGAGCCCGGCGGCCACGAACCCGGCCTCGACGCCCTGCCCGACCGTCACGTCGTTCCGGTCCCCGGTGACGGTGGCGTCGGCCGTGTTCCCCCGGTCGTCCTGGGTGATCTCGACGGCGTTGTCGTCGCCGGTCAGGAGCACGCCGGTCTCGGCGAACACCGAGCCGACCCCGTTGTCGGCGCCCGACTGGCGGACGGCGACGGCGTTCCGGTCGCCCGAGACGTCGAGGAAGGCGTCCTGGCCCGACCCGGCCTGCACGACGTCGATGTCGTTGCCCGCGTTCGCCCCGCGCTGGACGTCGACGAAGGCCCGCTGGCCGTCCCCGCTCTGCACGACGTCGACGGCGTTGTCGTCGCCCCAGAGCTCGACGCGGGTCAGGCTGTTCCCGCCCGTCCCGGCCGCGGCGTCGCCGCCGGCCTGGGTGATCGTCGTGACGTTCCGGTCGCCCGACGCCATCGTCTGGACGCCCTTGTGGCTGTACCCGGTCTGGACGACCGTCGTCGCGTTCTCGCCGCCCCTCTGGACCACGGCGGCCTCGTGGTCGCGGCCGGTCTGGGCCACCGTCGCGGCGTTGTCGGCGCCGGCCTGGGTGACGGCGGCGGCGTTGTCGTCGCCGGTCTGCGACGTCGAGGCCGTGTTGCTCTGGGCGCTGGCGCCGGCGGCGAGGCCGAGGGCGAGCGCGGGGACGAGGAGGGTGCGCATGGCGTAGGGGGAAGGGCCGCGGGCGCGGCGTAGGGAGGGTCGTGAGGGGGGCCTACAGGCCCCGGAAAGACTGGCGGCCGTCTTACCGACCGCCAGCCGGGGGCGCCGAGAGGCGCCCCGTGCCGAGAGGCGGGTGCTACTGGACGACCGCGCCCGACTGCGAGACCGCGGCCACGTTGCCGTCGCCCGTCTGGGTGATCGAGGCGACGTCGCTGTCGCCCATCTGGAACACCTCGGCCCGGTTGCCGTCGCCGATCTGGAGCATCGTGGCGTCGTTGAAGTCGCCGAACTGCTCGAGGTACATGACGTTGTCGTCGCCGAGCTGGTCGAGGTCGGCGAAGTTCTCGTCGCCCTGCTGGTCGACGGCGTCCGGCATCGGGTCGGCCCCGTTGAGGATGCCGGCCTTGTTGCCGGAGCCCTCCTGGTAGACCGAGAGGTCGTTGTCGGTCCCGGCCTGGACGTCGACGTCGACGTCGTTGAAGTCGCCGATCTGCTGGACGGCGGCCACGTTGGAGTAGGCGAGGCGGCCGGCCTTCCCCTGCGTGACGAGCGCGTTGTTGCTGCTCCCCATCTGCTCGAGGTAGACCGTGTTGTCGTCGCCGAGCTGGGTCAGCGTCCCGACGTTGTCGTCGCCGCGCTGGTCGATGGCGTCGGGCGCGGGGGCCGAGCCGTTGTCGACGCCGGCCTTGTTCCCGCTCCCCATCTGGTCGATCGTGAGCGTGTTGCCGTTCCCGTTCTGCTCGGCGATCTCGACCTGGTTGTCGTCGCCGGTCTGGACGAGCGTGGCCGTGTTCAGGTCGCCGATCTGGTCGAAGTCGAGGACCGCGTTGCCGCTGCCGGTCTGGGTCAGGCTGAACGTGTTGCCGCTGCCGTCCTGGTCGCTCTGGCCGACGTTGTCGTCGCCGACCTGGGTGATCGTCGAGGCGTTCCCGGAGCCGGTCTGGGCGGCCGTGACGGCGTTGTCGTCGCCGGTCTGGGTCATCGTCGCCGAGTTGCTCTGGGCGCTGGCGGTCGCCGTGAGGCCGGCGGCCGCGAGGAGGAGGAGGAGGTTTCGCATCGGTGCGTGGGGGTGTGGGTGGGGTGTTGGGGGGTGGGTGCCGCGGAGGCGGCGGGGTGGGGCTTACGGGCCCCGGAAAGACTGGCGGCCGTGTTACCGGCCGCCAGCCGGAGTCGCGCGGGGGGCGCTACTGCTGCGTGACGACGACCGAGTTGGTCGAGCCGTCCTGGAGGATCGTGGCCTGGTTGTCCTGCGAGAGGAACTCGACCTCGGCGAAGTTGCCGGTCCCGATCTGGGTCGACAGGAGGTCGCTCCCGTTGCCGAGGTTGGGCTGGCCGTTGAAGGCGGCGTAGACCTCGTTCCCGTCGCCGGTCTGGACCGTCGTGGCCGTCGTCTTGTCGCCGCCGCGGAGCCGGTCGACGCGCGACGTGTTGTCGCTCCCGGTCTGCGTCTGGACCGTCACGCCGCCGCTGACCCAGCCGCTCGAGTAGGCGAGGTTGCCGTCGCCGACCTGCGTCTGCGTCGCGTCCGTCCCGAAGTTGTACGCCTCGTTCCCGTCCCCTTCCTGGTACTGGACCGTGGCCTTCCCGGTCGAGACGGCGACGTTGTCGCTCCCGATCTGGTCGACGTCGACGGCCCCGTCCTCGAACGACGCGCGGTTGCGGTCGCCGAGCTGGCTCACGTCGGCCGTCCGGTCCGAGCGGCTGTCCTGCTCGGCCGGGTCGGCGGCCGTGACCTCGCCGTCGACGTAGCCGCCGATGACGTTGCCCGAGCCCTCCTGGCGGAGGATGGCCGTGTGCGAGCCCTTCGCGCCGAGCGCGTTGGTCCCGAACGACTGCGAGAGGTTGATCTGGTTCTGGCCGTCGGCGCCGAGGCCGCCGATCTGGCTGATGTAGGCCGTGTGCCCGCCGGTCGGGTCGCCGTTCCGGGTGAGCCCGGCGGTCTGCGAGATGACGGCCGAGTTGCTCCCGCTCTGGAGCGCGGCCGCGGCGCCGTCGACGCCGGCGACGACGTTGCCGTCGCCGGTCTGGGTCGCGTCGAGCGAGTTCTGGGCGTTGGCGGCGCCGGCGAGGCCGAGGGCAGCCGTGAAGACGAGGAGCTTGCGCATGGTGTCGATCGTGGGGGGGGGGGTGAAGAGTGCCGGGGCGCGGCGTGGCGGGTGCGGGACCCGGGGTGACGGTGAGCCCTGTTGCGGCTCCCCCGCCAGGTGGGGTGTGGGACCGTTCATCGCCCGCGACGGTCACGCGGGGGCACCGTCAGGGCGGCGCCGTTGTCTGGGGCGTCAGTTCTGGAGGACCGTGGCCGTGTTGCCCGCCCCGACCTGGACCACATGGGCAAAGGCCCCCGCCGCCTGCTCGAGGCGCACGACGTTCCCGACCCCGTGCTGCTCGAGCACGAGCCGGCTGGCGTCGAGCTGGAGCGCGGCGCTCTCCGGCCCCGCCAGCCCGTGGAGCCGGTTCCCGACGCCCGTCTGGAGGACGTCGGCCGCCGACCCACCCGTCTGCTCGAGCCGGACGAGGTGGCCGCCCGCGCCCCCCTGCTCGACGGCCGCCCGGTTCGCCGCGCCGGCCTGGAGGACGTAGGCGGCCGAGGCCGTCTGGACCAGCGACGCCTCGTTCCCCGTGCCGACCTGCTCGACGAACGCCTCCGACGGCTGGGCCGAGGCGACGCCGCACGCGGCGAGGGCGAGCAGGAGCACGAGCGGGCGCATGGGCGGGGGTTGGTTGGGCAGCAAGCCAGACGGACAGACCGCTCCCTGTCCGGGCCGCACGGGCGTGCTACCGGGTGGGTTAGGGGAGCCCGCAGCCTCCAGAGCAGGAGCCGTGCGGGTCGGCCTGGGAGCCTCGGGCGAGGTCCCGATCTGTACCGGACCCCGTTGACAGCCCCGTGCCCGGCCCGGCCCGCGCCGGTTTACCTCTCCCGCCCTGTCACGCGACGGCGACGCCCGCCCGGTCTAAACACCTGAGGGCCCCGTCCGCCCCGCCCCGGGCAGGCCCGCCCAACCTGAGACCCCTCCCCCGCCCCGCTGGCGGCCCGCGCGCGCCCGGCCGCCCCGCCTCTACAGGCCGAGCCCGGAGACGGTCAGCCCGGCCTGGAGCGTCCAGAGGTTGTCGTGGACCGGGCCGCCGCCGTCGATCCCGTCGAGCCCCTCTTCGAGCGGGTACAGGTTGGCGACCCCGGCCGTCAGCCCGAGCGGCCCGGCGAGCCGGGCCTCGACCCCGGCCGTCGTCCCGACGTAGAGGAACTGGTCGCGGTCGCGCGGCGCCCCGGGCACGTTGAGGAGCCCGAGCCCGGCCGCGACGTAGGGCCGGACGCCAGCTCCTGCGAACGGCGCCAGCCGGACGTGGAGGTCGCCGGCCACGAACGGCTCTTCGGCCGCGCCCGTCAGGAGCGTGCCGCCGTGGAGGTGGACGCCGGCCGAGACCGACGGGCTCAGGCCGTAGCGGAGCGCGAGCGCCCCCACGGGGCGCGGGCTCTGGCCGGCGTAGTCGTCTTCGAGGCGGCCGGCCCCGCCGGCGAGCGTCAGGGAGAGCCCGCCCGACCGCTCCGGCGCCAGGAGACGGTCGTACGCGTCGCGCCGGGCGTCGGCGGCGACCCGGGCGTCGTGGTCCCGGAACAGGGCCTCGGCCGCGCCCCCGTCGGCGAGCGACCAGAGGCCGTCGCGGGCGCCCTCGACGACGAGCGCGGCGACGGCCGCCTCGATGGCCGCCGTGACGGCGAGGACGGGCGGCTCGTTGGCGCTGTACCCGGCCTCGGTCTCGAACAGCTCCTGGACGTCGACGAACCGGAAGACGCCGCCGTCCAGCTTCTGCGAGACGATCGTCTTCGTGGACCGGACCGACGCGAGCACCCGGCCGTTCTGGGTCGAGACGGCCCGGAGGTAGACGGTCACCTGGTCCTGCCGGAACTGGCCCGAGAGCCCGGCCCCGAGGTACCGGGCCCCGACCCCGCCCGTCAACACGTTCGAGTCGTACCCGATCACGCCGCCCTCCAGGAGCACGCCGGCGTAGAGGAGCGGCGGGAGCGGCGGGAGCCCCTCCCCGTCGGGCCCCGTGTACTGCTGCCGGGTCGACTGGATGATCTGCCGCTCGTTGAGGAGGTTCGAGAGCCCCTCCCGCTCGATCGGGACGAACCACCCGGACTCGCGGAGCGCGTCCATGAGGATCGTCGTGGCCCCCTGCGTCACGGCCGTCGAGAACGTCGAGCCGTTCTCGAGCGTCCGGTACTGCCCGGTCTGGTCGCGGAACCGGTAGACGGCCACGACGACCGGCTCGGCCGGCTCGGGGAGCGCCGCGAGCTCCCCGGCCGTCGGCGTCCGGGGCGGCCCGACGCGCGGGGCCTCGACGGCGAACGGGGCCAGCCGGGGCGAGCAGCCGGCGAGGAGGACGAGGGCGAGGCCGAGGGCGGGGAGGCGCACGGGTCGGGGGGTTGGTGAACGGCGCGCCCCCCCTCCGGCGCGGAGCGGGCGCCCCGAGTGGACTTAGAAGCTGGGGACCGTGACGACCGTCTCGTCCCCCGTCAGGAGGTTGAACACGCGGACGGAGAGGCCGTCGATGCCGGGGACGATTTCGACCTGGAAGTCGCCGAGGTTAAACGTCCCGGGCTCGGAGAGGTCGAGGTCGCCCAGGCGGTTGTAGATGAGCTCGCGCGAGAGCTGGTTGAGGATCTGGCGCTGGAGGCTCGACTCGAAGTCGGCGAGGGGGTCGCGCGTGAACCGGCCCGCGGCGTCGTCCTGGTGGCCGTTCTGAGCCTGGGCCCCGCTCAGCAGCCACGAGTAGTTCAGCGGGGACCCGCCGAAGGCCGGGTTCTTCGGCGCGTAGACGAGCTGCTGGGCGGAGGCGCCCGGGGCGGCGGCGAGGGCGGCGAGGGCGAGGGCGAGGAGCGGGAGGCGCATGGGTCGGGGGGGAGTCGGGGGGCTAGGCGCCCGCCAGCCGCTGGCGGACGAAGCGGACGGCGGACCGGGCGAGGTCCTCGACCTCGTCGGGCCGGCGGGGCAGCCGGGTCTGGAACAGGACCTCGCCGTCGGCCCGGGCGACGACGGCCGTCCCGTTGCCGGGGAGCGGCCGCTCTCCGAGCGTGACCGTGGTCCGCTCGGCGCCGCGGGGCGGGGCCCAGAGGAGGAAGAAGGTCTCGTAGAACAGGCGGCCCGCCGGCGTCGCCGTCTCGTCCACGACGAGCCCGGAGATGCCGACGAACGGGCCGGCCGGGCCGAGCGAGTCGGGCGCCGAGGGGGCCGGGCGGAGCCGGGCGGTCTCGGCCAGGATGTCGGCGTACGTCCGGGCGTAGCCGTAGCGGGCCGGCTCGGCGCGGTCCGCGCCCTGGGCCCAGGCCGGCGCGCTCACGAGGAGCGCCGCAACGAGGGCGAGGGGGAGCGTGGACCGGGGCATGGGGGGGGGGCGCCGGCGCGGCGCGGGGCGTTCCGTTACGCCCCGGCAGGGCGCCCCCTCCACCCACGCGGCCGCCTGGTGCGGTCCACGGGGGGGCCAAGGGGCCGCCACACACGGGCGCCCCCCGACCGTCAAAGACCGTTCCCCGACCGCCCGGGCCGCTACCTCCGCAGCCGTTCGTTCTCCTTCGTCAGCCGGTCCACCTGCTGGATCGAGCCCTTGAGGTGGGCCCGGAGGTTCTCGTGCTCCTCGCGGAGGGCCGCCAGCTCGTGCTGGAGGCGGTCGATCTCCTCCTTGACCTCGCGGAGGCGGGCCTTCGGCACGCGGATCGTGTCGGCGTCGTCGCTCATGCGGGGGCGCCTGCGCGCCGTCGGTGGTCGTAGAAGCTACGGCGCCCCGGGCCCCGGTCTAGGGCCGGAACTCGCCCGGGAGGCGGGGGATGTCGGAGCCGGTCACGGCCGCCTCGGTCTCGAGCGAGACGGTAAAGGCCCCGCCGCCGCCCTGCGTCCCGACGAGGATGCGGTAGACGCCCTCGGACGGGAGCGTGAACGGGAGCCGGGCGCGGTCGACGTCGGGCTCGGCCGCGACGCGCGCGCCGTCGGGCCCGACGAGGGCGAGCGTGGGCGTGAACCCCCCGGTTCGGACCTCGACGCGGACGCGGTCGCCGAGCCGGCCGCGGAAGGCGTAGGCCCGCTGCGCGCCCGCCGCGAGCGTGTCCGACGCCGTGCTCCCGGAGGCGATCGGCTCGGCGGGGAGGGCCTCCTCAGGCTCCTCCTCCTCGACGGCGAGCTGGACGGTGTACGCGCCCCGCTGGTCGCGGTCCTGGGAGCTCACGGCGAGCGTGTACGTCCCGTCCTGGTCGGGCGTGAACGTGTACGTCACGCTCCCCCCGGCCCGCCCGGTCTCGCCCCGGACGGCCCCGTCCGGGCCCGTCACGGCGACGGTCGGCGCGAACGCGCTCGAACGGACGGTGACCGTGTGCTCGCGGCCCGCCAGCCCGCGGAAGCGGTAGCGGTCGCGGAAGGTCCCGTCGGCGCGCTCGCTGAAGGCGCCGAGCTCGGCGGCGAACGGCGCGGCCCCGGCCGAGAGCGGGCGGACGGGGTCCTCCTGGCGGATGCGGAGGGTGTACGGGCCGGTCTCGGCCGGGCGCCGCGACGAGAGGAACACGCGGTAGAGGCCCGGCCCCCGGAGGTTCCGCACGGCGACCGTCCGGGCGGCCTCGGCGTCGTCCTCGGTCAGCGTCTCGGCCTCGACGCGCTCGCCGTCGGGCGTCTCGACGTAGAGGTCGGGCGTGAACGCGTCGGACGTGACGGCGAACGAGAGGACGCGGCCGGACGAGTCGGCGGCGAACGTGTAGAGGTCGCGGTACCGGCCGTCCTCGCCCTGGAAGTCGCCCTCGGCGAGGGCCCCCTCGACCTCGCCGGCCTCGGCGACGACGGCCTCGGGGCCGGTCGGCTCGGACGGCGTCGTCTCCTCGGCCGTCGGGACCGGGGCCGGGTCGTCGCCGTCGAGGAGCCCGACGAGCGCGACCCCGACGAGGGCGAGCGCGGCCACGCCGGCGGCCACGAGGAGCGGGACGAG
>CAZDFV010000153.1:0-7819 GCA_964504495.1 uncultured Rhodothermales bacterium
CGGAGCGCGGCCGGCTCGACAGGCGCCGCCCCGCCCCGGCGCCCCGGGGTCCGCTCGCGGCGCTCGGCCCAGGCCACGGCCCCGAACGCGAGCGCGGCCGCGACGGCCATCCCGACCTGGACCGCGGTGAGCCCGCCCCAGACCTCGACCTCGCCCGCGCGGACAAAGTCCTGCACGAACCGGTGGACGGCGTACAGCCCGACCACGGCGCCGCACAGGCTCCCCGGCGCCCGGAGCCGCCGCCGGAGGCGGGGCAGGAACGCCAGCCCGGCGAGCGCGAACACCATGTCGTAGAGCGGAATCGTGTGGACCGGCGCCGGCCCCTGCGCCCCGGCCTCGACGACGCCGTGCGCGAGGTGGAACCCATGGACGAACGAGCCGGGCGCGTAGGCCACGCCCCACGGGAGGTCCGTCGGCGTCCCGAAGCAGCAGCCGGCGAGGAGGCACCCGACGCGCGCGACCGCCAGCCCGACGAGCCCGGCCGGCGCGAGCGGGTCGAGCATCGACCGCCGGACGCCGAGCAGCCGGCGCGTGACCTCGGCGGCGGCGAGCGCCCCCAGAATCGTCCCCGGGAGCCGGCGGGCGCCGGACTCGGGGAGGGCCCCCTCGGCGAGGAGCACGCGGAGCCCGTCGAGCCCGAGCGGGAGCAGCCGCGTGCCGACCACGCCACCGACCCCGGCCGCCGCCAGGACGAGGAGCCACGCCGCCGGCGGCCACCCCCGGCGGTAGCCCACGACGGCGGCCGTGACGTAGGCCGCGCCGAACGCGAGCACCATGAGGGGCCCGAACCACTCGGGGTGGGCGCCGAAGAGCTCGGTGACGTCCATAGGGTGAGTGCGGGTGGGCAGGCCGGGAGCCTACCCCCCCGGCCCCGCCCGTGCCTAGTGCAATCGGACCACCCGCCGTCACGCCGGCCCCGCCGGGGCGCCCGGCTGGCGGAGGCCTCCGCCAGCCAGGCGCGTCCTCCGTCTCCCCGGCCTCCCCCGGGTATCTTCGCGCCGCCCCCCGTCCCCCCTGCATGGACCCCGTCTCCGTCGGCCGCGGCTTGCTCGGCCTGGTCGCGATCCTCGCGATCGCCGTCGCGCTCTCGTCCCACCGCCGCCGCATCAACTGGCGGACGGTCGGGTTCGGGCTCCTCCTCCAGGTCGTGTTCGCCGTGTTCATCCTCCGGGGCGAGGCGATGGGCGAGGCGTTCGCGCCGCTGGCGTGGCCGAAGGCGGCGTTCGCGTTCGTGGCCGGCCTGTTCGTCGGGTTCCTCAAAGCCGTCGAGGCCGGGTCGTTCTTCATCTTCGGCGGGCTCGGGCTGGGGCCGGCGGCGGAGGGCTCGCTGGGCTTCTTCTTTTTCGCCCAGGTGCTCCCGACGGTCGTCGTGTTCGCCTCGCTCATGTCGATCCTGTACTACCTCGGCGTGATGCAGGTCGTCGTGCGCGGCGTGGCGTCGGTCGTCCGCCGGGCGCTAGGGACGAGCGGGCCGGAGTCGCTCTCGGTGAGCGCGAACATCTTCGTAGGCCAGACCGAGGCCCCGCTCGTGATCAAGCCGTACGTCCAGCGGCTGACGCGGAGCGAGCTGCTGGCGGTCATGACCGGCGGCATGGCGACGATCGCCGGCGGCGTGCTCGCCTCCTACGTCGCCTTCCTCGGCGAGCGCTACGCCCAGGCGACGGGCGTGGCCGTCGAGGTCGGGCAGCAACTGTTCGCCGAGCAGCTCCTCGGGGCGAGCGTGATGGCGGCGCCGGCCGCTCTCGTCCTCGCCAAGATCCTCATCCCCGAGACCGCCCCCGTCGACCACGCCGCGACGCCGACGGTGACCGACGCCGGCGAGGCCACGCTCCCCGCGACCGCCAGCCACGAGGCGACCGACGCCGTGGCCGACGCCGTGGCCGACCCGGGCCCGAAAAACGTGATCGACGCGGCGGCCACGGGCGCGGCCGAGGGCCTCAAGCTGGCGCTGAACATCGGGGCCATGCTCATCGCCTTTATCGCGCTTATCGCGATCGTCAACTTCGTGCTCGACTGGGGCGCCGGGCTCTTCGGCTACACGACGTCGCTGGAGGCCATCCTCGGCGTGGTCCTCGCCCCGATCGCCTGGCTCATCGGCGTGCCCACGCCCGACGTCACGGCGTTCGGGTCGCTGCTCGGGACGAAGGTGATCGTCAACGAGTTCGTGGCCTACACCCAGTTCGCCGACACGCTCTCGGGCCTCGAGCCCAAGACGGTCGTGATGGCGACGTTCGCGCTCTGCGGGTTCGCCAACCTCTCCTCCATCGGGATCCAGATCGGCGGGATCGGCCCGCTCGCGCCGGAGCGGACGGGCGAGATCGCCGCGCTCGGCGTCCGGGCCGTCCTCGCCGGGACGCTCGCCAACCTCATGACGGCCACGATCGCCGGCGTCCTCCTGGGATGAGGGCGTTCGTGGTGACCGGCATGGCCCCGCGGTCCGTCGGGGCCGCCCACACAGCGACGTGGAAAGAGTGGGTCGTGCAGTCGTACCGCGCCGCGCACGACACAGCACCCGTACTCGATGGCGACCTCTATGCGCTCGTGCTCTACGTCCACCAGCGCCCCACGCAACTCGACGCCGACAACCTGAGCAAGCCCGTCCTTGACGCCCTCAGCGGCGTCTGCTACACCGACGACCGCCAGGTCAAAGTGCGTACCTCCGGCACCTTACATCTCGGAGAAGCGTTCTTCGATCTTGCCGACGTAGACGTACCTCCCGCTCTGTTCGACGAATTCGCCCGCGCGATTGCCCAAGAAGACCACGTCGTCTACGCCGAGATCGGCCCGCTCCACTTCTCGATGTACCGGATGAACCGGGAGGTCCCCACCTGAGCCATGCAGATCGACAGGTCCATCCTCAACAAGCACCTCCACGAAGCCGCCGCCGAGCAGTTTGCTCGCGACTACGAGGCGAAGGGGTACGAGGTCGAGCGGAACGCCCATGTTGGAGGCGTCGCCGTGGACCTGCTCGCCCGGAAGGGCGAGGACCGTCTCGCCTTCGAGTTCAAGGTCAACGACCCGTGGCATAGCGACCCCGGGTTCGCGCAGCGGTGGAGGGATCGGATCCGGGGGCAGTCCGAGGCGGCAGAGTTCCGCCTCGTCTACGTTCCCCACCCGTCCGTTACGGAGGTCGACGCACCGGACCTAGAGGCCGCCATACCACGTTGGGTTCAAGAGCGAGAGGCCGATGCCCTCGACGCCGTCTTGCCGGGCCCGAAGCACGTGTGGTTGAAGCGACTGGTGCTCGACAGGATGCACATCGAGCGCTCCGTCCACGTCGCCGGCCGGGCGGTCCTCGGAATCGCGCCGTTCATGGACGGCGAGGTCTCGATGGGGGCACAGCGCGAAGTAGGGGTCGACTTCTCCCTGGATACTGACCCGGACTTCTCCGACATCAGCGAGGCGTCGACGTTCGACATCCTCAGCTACGCTCCGGTGCCGTCCTAAGCGCTCCGGCCCGATTGGCTGCCCCGCTGGCGGCGGCCTCCGCCAGCTAGGCGACCTCCCGGGCGAGCGCGTCGAGCCGGTCGGCGATCCAGGGGACGGCCGGCTCGTGCTCGGGCTTCATCAGCACGCTCCGCAAGACGCGCGCGTGCTCGGCGTCGGCGCGGAGGTCAGGGAACCGGCGGCCGAGGCGGTCGGCGCTGAGGCGGTAGAGGCTGAGGAAGAGCGGGTCCTCAGCATCCGCCATGCCAGCGTCGAAGACGGCCTGGCTGCGCGCGTCGATCTGGGAGAGCGCGTCGGCCACCGGGGCGTAGACGACGATGTCGGTCTCCGGCGGGAGGACGGTTGCGTAGTGCCCGGAGCCGTCCAGCCGGCCCGCGAGGGCTCGGGCGGCGCGGAGGCCGGCGGCCAGGACGGGCCCGAGGCCGCTGTCGGCGCGGAGCGGGAGGGCGCGGAGCGTGAGCCAGAGGGCGCCCGCCGCGGCGCCCGGCCGCGAGCACTCGAGGCTGATCTCGCCGAGGTGGAGGGCGGCCGAGGTGAAGTAGGTGTAGGGCGAGTCGTGCCGGTAGTGCCGCCCGACGGCGGGGTCGCGGAAGAGGACGGCCCCGCACCCGTACGGCTGGAGCCCGTGCTTGTGCGGGTCCACGACGACCGAGTCGGCCTCGCGGATCGCGCGGAGGTGGCGGGCCGTCTCCGGGTCCAGGACGCCGCCGGCTGGCGGGCGGCCGCCGCCAGTCGGGCGAGCGCAGCGCGTGTCCCGGACACCCTGCTCGGCAGGTCGACCACCCCTACCCCCTCCTGTCCAGGAGGGGGGCTCCTCCCGACCTGCTGGCGGCGCGCCTCCGTCAGCCGGCGGCCCGTGCGCGAGCAGTCGGAAAAAGCCGCCGTAGGCCGCGTCCACGTGGACGCGCGCGCCGTACTGGCGGCAGAGCGGGACGGCCTCAGCGATCTCGTCGACCGCGCCCAGCCCGGTCGTCGCGGCCGTCAGGACGACGGTGCCAACGCTCCCGTCTTTCAGTACGTCCTCCAGGGCCCCGAGGTCGATCCGTCCGGCGTCGGTCGCCGGCACCGAGACGGCCTCGACGCCGAGGACGTGGGCCATCCGGGCATGCGTGTAGTGGCCGTCGGCGCTGACGGCGACGGCCCGTCCGCCGGTCTCCTCGCGGGCCACGAACAGGGCCTCCAAGTTGGCGACCGTCCCCCCGCCCGTGAGGTGGCCGAGGGCGTCGTCCGGCAAGCCGAACATCTGGGCTAGGTCGCCGATCACCTCCTTCTCCATCCGGCTCGTCGGCGGGCCGCCGTCGAGGGCGTGGTTGTTCGGGTTGATCCGGGCCGCGGCGGCGTAGGCCACGAGCGCGACCGGGTGTGGCGGCTTCAGCATCTGCCCGGCGTAGCGGGCGGCCCCGAACGGGTACATCCCCGGGTGCTCGCCGCGCGGCGGCGCCGTGAGCCGCCCGAGGTACTCGTCCAACGCCGCCGCCAGCCGGCCCTCGTCGACGGCGAGCGCCGGGTGGCCCTCCCCCCCGCCCCACTGGCGCTCCCACGCGGCTATGGCCTCGAAGGACTGGCGGACGAGCCGGAGCGGGTCGGGGTGCACCGCCACCTACTCTGCCCTCCGGGCAGGTACGGAGTGCCGGGTACGCGGTACAGCCACACACCGCCCCTCGGCCTCCCGCACCCCGTATCGTGTACCCCGTGCCCTCACGCCGCGACCGCCTCGCGCGGCGTGTCCGCCGCCGACGGGCCGGCCACGCGGCGCGTCGTGAGCGCGAGCCCGACGAGGCCGGCGACGACGAAGGCGACCGAGATGAGCTGCGACTGCGAGAGCCCGAACGCGACCTCCGGGTTCACGCGGATCGTCTCGATCAGGAACCGCTCGACGCCCGCGAACACGGCGTAGAGCGAGATCAGCCAACCGCCCTTGAACGGGTGCTTCCGCACGAGCCAGAGGACGCCGGCCAGCGCGGCGGCGGCGAAGAACTCGTAGAGCATCGTCGGGTAGACGCCGTCCGGCTGGGCGATCGCGCACGTGGCGTCGCGGTAGACCGCGTTGTACTCGACCGGGTCCATCGGCGCCCGCCCCGGGCCGACGAGGTTGTTCGGGAACGTCTCGCTCCAGAGGAAGGCCGGAATCCAGGCCGGCTTCTCGGCGAGCGACGAGCACACGCCCCAGTCGCCGTCGCCGGCGAGGTAGCACCCGATCCGCCCGATCCCGTAGGCCAGGAGCAGCCCGGGCGCGACGGCGTCGGCGAGGCGGGGCACGTCGATCCCCTTTCTTCGGGCGTAGATCGCGATCGCGATCCCGGCGCAGATGATCCCGCCGTAGATCGTGAGCCCCGAGCCGGAGAACAGCATTCCGGCCGGGTTCTCGACGAACTCGTCCCAGTAGTCGATGATGTGGAACAGCTTCGAGCCGGCCACGCCGAACCCGCCGGCCATGAGCATCATCGTCCACACGAGGGCTGAGGGGCTCGTGAGGGCCACCTTCTCGCGCCCCTTCGCGTCCTTGACGCGCGCGCGGACCTTCCCGACGAGCCCGAGCGCGTACATCCGGTCGAGCTCGCGCCGCGTGAGCGCCGTCGCGGTGAGGATGGCGAGGGCCACCATCGCCCCGAACGAGTACAGCGTCAGCTCCGGGACGGCGTCGAACGGGAGCGGGATCGAGACGAGGCGCGGGTACATGCGGCGCGGGGGATGCCGGGGAAGCTAGAACGGGGCGGGCGCCCGGTCGGTGCGCTGCGCGAGAAGGCTACGCCGGCGGGCCGCCCAGCTCCACCGCCAGCCGGGCAATCGGGACCGCCCGCTGCGCGCCGCTCTCGAGGTCGCGGACCTGGGCCTCGCCCGCCTGCAGCTCGTCCTCGCCGAGGATGACGGTCCGCGCCGCGCCCGAGCGGTCGGCCGCCTTCATCTGGGCCTTCATCGAGCGCCCGCCGAGCGCGAAGTCGACCGCGAGGCCGGACTGGCGGAGCGTCTGGGCGACGGCGAACCCGGCCCGGTCGGCGCCGTCCCCGAGGGTTACGACAAAGACGTCCGGGCGCGGGGCCTCGGGGAGGTCGTAGCCCTCGGCCTCCAGCGCCAAAAACAGACGCTCGATCCCCGCCGCGTAGCCGACGGCCGGCACAGGCTTCTTGCTCCCCACGGCCTCCGCCAGCCCGTCGTATCGGCCGCCGGCGCCGAGCGCGCTCTGCGCCCCGAGCGCGTCGGACTCCAGCTCGAAGACCGTCCGCGTGTAGTAGTCGAGCCCGCGGACGAGGAGCGGGTCCTCGACGTACGGGATCCCTTGCTGGTCCAGGAGGAGCTTGACGGCCTCGTAGTGCTCGCGGGCCGCGTCGCCGACGAAGTCGGGGAGGCGCGGGGCGCCGTCGAGGAGGGCGCGCTCGTCGGGGTTTTTTGTGTCGAGGATGCGGAGCGGGTTCGTCTCGAGCCGCTGGCGGCTGGTTTCGGAGAGCGCGTCGGCGTGCGGGGCGAAATAGTCCTGGAGCGCCCGCCGGTAGCGCGGCCGGTCGGCGGCGTCGCCGAGCGTGTTCAGGCGGAGCCGTGTGTTCTGGATGCCGAAGGCGTCGTAGACGGCCCGGAGGTTGGCGATCGTCTCGGCGTCGGCACGCGGGTCGTCCGAGCCGATCAGCTCGGTGCCCCACTGGTGGAACTGGCGGAACCGCCCCTTCTGCGGACGCTCGGCGCGGAAGCACGGGCCGAGGTAGTACAGCCGCTGCGCCCCGCCCCGCTGCTCGAGCCGGTGCTGCAGGAACGCCCGCATGACCGGCGCCGTCACCTCCGGCCGGAGCACGTAGGTGTCCTTCGAGCGCTCGACCGTGAACATCTCCTTGCTCACGATGTCCGTCGCCGCCCCGACCCCGCGCGCGACGAGCTCGACGGGCTCCAGGACGGGCGTCCGGATCTCCTCGAACGCGAACCGCTCCATCACGCCGCGGACGACGCCCTCGACGTGCCGCCACGCCGGCGTCCCGGGCACGGCCGAGCCGCCCGACTCGTGCGCCTCGGGGAGGACGTCGAACGTGCCGCGGATCGTCTGGAAGGCCATCGTGGTCGGGGTATGGGGATGGGAAGATGCCCGGCTGGCGGGCGGCGCCAGCGGGGCGGGCGCGAGTTGCCCGAGACTTCTCCACGGCGTGAACGACCCCACCTCCGCGAGCGCCAGCGAGCCTTACACGAGCGCCGCCTCGGCCTCGCGGATCGCGCCGAGCACGCCGGCCGGGGCGTCGGCGGCGAGGAGCCGGGCGCGGACGGCCTCGTCGGCGAGGAGGAGCGAGACGCGGCCCAACAGCCGGACGTGCGCGGCCCGGTCGCCCTCGGGGCCGGCCAGGAGCAAGACGAGCTGGACCGGCGCCCCGTCGAGCGCGTCGTAGTCGACCGG
>CAZDFV010000154.1:0-7784 GCA_964504495.1 uncultured Rhodothermales bacterium
GGGGACGGCCGCCTCGCCCGGCGCGGCGAACGCGGCGTCGCGCGCCCGGGCCAGCGTGCGGAGCGCGTCGCGGACCTCGGCCGCCCCGCCGTACCGGTCCGCCGGCTGCTTCGCGAGCGCCCGCAGGACCACCTCGGCAAAGGCCGGGTCCAGCCCGGGCCGGAGCGCCACGGGCGACGGAACGGGCAGCGACTGGACCGCCTCGATCAGCCGGTTCGTGTCGAGCGCCGGCACCCAGAACGGGTGCTGCCCCGTCGCCATCTGGAACAGGACGACGCCGAGGGCCCAGACGTCGCTCTGCTCCGTGCTCCGCCGCATGACGAACTGCTCGGGCGCCATGTAGGCCGTCGTCCCGAACCGGGACGAGTCGACGGTCCCGGCCCGGCCCGGCCGCGGCGGGGCGTCGAGGCCCGGCCCGCCGGACCGCCGGGCGAGCCCGAAGTCGAGGATCTTCGCCACGCCGTCGTCGGTGACGATCACGTTCGACGGCTTGAGGTCGCGGTGGAGGACGCCGTGCCGGTGGGCCGCCGCCAGCCCGGCCGCGACCTGGACGCCGAGCGAGAGCGCGAGCGGCTCGGCGAGCCCCCCCCCCGCGAGGAGGTCCTGGAGCGTCCGGCCCGGGACGTACTGCATGACGAGGTACGGCCGCCCGTCGGCCTCGCCGGCCTCGTAGACGGCGCACACGTTGGGGTGCTCGATGGCCGACGCCAGCCGGGCCTCCTCGAGGAGCCGCTCGGTCCCGTCCGCCCCGCCCTGGCGGTGGAGGACCTTGACCACGACCGCCCGCTCGAGGTGCGTGTCGAAGGCCCGGTAGACGGCCCCGCTCGAGCCCTCGCCGAGCTTGTCCTCGACCCGGTACTGGCGGATCGTCTCGGGCGGGCGGGCGGGCACGGCAGGGCGGGCAGGGGGCCGGATCAGAATCGCGGGGGCGGCCGCAGGTTTCGGGCGGCCGGGCCTGCAAGCGCTTTCGCCGCAGAGAGTTTACGGTCCGGGTCCCGCCCGGGGCCCGGCCCCTACTCCACGCCCGTCCCGAACCGCCGCCAGCGGGGGGCGCCGGCCCGCTCGTCCCACGAGAAGTAGACGGCGACGGCCTTCCCGATGAGGTGGTCGCGCGGGACGAACCCCCACGTCCGGCTGTCGGCCGAGTCGTCGCGGTTGTCGCCGAGGACGACGTAGTAGTCCTGGGTGAACGTGTACGTCTCGGCCGGCCGGCCGTCGACGAGGACGCCCATCGCCGTCCGCTCGACGGCGTGGCCCTCGAACCGCTCGATGACCGTTCGCACGACCGGCAGCGTGAGGTCGTCGAGGCGGACGGTCTGGCCGCGCCGGGGGACGGCGACCGGGCCCCAGTCGTCGAGGCTGTAGCGGAGGGCGGCCGGGAACGACGCGCTCCCGTCGCCCGGGTCCCGGACGTAGGGCCGGACCTCGGCCCCGTGCCCCCGGAGCCGCGCGGCCTGGGCCGGCGTGCCCTCGACGGCCCACGCGTCCTGCCCGACCCGCTCGACGCGGCCGTCGAGCGCGGCCAGGGTGTCGGGTGGGACGGCCTCGACCCGGCTCACGCGCCACAGCCGGCGGCCGACCGGCGGCGGCGCCAGCGGCACGTCCCCGACCGTCACGGCCTTCCCGCGGATCGCGACCGTGTCGCCCGGGAGCCCGACGACCCGCTTGATGTAGGGCGTCCGCCGGTGGACGGACTCGAGCCCGGGCGGGTAGTTGAACACGGCCACGTCGCCCCGGTCGACGTCGTCGAAGCCGGGGAGCCGGAGGCCGCCCACGCGCGCCCCGTAGTGGAGCTTCGAGACGAGGACGAAGTCGCCCACCAGGAGCGTGTCCTCCATCGACGTCGACGGGATCCGGTACGCCTCGAACGCGAGCGCGCGGAGCGCGACGGCCAGGAGGACGGCCCCGCCCACGACCTTCACCCAGGCCCACAGCCCGGACGTGCTCGCCGGCGGGCCCCCCGACGGCCCGGGCCCGTCCGGCGGACGGGCGGACGGCACGGGGGGCGGGTCGGGGGCGGCGAGGTCGGGCACGGCGGGCGGCGTGTCCGAGTCAACGCCCCGCGGGCGCCCGTCGTGCCGGTCCCGCGGGGCCTCCACCTAGTCCTGCGACTGCGGCCGTCCCACTCCGTCATCCTGAGCGCCGGCGGAGGATCTCGACGTCGGCCCTTCGACCCCTGACTGCCGGTGGTGTGGGCTCGGGCGTCCGAGTCGAGACCCTTCGCCGCTCCGCTCCTCAGGATGACGAGGTGGCTCGACCACGCTACTACGGGATCGGCCGGAAGAACCGGGTGATCCGCGGGATCGGTGGGAGGTACCGCTCGAACGAGAGGAACGTGAACAGCGCCTTCCCGACGAGGTGCGTCTCGGGCACGAACCCCCAGAACCGGCTGTCGACCGAGTTGTCCCGGAAGTCGCCCATGACCACGTAGTAGTCCTGGGTGAACGTGTACGTCTCGGCCGGCCGGCCGTCGACGAGGACGCCGCCGCCGTCGGCCCGGGCGAGCTGGCGGCCCTCGTAGCGGACGATCGTCTCGGCGTAGACCGCCAGCGCCTCGTCCGTCAGCGGGACGGTCACGCCCCGGCCCGGGACGAGGCGCGGGCCCACGTGGTCCGGGTTGACCCCGAACGTCTCGTCGCGGTAGCCCTCCGGCCGGACGGCCGGCTCGACGCGCGCGACGTCCGGCCGCGCCTCGAGCGCGGCGGCCTCGGCCGGCGTCGCGGACACGTCGAACACGGCCGGGCTCGCCGGGCCCGGCCCCACGCGGCGGTCGCCGACGAACTCGACCCCCATCTCCTCGAGCACGCGGGCGTTCGGGCGGAGGGCGCCCGTCCCCGTCACCGTCCACTGCTGCTTCATCGTCGGCCCGAGCGGGACGGGCCGGCCGTTGATGTGGAGGACCTTGTCGAGCACGGCGAAGGTGTCGCCGGGGGCGGCCACGATCCGCTTGATGTACGGCGCCCGGCGCTCGACGGGCGTGCCCTCGGCGATCTCGCCCCGCTCGACGTCGACGGCCGCCGGGTAGTTGAACACGACGACGTCGCCGCGCTCGGGCTCGGAGAACCCCGGCAGCCGGGTCTGCGGGAGCTCGACGCCGGGGAGGTAGAACCGCGTGAACGGGACGCCCAGCGTGCTCGGCGTCCGGGCCCCGTAGTGGAGCTTCGAGACGATGAGGAAGTCGCCGACGAGGAGCGTGTCCTCCATCGACTCCGACGGGATCCGGTACGGCTCGAAGATGAACGCCCGGAGCAGCAAGATCACGACGAGCGCCTTGGCCCAGAACACGAGGTTCTCCTTCAGCGTCGGCCGGACGCGCTCGGGCGTCTCGGTCCGCCGGCGGCGGCCGTCGGCGGCGCGGCGGCTCTTCTTGGGGCGGGTCGTGGTCGTCGTCGGCACGCGGCGGAGGGTCGGGAGCGTCAGGAGGGTACGGGGTACAGGGTACGGAGGTACACAACGGGAGAGGCGGCCCGTACCGCGTGCCTGGTACCCCGTACCTGCGCCCGCAGGGCGTCAGCGGTGGATGATCCAGCGGTCGCCCGCCTGCCCGGCCCACCGCGGCGGGCGGACCGGCCGGGTAAACCACTCGGCCCCGTTGTACCCGGTCCGGTACCACGCACTCCGCTCCTCGGCGTGGTAGTAGTCGACGTAGGGGACCGGGCGGGCCCGGCCGAGCCGGCGAGAGAGCTGCGTGCGGAGCGTCGGGAGAAGGTGCGCCTGGGCCTCGTCGCCGGCCAGGAGGAGCCCCCGTCCGAACGGCCCGTCCACGTCGAGGGCCAGGAGCGGGATCGAGTCGTTGACGACGAACCAGTACTCGAACTGGACGAACTCGCTGCCGCCGTACCCGTAGCGGCGCTGGGCGTCGGCGTTCCGGGTCGGCCGGCCGAAGGCGGCCTGGAGCCGGCCGCGGAGCTCGGCCGTCGCCGTCGTGTCGAGCGTGGGCGCGCGGCCCCGCGCGACGGCCTCCCAGAACGTCTCGCGGTACTGCTCGACGAAGGAGCCCTGGGCGTCCGGCTCCACCTTCCGCCAGCGGGCCGTGGCGAGCCGGGCGGCCTGGATCGTGCTGTCCGCCCGGGCCTCGTCGGCGGCGCGGAGGCTGTCGCGCCGGGCCTGCTCGCGGGCGCGGACGGCCCGGAGCGCCGCCGTGTGCCGGTCGGTCTCGCCGACGTAAACCGGCGGACGCGGCTCGGTGCGCGGTCCGAGCGCGGCCCGGACCTCGGCGATCCGGGCGCCCTGCCGCTGCTGGCGGAGGTCGTGGACGACCTCCAGCGCCGAGCTCTGGGCGTAGGAGGGATCCGGGATGAGGAATGCGAGAGGGATGAGCAGAGCCGCCGCCAGCCGACGGCCGGCCTCCACTTCCCCCTTCCCCCTTGCCCCGGGCCCCCTCATTCCTCCATCGAGAGGACGGCCAGGAACGCCTCCTGCGGGACCTCGACGGCGCCGACCTGCTTCATCCGTTTTTTCCCCTCCTTCTGCTTTTCCAGCAGCTTCCGCTTCCGGCTGATGTCGCCGCCGTAGCACTTCGCGGTCACGTCCTTGCGGAGCGCCTTGACCGTCTCGCGCGCGATGACCTTGTTGCCGAGGGCCGCCTGGATCGCCACGTCGAACAGCTGGCGGGGGATGAGCTGGCGGAGCTTCGACGAGAGCCGCCGGCCCATCTCGTACGCCTTGTCGCGGTGGACGATCGTGCTCAGCGCGTCGACGGGGTCGCCGTTGAGCATCACGTCGAGCTTGACGAGGTGCGAGGCCCGCTCGTCGATGAACTCGTAGTCGAACGAGGCGTAGCCGCGGCTGACCGACTTCAGCTTGTCGTAGAAGTCGAAGACGATCTCCGCCAGCGGCAGCTCGTACTTCAGGTTCACGCGGTCGGTCGTGAGGTACTCCTGCGTGAGGTACGTCCCGCGCCGGTCCTGGCAGAGCTGCATGAGCGTCCCGATGTACTCGGCCGGCGTGATGATCTCGGCCTTGACGTAGGGCTCGCGGATCTCCGAGATCTCGCCCGGGGAGGGCATCTCCGTCGGGTTCTCGACCTCGATCGTCTCGCCGCCCGCCAGCTCGACGGCGTACCGGACGTTCGGCATCGTCGTGACGATGTCGAGCCCGAACTCGCGGTCCAGCCGCTCCTGGACGACCTCCATGTGGAGCATCCCCAAGAACCCGACGCGGAACCCGAACCCGAGCGCGGCGCTCGTCTCCGGCTCGTAGGTCAGCGCCGCGTCGTTGAGTTGGAGCCGCTCCAAGGCCGCGCGCAGATCTTCAAAATCGGCCGAGTCGGTCGGGTAGATGCCCGAGAACACCATCGGCTTGACGTCGCGGTAGCCCGGCAGCGGCGTGTCCGCGCCCTTCCGCTGGTGCGTGACGGTGTCGCCGACGCGCGTGTCCTGGACGTCCTTCACGCTCCCGATGAGGTAGCCGACCTCGCCCGGGCCCAGCTCCTGCACCGGCTCCATGCCCAGCTTGAGGTGGCCGATCTCCTCGGCGTTGTACCGGGCGCCGGTCGCCATGAACTGGATGGCGTCGCCCTTGCGGAGCGTGCCCTGGACCACGCGGACGTAGACCACGCTCCCGCGGTACGTGTCGAACGTGGAGTCGAAGATGAGCGCCTGGAGCGGCGCGTCGGGGTCGCCAGCGGGCTCGGGCACGCGCTCGACGATCCGCTCGAGGACGGCCTCGACGCCCTCGCCCGTCTTGGCGCTCACGTGGAGGACGTCGTCGGGGTCGCCGCCGATGAGGTCGGTGATGGACTGGGCGACGAGGTCGGGCTGGGCGCTCGGGAGGTCCACCTTGTTGAGGACCGGGATGATCTCGAGGTCGGCCCCGACGGCGAGGTAGAGGTTCGAGATCGTCTGGGCCTCGATCCCCTGCGCCGCGTCGACGACGAGGATGGCGCCCTCGCAGGCGTTGAGCGCGCGCGAGACCTCGTAGGTAAAGTCCACGTGGCCCGGCGTGTCGATCAGGTTCAGGACGTACCGCTCGCCCCCGGGGGCCGCGTAGCCCATGCGGATGGCGTGGCTCTTGATCGTGATCCCGCGCTCGCGCTCGAGGTCCATCGAGTCGAGGACCTGGGCCTGCATCTCGCGGCTCGACAGCGTGCCCGTGGCCTCGAGGAGCCGGTCGGCCAGCGTCGACTTCCCGTGGTCGATGTGGGCGACGATGCAGAAGTTGCGGATGCGGCGCTGGTCCACAGGGGCGGGTTCGGGGCGGCGGGGTTTCGGCCAACGCTGAAAGTAGCGCCCGCCGTGCCGGGCCCCTCCCGAAATCGGTGTGAGCGCACGCGCTGGCGGACGCCGCCAGCGGGGTGCTAGCCGGCGCCGGCCGCGTCAGCCCTCGACGTCCACGAGCCGGTACACGTCGGCGAGCGGGACGTCGAGCCCGAGCGCGTCGCTGGCGACGGTGGCGTCCAGTCCCTCGACGAACCGGAGCGCCCACCCGTCCGGCTGGCGGACGACGCGGGTGACGGCCGGCGCGTCCGCTTCGACGATCCAGTATTCGACGAGGCTGTCGAGGCCGGTGTACGCCCGGAGCTTCGCGCCCCGGTCGCGTCCGACGGTAGAGGGCGAGACGATCTCGACGACGAGCGTCGGGTTGAGGAGGACCGGCGGGTTCGCGTCTGAGTATTCGGGGCGGTCACACGTGAAGACGAGGTCGGGGTAGCTGCACCGCGTCCCCTCCGTCCGCACGCGCTGATCGCCGACGCCCATTCGGCACCCGCGGCGCGTCATCGCGCCGTGGAGGGCTGCCGCGAGGTTCCCCGTGATCTGGTTGTGTTCGGGGCTGGCCCCGGCCATCGCCACGGCGCCGGTCTCGTCGTAGCCGTGGACGGGGACGACGACGCCGTCCCAGTACTCGTAGCGCTCGCCCTCGGGGGCGGCGGCGTCGAAGGCGAGGTACTCCTCGACGGTCATCCGGAGGCGTTCGGCGGGCATCGGTCCAGCGGGCTGGACTCGGAAGATAGGAGCGCGGTCCCGGCCGCCCGGCGGCGCTACCGGAGGCGGACGCGGAGGCCGGCCCCGACCTCCGACAAGCCAAGCCCGCCGCTCGCCAGCGCCAGGCGCCCCTCGACGCCGAATCCGACACCAGGGAACGGGTACACGTCCAGCCCGAGCCCGCCGGTGAGGAACGGCCGGACCCGGCGCTCGCCCCGCGAACCCGGAACGAGCGGGCTCCCGCCCTGGTCGAGCACGGAGAGCCCAGCGCCGGCCAGGGCGCGGAGGTCGACCCAGCGGCCGGCGGTCCCCGCGGCCGCGAACGCCTCGACGGCCCCGCCCCCGCGCGCGCCGCCGTCCTCCGACACCCCGCCCTCGGTGTAGGTCAGGACGCGAGCGCCGGCCGAGAGCGCGCCTCGTACCGTCCGCTCCAGGCTCAGCGACGGGACCGACGTTGCGGCGTCGCCGCCGATGGCGTACCCCAGCGCCGCCCGCCAGCGTGCTGCGGCCGTCCCGTCCTGGAACAGGGGGCGCGTCCCCTCTGGGTCCACGAGGTCCGGCCGGACGCGGAGGCCGAGCCGGACGGCGGTCTGTCCGGCCAACGGCTGCTCGACGGCGAGGCCGACCCCGACGGCCCGGACGGGGAACACGTCGAGCCCGACGCCCAGCGTGGGCGTGACGGCGCCGTTCCATGTCGTGAGCCCTGCCGTAACGCGGGGAACGGGCGACCCGGCGGCGTGCTCGGCCGCGACGAAGGCCACGGCCTCGCCGCGCTCAGCCCGCCCGAGGCCGGCCCAGAGCGGCCCCCACATCCGCCGCTCGACGCGGACACCCGGGTCGCCAGCGCCCGCGCCGGAGACG
>CAZDFV010000155.1:0-7734 GCA_964504495.1 uncultured Rhodothermales bacterium
CACGATGCCGAGCGCCGCGAGCTGGCGCCTCGCGAGCGGGCTCGCGTTCACCCGGTTGGCGACGTGCGCCAGCGGCCCGGCCACGCGCTTCGCCACGGCCGGGAGGTGCGCGAACAGGCGCGCGCGGGCGGGCGGGCGGGCCTCCTTCCACTTCTGCTCCTGCCACGCCGTCTTCAGGGCGGCCATGTCGACGGACGCCGGGCACTCCGACTTGCACGCCTTGCACGCCACGCACGTGTGCATCGCCTCCTCCACCTCCGGCCCCGTCAGCGTCGCCAGCCCGGACGAGAGCGCCTCGCGGAGCGCGTTCGCCCGGCCCCGCGTCGAGTCCTTCTCCTCACGCGTCGCCATAAACGGCGGGCACATGGTGCCGGCCCCGACCTTCCGGCACACGGCCGACCCGTTGCACGCCTCGACGGCCGAGGCGAACCCGTCGTCGCGCCCGGCCTGGTCCCAGAACGCGAGGTCCGTCGCCACCGGGCGCGCGTGGTAGTCCGGCCCCATCCGCAGCGCCTCCGTCAGCGGCGGCACGTCGACGATCTTGCCCGGGTTGAGCCGGCCGTCGGGGTCGAACGCGCGCTTCGTGGCCTGATACGCCGCGTAGAGCGCCGGCGTGTAGAACTCCTCCGCGAGCGCCCCGCGCGCCCGGCCGTCCCCGTGCTCGCTCGCGATCACGCCGCCGTACTTCTTGGCGAGCCGAGCGGAGGCCCGGGCGATCCGGTCCAGGCTCTCGACCTGCCGCGGCTCGCGGAGGTCGAGGAACGGGCGGACGTGGAGGCAGCCGGCGCTCGCGTGCGCGTACACCACGGCGTCGACGCCGTCGGCCTCCATCGCCGCTTCGAGCTCGCGGATGTAGGCCGGGAGGTGTTCGACGGGCACGGCCGCGTCCTCCACGATGGCGACGGCCTGGACCGGGAGCCGCGCGCTCATCGCTAGCCCCAGGCCCACCTTGCGGACGGCGTAGACGTCGGCCATGTGGGCGTCCTCGACGGCCTCGGTGATGACGGCCCCCGCCCCGAGGTGCCGGCGGAGGCGCCCGAGTCCGTCCCGCGTCTCGCTCGCCGTCGCCCCGCTGTACTCGACGATGAGGAGCGCAGCCGGGAGGCCCCCGTCCCCTTGCCGCTGGACAAAGTGGAGCTTCGGGGCGTACTCCGTCACCGCGAGCGCCCGTTGGAGGGCGATCCGGTCGAACAGCTCGACGGCCGTCGGGCTGGTCTCCAAGATCCCCTCGACCGCTTCGAGCGCGTCTCGGCGCGTCGGGTAGTGGACGACGCCGAGCGCGGCGTGCGCGGGCCGGTCCACGAGCCCGACCGTGATTTCTGTAGCGAACCCGAGCGTGCCCTCGCTCCCCGCCAGCAGGTGGGCGAGGTTGCGCGTCCCGTCCCACGGGCGCCCCGGCCCGCGGTCCACCTCGGGCGCCTCGACCATCCGCTCGAGGCGGTAGCCGCCGGCCCGGCGCCACCACCGCGGGGTGTCGCGCCGGACGGCCTGCTCGTGGACGGTGAGGAGCGCGTCGACGCGGCGGTAGACCTCGCCCTCCGTGCCCGAAAGCCGCATCTTGGCGGCCCACGCCTCGGGCGAGAGCGCCCCAAGCTCGACGGCCGTTCCGTCGGAGAGCAGGGCGCGGGCCGACTCCGTCCAGTCGACCGTCGAGCCGTACTGGATGGAGTGGGTGCCGGTCGCGTTCGTCCCGAGCATCCCGCCGAGCGTGGCCCGGTTCGCGCTCGCCGGGTCCGGCCCGACCTGGAGCCCGTGCGCGCGCGCCGCCGCGTTGAGGTCGTCGAGGACCACGCCCGGCTGGACGGTCGCCGTCCGCGCCTCCGGGTCGAGCGCGACGATCCGGCGGAGGTGCTTCGTCGTGTCGACCACGAGCCCGGCCGAGACGGCACTGCCGGCCAGGCTGGACCCCGACCCGCGCGCGACGACGGGGACGCCGAACCGGGCGGCCTCCTCGATCGCCGCCTGCACGTCGTCGGCGTGCTTGGGGATGAGGACGCCGAGCGGGGGCTCGCGGTAGAGCGAGGCGTCCGTCGCGTAGAGCGCCCGGTGGAGCGCGTCGAGCCGGAGACTGCCGGCGATCCGCGGGCGGAGGGCGGCGGCGAAGTCGTCGAGGCGGGCGGTCTCGATCTGCATGGGCGGAGTGTACGCCCGCCCCGCTGGCGGGCGGGGCCCCCGTCCCGGACGAGGCCGCCGCCTATGAGCGCGTCCGAAACAAAAGACGCCCCGCTGGCGGACGGCGCCAGCGGGGCGTGCGTGGAGGATCGCGCGGGCTACTGGCCGCCGCCCCCGCCGGGCGTCGCGTCGACCGGGTTGCCGTCGGCGTCGATGACCTCGACCGGGCCGAGGCCGAGGGCGCGGACCGGCGCCTCGATCTCCGCGAGGTCGCCCACGACCACCCACACCACGTTGTCCGGGCGGACGAGGGCGCGGGCGGCGTCGGCCACCTCGCCGGCCCCGAGCGCCGTGATCTCGTCGGCGTAGCGCTGGAAGTAGTCGTCGTCGAGGTCGTACTGGACGATCTCGCCGACCGACGACCCGAGCGCCCCGAGCGTCTCCCAGCGGCCGGCGAGCGTGAGCGTCTGGCCGGCCTTGGCCTGCGCCACCTCGGCCTCCGTCGCCGGGCGCTCGCCCACGACGTCGCGGAGCTCGCGGACGACCTCGGTGATCGACTCGGCCGTCTTGTCCGTCTGGACGGGGGCGTAGACGAAGAACGGCCGCTGCGCCTTCGCGCCGAGGATGATCGACCGGGCCCCGTAGCTCCAGCCCTTGTCCTCGCGGAGGTTCATGTTCACCCGCGAGGTGAAGCTGCCGCCGAGGAGCGTGTTGAGCGTCTCGATGGCGAGCTCGTCCGGGTTGTCGCGCGGCGGGGCCAGGTGGGCCGCCATCACGATCGACTGCTGCGCGCCGGGCCGGTTGAGGAGGTAGACGCGGCTCTCGGGCTGCGGCACCTCGGCGATGTTCTTGGCCGGCACCGCGCTGGCCTCCCAGTCGCCGAAGGCGTCCTCCAGCATCTCGACGAGCGCGTCTAGCTCGACGGCCCCGGCAACGACGAGCGTGGCGTTGTTCGGCCGGAACCACGTGTCGTGGAAGGCGACGAGGTCGTCGCGCGTGAAGGACGCGACGGCCGCTTCCGTGCCCGACCCGCTCAGCGGGAGGCTGTAGGCGTGGCCCTCACCGTAGAGCTTGGCCGGGAGCACGCGGATGGCGAGCCCGATCGGCTGCGCTTTCTCGGCCTGGATCTGGGCGAGCCGCTGCTGGCGGAGCCGCTCGAGCTCCTCGGCCGGGAAGTCCGGGCGGAGGGCGACGTCGGCCATGAGCTCGAGCGTCTCGTCCAGGTTCTGGCGGAGGGCGGAGCCCGAGACCGTCGCGGCGTCGATGCTCGCGCCGGTCCCGAGCTCGGCGCCGAGCTCCGCCAGCTCCTCGGAGATCTCGAGGGCGTCCATCCCGTCGGCCCCCTCGTCGAGCATGTCCATCGTCAGGCTGGCGAGGCCCGGGCGGGCCGGGTCGTCGGCGGCGTACCCGGCGTCGACGATCAGCGTCATCTCGACGAGCGGAACGGCGTGGCGCTCGGCGAGCACGACGTCGAGCCCGTTCGAGAGCGTGGCCCGCTGGAGGTCGGGGAACGTGACCTCCGGGGTCATGGCGACCGGCTCCGGCACGCCGGCCGACCGGTCGACGCCCTCGGCCGTCGCCGCCAGCTCGGGCCGCGGGTGGATCTCGAGCGTGTAGCTCCCGGTCGTCATCCACCGCCGGGCCGCCTCACGGACGGCCTCGGGCGTCGCCATCATGACCTCCGCCAAGTCCTCGCGGTAGGCGTCGGCGCTCCCGAGGTAGACCTGGCTCTGGGCCAGCACGTCGCTCTTGCCGCCGAACCCGCCGATCCGCTCGATCCCACGGACAAAGTCAGCCCGGGTCGAGGTCTTGACGCGCTCCATCTCCTCGTCGGTGGGCCCGTCGGCCAGGAGCCGGTCAATCTCTTCCATCACGGCCGCCTCGACGGCGGCGAGGTCGCCGCCCGGCCGGGCCGTGGCGACGACGTAGAACTGGCTCCCGACCTCGCCGCTGGCGACGTACGAGAACACGCTCGTCGCGAGCTGGTCGCGGTAGACGAGCCGCTCGTAGAGCCGCGACGTCTTCCCGCTCGTCAGGACGTCGGACGCGACCGTGAGCATGTTGTAGTCGGTCGACCCGACCTCGGGCACGTTCCAGACTTTGTAGAACCGGGCCTGCGGCACCTGGTCCTCCGTGACCTGGCGGCGGTCGGCCTCCATCGGCGCCACCCACCGCTCGAAGGTGGCGACGGGCGGGCCGGGCTCGATGTCGCCGAAGTACTTGGTCGTGAGCTCGAGGGCCCGCTCGGGCGTCACGTCGCCGGCGATGACGACGACGGCGTTGTTCGGGCCGTAGTAGTCCTGGAACCAGCCGTAGACGTCGTCCAACTCGGCCGCGTTGAGGTCGTCCATCGACCCGATGACGGTGTGGTCGTAGGGGTGGCCCTCGGGGTAGGTCGCGTCGTTGATGAGCTGGCGGCTCATGCCGTAGGGGCTGTTCTCGCCCTGCCGCTTCTCGTTCTGGACCACGCCGCGCTGCTCGTCGAGCTTCTCCTGGTCGACGGCGCCGAGGAGGTGGCCCATCCGGTCGCTCTCCATAAAGAGGACCGTCTCGAGCGCGCCCGCGGGGACGTTCTGGAAGTAGTTCGTCCGGTCGCGGTTGGTCGTCCCGTTGAGGTCGGTCGCGCCGACGCGCTCGAGGACCTGGAAGTAGTCGTCGTCGAAGTTCTCCGAGCCGTTGAACATGAGGTGCTCGAAGAGGTGGGCGAACCCGCTCTTGCCGTCGGGCTCGTTCTTCGACCCGACGTGGTACCACACGTTGACGGCCACGATCGGGGCCTTGTGGTCCTCGTGGACGATGAGGGTGAGCCCGTTGTCGAGGACGAACGTCTCGTGCGGGATGTCGGGGATGCCGGCGAGGGCGTCGTCCTGGGCCGCCGCCAGCGGGGCGAGGACGAGGGCCAGGCCGGCCAGAAATGCGAGGCGCATGGGGAGGGGGTGAGTTCCCGCGCAGGATACCGCTGCCCCGGGCGGCCCCGGAACCCCTTCCGCCGTGCCCCGCTGGCGCCGCCCGCCAGCGGGGCGGTCACCGCCCGGACGGGCGCCCGGACGGGTCGTATCGGTCGTGGTCCCAGGCGGCGGGGTTGGCCTCGATGTAGGCCCAGATCCGGCGGAGGTCCGCGGCGTCGCGCACGACGTGGTCGTGGAACCGGCGCTGCCACGCGAACGCGGGGAGGCCGGGCCGCACGGCCCGCGTCACGGCCGATTTGTACGACCGGACGATGGCGGAGACCGACCCGGCGGCGGGCGACAGGCGGGACATCACGGCATTCACCCCCGCCGGCGGTTGCGGTGCGGGTAGCGGCGTTGCATGCAACGCCGCTACGGGGTCGGTCGTCGTCGCGGGGTCGGCCGGCACCCGGTGGATCAGGCCGTGGACGTGGTTCGGCATCACCACGAACGCGCCCAGCCGGACGCCAGCGACGTGGTCCGGGATGGCCCCCCAGTAGGCGTGCGCGACGCACCCGGCATCGCTCATCCCCATCACCCCGTGCCGGACCTCGCCGAAGGAGGGCTGCCGGCCGGCCGTGCAGATCGTCACGAAGGTCCACCCCGGCGCGGCGTAGTCGTGCCCCGCCAGCCGTCGGGGGCGGTGGTGCGTGCGGTAGCGGTCGTAGCGGCGGGCATCGGCGGGGGGGTACGGCGCCGGCTCGTCCTGCTGGCGACCGCCGCCACCGTAGCGCCGTAGCATGCTACGGCGCTACTCGTCGTCCTCGGCGTAGCGGCGGACGCGCTTCTCGATCGACGCTTCCGCGTTCCGCTGGCGGAGCCGGTCGAGGCGCTCGGCGATCCGGGCCTCGGCGCCCTGGTCGCTCGGCTCGTAGAAGTACGTCCCCTGCATCCCGCCCGGGAGGTACTGCTCGGGGACGTAGTGGTCGCGGTAGGCGTGGGGGTACTTGTAGCCGACGCCGTGGCCGAGCCCCTTTTTGTCGCGGCTCCCGTCCTTGAGCGGGTTGGGCACGTCCTCCGTCCGCTCCTTCTCCACGTGCTCCAGGGCCGAGAAGAAGGCGAAGCCGGAGTTCGACTTGGGCGCGGTCGCGAGGTAGACGCAGAGCTGGCCGAGCATGAACCGCCCCTCCGGCATCCCGACGTAGTCGAACGCCCGGGCGCACGCGACCGCCTGCTCGACGGCGCGCGGGTCGGCTAGCCCAACGTCCTCGCAGGCGAAGATGAGGAGCCGGCGGAGCACGAAGCGGGGGTCCTCGCCGGCGTAGATCATCCGGGCCATCCAGTAGAGCGCGGCGTCGGGGTCGGACCCGCGCATCGACTTGATGAAGGCCGAGACGGTGTCGTAGTGGGCGTCCCCGTCCTTGTCGTAGAGGACGGCCCGGCGCTGGATCGAGTCCTCCGCGACCTCGAGCGTGACCCGGATCGTCCCCGCCTCGTCCGGCTCGGTCGTCTCGACGGCCAGTTCGAGCGCGTTGAGGAGCGATCGGGCGTCGCCGTTCGCCGTCGAGACGAGGTGGCCGAGGGCGTCGTCGTCGATCTCGACGTCCCGGCCGCCGTACCCGCGCTCGGCGTCCGCCAGCACCCCGGCGACGACGGCCCGGAGGTCGGCCTCGGCGAGCGTGTGGAGCTCGAACACGCGCGAGCGCGAGACGAGCGCTTTGTTGACCTCGAAGTACGGGTTCTCGGTCGTCGCCCCGACGAACACCACCGTCCCGTTCTCGACGTGCGGCAAGAGCGCGTCCTGCTGCGCCTTGTTGAAGCGGTGGACCTCGTCGACGAACAGAATCGTGCCCTGGCCGTGGAGCCGCTGCCGCTCCTGGGCCGCGCCGATCTGCTCGCGGATGTCCTTGACGCCCGCCAGCACGGCGTTGAGGCTGGCGAAGTGCTTCCGCGTCGTGTTCGCGATGATCCGGGCGAGCGTGGTCTTGCCCGTCCCCGGCGGCCCGAACAGGATGAGGCTCGTCACGCGGTCGGCCTCGACGGCGCGGCGGAGGAGCCGGCCGGGCGCGAGGACGTGGGCCTGCCCGACGAAGTCGTCGAGCGTCTGGGGCCGCATCCGGTCGGCGAGCGGGGCGGACTGCCGCTGGCGGGCCGCGGCGGCGGCGGCGAAGAGGTCGTCGGGCATGGGGGAAGCTAGCTGGGCCCGGTCACCGTTGACGCGCTCGGCCGCGTCGTCCGCCAGCGGGAAGCGGGCACCGGCGCGGTCGCGTTCGGCGGGACGGCGCCGGGCGTCTACGCGGTCCAGGCGACGGGAGCGGGGGGCGTGCGCGTCGCTCGCGTGACGGTCGCCCGGTAGATTCGACCTCCCCTCTGGGACCCCAGACGCCGGTGGAGGCCGCCGGCGGGGCTCCGCCGGTTGGCCCCCCTCTTGCGGTCCCGTCCGAGAGCCGCCCTCCCCTCCCCGTGCTCCGCCCGCGGTCCGCGCTCCCCGCCCTCGTCCTCCTTGCTGCGCTCCCCGCTGCTGGGCAGCCGTGGCCGTCCGCTCTCGTCGCTGACGGACCGGACGGCCGGCTCGCGTACGTCTCCGACGCCGAGGGGAACCGGGTCCCCGACTTCTCCGACGCCGGCTACCGGGGCGGCGGCGGCCCGCTCCCCGACGTGCCGGCCGTCGAGGCGGTCCGCCCGTCGGGCGGCGACGACACCGCGGCGATCCAGGCCGCGCTCGACCGGGCCG
>CAZDFV010000156.1:0-7705 GCA_964504495.1 uncultured Rhodothermales bacterium
GATCCGGTCGATGAGGGCGCGGACGTCGGTCGGCATGGGCGCGGAGGCGGGGCCCGAAGGTAGCCCCGGCCCCCGACCGGCTGGCGGCGCTCGCTCGCGGAACCCGGCCGCCCGGCCCGCCGTGAGGCCGGCCCTCTGCGCCCTCCCCCATGCCCGACTTCGTCCGCGTCGCCGACGCCTCCAGCTTCGCCGACGGCGAGATGCGCCAGGTCCAGGCCGACGGCACCGACGTCCTCCTCGCCCGCGTCGACGGCCGGTTCCACGCCTGCACCGCGTTCTGCACCCACTACGGGGCCCCGCTCGCGACCGGCGTCCTCTCCGGGACGACCGTCCTTTGCCCGTGGCACCACGCCGCCTTCGACGTGGCGACCGGCGCCCTCGCCGAGCCCCCCGCCCTCGACGCCCTCCGCTCGTTCGACGTCAAGGTCGAGGGCGACAGCGTGCTCGTCCGCGTGCCCGACGACGCCGACGAGCACGGCAAGGGCGTCGACTACCGCGAGAGCGACGGGCGCGAGCCGGCCGCGCCCCCCGCCAGCGGTGACGACGACCGGCTGTTCCTCGTCCTCGGCGCCGGGGCCGCCGCCCAGGCCGCCGCCGAGGCGCTCCGGGCGAGCGGCTACCGCGGCCGGCTGGCGCTCGTCACACGCGAGCCCCGCGCCCCCTACGACCGGACGAAGCTCTCGAAAACCTACCTCGGCGGCGACGCCGGCGACGACGCCCTCCCCCTCCGCGACGCCGCCTTCTACGAGCGCCACGCCATCGAGGTCTGGACCGACCGGACCGTCACCGCCCTCGATCCTGGCGCCCGCCAGGTGACGTTTGAAGAGGGCGACCCCGTCACGTACGACGCCTGTCTCGTCGCGACGGGTGGCGTCCCCCGCCGCCTGCCCATCGACGGGGCCGATCTGGAGGGCGTCCACACGCTCCGGTCGTGGCGCGACGCGCGCGAGATCGTCGGCGAGGCCGAGGGCGCCCGGCGGGCCGTCGTGATCGGCGCCTCGTTTATCGGGATGGAGTGCGCCTCGCAGCTCAACGCGCGCGGGATCGACGTGACCGTCGTCGGGAAGGAGGACGCCCCGTTCGCGGCGGCGATGGGGGAGAGAGTGGGGAACGTGTTCCAAGCCGCGGCCGAGGAGAAGGGCGTCCGGTTCCGGCTCGGCGCCGAGGTCGAGCGGATCGAGAAAACAGACGACGGCCTCCGCGTCGTCGTGAGCAGCGAGGCGCTCGACGCCGACCTCGTGGTGATGGGCGTCGGCGTCCGCCCCGCGACCGACTTCGTGCCCCGGACGCTCCGCCGCGACGACGGCGGGCTCACCGTCGACGCCCACCTCCAACTGGCGGACGGCCTGTTCGCCGCCGGCGACGTGGCCGCCTACCCCGACCCGCGGCTCGGCCGGCACGTCCGCATCGAGCACTGGCGCCTCGCCCAGCAGCACGGGCGGCTGGCGGCCCACAACATGATCGCCGAGGGGGACCCGACCGTCCGCCCAGCGCGGTTCGAGAGCGTCCCGTTTTTCTGGACGGGCCAGTTCGGCCTCAACCTCCGCTACGTCGGCCACGCGGAGGACTGGGACGAGGTCGTCGTCGACGGCTCGCTCGACGACCGCCAGTTCCTCGCGGCCTACGTCGAGGGCGGCGAGGTCCGCGCCGTCGCCGCCGTCGGGCGGGACCAGGACGCCGCCGCGTTCCACCACCTCATGGCGCGGGGCCAGACGCCGACGCCCGCCGAGGTCCGCGCCGGCCTCGACCTCCAGGCCCGGCTGGCGGAGGGTGCGCCCTAAGCAGAGCGGGGCGCGCCCACACCGGACGCGCCCCGCCCGTCGGCCGGCCGGCGTGGGGCTTACCCCTTCCGCAGGGCCGTCAGGAACGTGACGTCCGTGCCCGGCGGGCGGACGCGGACGAGGAACGTCTCGCCCTCCTCCACGTCGGCGATGGCCTCGCGGAACTCGCGGACGGAGCCGACCGGCTCGCGGTCGGCCTCGACGATGAGGTAGCCCCGGTCGATCTCGGCCTCGCGGTAGGCGTCGCTCGCCCGGTCCACGTCGGCGACGAGGACGCCGGCGGCCCCGTCGAACTGGCGGGCCTCGCGGGCGGTGAGGTCGCGGAGCGTGAGCCCGAGCATGTCCATCGACGTGGGCTCCTCGACGCCGTTGCTGCGGGGCGCCGGGCGCGGCGCGCCCTGGGCCACGGCGTCGCCCGGGCGGCGGCCGAGCGTGACCTCCGCCGTCCGCTCGCGGCCGTCGCGGTTGTACGTGACCTCGACGGTGTCGCCGGGCCGCTTGGTCGAGATGATCGAGATGATCTGGTTCGGGTTCGTCAGCTCGACGCCGTCGAGGGCCGTGATGAGGTCGCCCTCGCGGAGCCCGGCGTCGGCGGCCGGCGACTCGCCCTCGGCGTCCTCGGCGATGTCCTCGATCGTCGCCGCGCCCGGGCCGGCCCCGAACGCGCGGCGGAGCGACGCCGGCGCGCCCCGGAACTGGATCCCGAGGTACCCCCGCTCGACGACGCCCGAGTCGATGAGCTGCTCGACGGTCGAGCGGACGATGTCGGCCGGGATCGCGAACGAGATCCCGTTGAACGTCCCCGTCCGCGTGGCGATGGCCGAGTTGATCCCGACGATCTCGCCGCGGAGGTTCACGAGCGGGCCGCCCGAGTTGCCGGGGTTGACGGCCGCGTCGGTCTGGATGTAGTTCGAGATCGTCGGCCGGCCGCGGGGGTCGCGCGAGCCGCTGTAGCGGCCGAGGCTCGAGATGATCCCGGAGGTCACGGTGTTCGAGAGGTCGGCCGAGAGCGGGCTCCCGAAGGCCAGCACCCACTGCCCGACGCGGAGCTCGTCGGAGTCGCCGAACGGGATGGCCGGGTAGCCGTCGCCCTCGACCTCGAGGACGGCGAGGTCGGAGAACGGGTCGGTCCCGACAATCGCCGCGTCGACGGTCCGGCCGTCGAAGAGGAGGACCTCGATGGGCTCGTCGGCGTCCTCGACGACGTGGTTGTTGGTCACGATGTACCCGCTGCCGGTGACGAACGCGCCGCTCCCGAGCCCGGTCTGGGGCGCCCCGCCGCGCGGGTCGAACAGGCCGCCGAACGGGTCGAACTGGCCGCGCGAGGCGGCCGGGTCGGCGGTCCGCGTCGTGCGGATCTGGACGACGGCCGGGTTCACGCGCTCGGCCACGGCCGTGAACGCCTCGCCGAGGTTCTCGGCCGTCGCGATCGCCTCGACGTCGTCGAGCGCGCGCTGGGCGTCGGCGCCCTGGAACAGGCCGGCCAGCCCGGTCAGGTTCATCGCCGAGGTCACGAAGACGACGCCTCCGAGGAACGCCGCGACGACGAGGAGGGCGACGGAGACTCTTTTCTGGGTGCCGGTCATGGGGGCGGGTCCGTGGGGTCCGGGGGGAGAACGAGTGCGGGCGGGGTCGGGTCCGCCGCGGGCGGTCAGAAACGTCGGGGCGGGGCCCGATCTTGCCTCGGGAGCGACCTGAACGCCGCCCGTGGGCGGCGCGCCGATCGGCAGAAGGGCCGGCACGTCCTCAGTGCTTGGTACCGATCACCAGACAGACAAGCCGAGCCGTCCCCGCGCACAGGCGGGGACCGCCGGACTCGTGCGACGCGGTGCTCGGCCGCTCTGGATTCCCGCCTGCGCGGGAATGACGATGCGCCTGTACATCCGGTACGGAACGTCGCAGCCCTGCTTGTGGGCAGGGGAGTACGACGTGATCGCCCCGTCGGAGCCCCGCGCCCGCCGGGCTGGCGGTGCGCTCCGCCAGCGCGCCCTCCTGACGCACTCGCGCGTCACTCACCGGCACACCGAGGCCGGAACGGCGCCGGCGGGCCCGGGTACCCCGCCGCCCGCCGCTCCCCCCGCGATGCCCTCCTGGATCCGCCGCCTCGCCGTCCGCCCCGACGCCCGCCTCCGCACCGAGGGGCCGCCCGTGCTGCCCGGCCCGGACGCCCCGCACGCCGTCGTCGTCGGGGCCGGGTTCGGCGGGCTGGCGGCGGCTGTCCGCCTGCTCACGCGCGGCTACCGTGTGACCGTCGTCGACCGGCTCGACCAGCCGGGCGGGCGGGCCCGCGTGTTCCGCGAGACGACGGACGACGGGACCTACACCTTCGACGCCGGGCCGACGCTCATCACCGCCCCGTTCCTGTTCGACGAGCTGTGGGCCCTCGCCGGCGAGCGGCGCGAGGACCACGTCGACTTCGTCGAGGTGTCCCCGTTCTACCGGATCCGGTTCGACGGCGGCGAGGTCTTCGACTACACCGGCGACGGGGAGGCGATGGAGCGCGAGATCGCCCGGTTCAACCCGGCCGACGTGGCGGGCTACCGCCGGTTTCTCGACAAGAGCGAGCAGATCTTCGAGACCGGGTTCCTCGAGCTCGGCCACGTCCCGTTCGACCGGGCCGGCCACATGGCCCGGATCGTCCCGTCGATGGTCGCGCTCGAGAGCCACCGGACGGTCTACGGCCTCGTCTCGAAATACATCAAGGACCGCCGGCTCCGGCGCGTGTTCAGCTTCCACCCGCTCCTCGTCGGCGGCAACCCGTTCTCGACGACGTCGATCTACGCCCTTATCGCGTTCCTCGAGCGACACTGGGGCGTGTGGTACGCGATGGGGGGGACGGGCGCGATCGTCACCGGGCTGGCGGAGCTGTTCAGGCGGCACGGCGGCGTCCTCCGTCTCGGCGAGACGGTCGAGGAGATCACGGCCGAGCCGACGGGCGGCAAGCCGCGCGTGACCGGCGTCCGCCTGGAGGGCGGCGAGACGATCCCGGCCGACGTCGTCGTCTCGAACGCCGACGCGGCCTGGACCTACCAGTCGCTCGTGGCCCCGGAGCACCGCTCGACCTGGACCGACGCCAAGCTGGCCCGGTCGAAGCACTCGATGAGCCTGTTCGTGTGGTACTTCGGCACGGACCGCCAGTACCCCGACGTGGCCCACCACACGATCCTCCTCGGCGAGCGGTACCGGGCGCTCCTCACCGACATCTTCCACAACAAGACCCTCGCCGACGACTTCTCGCTCTACCTCCACCGCCCGACGGCGACGGACCCGTCGATGGCGCCCGACGGCCACGACGCGTTCTACGTCCTCTCGCCGGTCCCCCACCTCGACAGCGGGACGGACTGGGGCACCGAGGCCGAGCGCTACCGCCAGCGGGTCGAGGACTACCTCGCCCAGACCGTCCTCCCGGACCTCGGCGCGCACCTCACGGCGAGCGTCACGCTCACGCCCCAGGGGTTCTTGGACGACTACCTCTCGGTCAAGGGCGCGGCGTTCTCGCTCGAGCCGCAGCTCTTGCAGAGCGCCTTTTTCCGCCCGCACAACGCGAGCGAGGACGTCGACGGGCTCTACCTCGTGGGCGCCGGGACGCACCCGGGTGCGGGGATGCCGGGCGTTCTGTCGTCGGCCCGCGTGCTCGACACGATCGTGCCCGACCCCGCCGCGCTGGCGGCGGCGTAGGGCGTCAGCCGTACTCGAGGAACCGGGCGCGCTCCTCGGGCGAGGGGAGGCGGCACGTCTCCCGCTGTCCGAACACGCGGTAGCGGTGGCGCGCGACGAGCCGGTACACGGCCTCGCGGACCGGCGCGGGGACCGCGCGGGCGGCCGCGGCGAGGGCCGGCCACGGCGGGTCGAGGCGGCGGGCCACGCCGAGCGCGGCCTCGGCGCCCGTCCAGATGCGCCCGTCTTCATCGACCAGGACGAGGCTGGCGAGGTAGTCGGCGCCCAGCCCGGCGCGGTCGAGGGTTGGCTGCGCGGCCTCGCTCTGGAGCGAGGCGAACCGGAACCGTCCGGCCCCGTCGTGTCGCATCACGAAGTCGACGGCCCCGTTGCAGAGCGTGCAGACGCCGTCGAACAGGAGGATCGGAGCGGCCATGTTCCAGCCACGCGCCCGCTGGCGACGGTCGCCAGCGGGGAGCGCTAGGCGGCGACCCCCTCGGCGTGCTCCTCCTGGTACTCCTCGCGCCGGATGTCGACGCCGGCCCCCTGGAGCTTCGCCTCGAGCCGCTCGTAGCCCCGGTCGAGGTGGTACACCCGGAGCACGTTCGTCGTCCCCTCGGCTATGAGGCCGGCGAGGACGAGCGAGACGCTCGCCCGGAGGTCCGTGCTCATGACCGTCGCGCCGCTGAGCGGCCGGCCGTTCTTCCCGGCGACGTGGACCGTGTCGCCCTTGACCTGGAGGTCGGCGCCGAGGCGTCTCAGCTCGGGGACGTGCTTAAAGCGGTCGGTGTAGACCGTGTCGCGGACGGTTGATGGCCCCTCGGCCCGCGTCATGAGGACCGTCCACTGCGCCTGGAGGTCGGTCGCGAACCCGGGGAACGGGGCCGTCTCCACGTCGACGGGCTCGATGGCCTTGGCGCCCGTGACGGTCACGACGTCGCCGTCGAACGTGAACGGGACGCCGGTCTCGCGGAACCGCTCGGTAAAGTCCGGGCCGAGGTGCTCGGGCCGGGCCCCGGTGATCCGGAACGTCTCGCCCGGCGGCGTCGCCAGCGCGGCGGCGATCATGTAGGTGCCGAGTTCGATCCGGTCGGGGCAGTTCGTGAACTCGACCGGCTGGAGGGCCTCGACGCCCTGGACCGTGACCGTGCCCGTCCCCAGCCCGTCGATCCGGGCCCCCATCGCCTGGAGCATCTCGCCAAAGACGACCACGTCGGGCTCGGCCGCGCAGTTCTCCAAGACGGACTCGCCCCGCGCCGTGACGGCCGCCAGCAGCACGTTGATCGTCGCGCCCACGCTCACCGGCTCGAACGCCATCCGCCCGCCGGGGAGCCGCCCGCCCGGGGCCTCGGCGATCACGTAGCCGCCCTCCTCACGGACCTCGGCGCCGAGCGCCTCCATCCCCTTGATGTGGAGGTCGACGGGGCGGGGCCCCCAGGCGCACCCGCCGGGCAGCGAGACGCGGGCCCGGCCGCCGCGCCCGAGGAGCGCCCCGAGCATGTAGAACGACGCCCGCATCTTCTTGACGAGGTCGTAGGGCGCCTCGAAGTGGTGGATGCCGGAGGCGTCGATCGTGATCGTCTCCGGCGTGTCCGGGTCGTCGTCCGGCTCCCACGTGACCTTACAGCCCGTGACGCGGATCACGTTCGAGAACGTCGCCACGTCGTTGAGGACCGGGACGTTTCGGATCGTCGTCACGCCGTCGGCCAGGACGGCGGCGGCCATGAGCGGGAGGGCCGTGTTTTTCGAGCCGCCGACGTGGAGGCGGCCGCGGAGCGGGCGGCCCCCCTGGATGACGAGCTTGTCCATGCTGAATCGGTGCTAGGTCGGGGGGGAGGCAGAAGGGGGAGTCCAACGCGGCCGGCTGGCCGGAGGGTTCGTGCCGGGCCCGCCGCGACGGCGGCCGAAGCTACCGCCGCCCCAGGAGGAGCCTGAGCGAGCCCGAAGGGAGTGGATCGGCCGGTCGGTGGCGCGATCTTTGGGAAGATTCCGAGAACGGCCACCGCACCCGCCATGCTCGACCTCTCGCTCTTCGCCGCCGCCTCCGACACCGAGGCCGCCCGCTACCGCGTCCTCGCCGGCCTCCAGCGGGCCCGCCGGGCCTTCACCCAGAACCGGGTGGAGCCCGCGCTCGCCCGGCTCTCGGCCCTCCGCGCCGACCTCCGCGCCCTCCTCGGGGGTGCCAGCCGCGTCGAGCGCCGGTCGCCGGCCGTCGGGGTCGACTGGGAGGCCGGCCGGCTCGTCCGCGCGACGCCGCCGGCCCCGCT
>CAZDFV010000157.1:0-7671 GCA_964504495.1 uncultured Rhodothermales bacterium
CGGCGGCCGGACCTGGGCCGACGCCGTCGCGGAGCCGACCGGGACGTAGCCGACCGGGACGGCGCCGGCCGGCCACCGGGGCGGCCCGCCAGCGGGGAAAGGGAACGGCGTGGCCTATACTCCGGGACCGCCCCACCCTCCGCGCCATGCCCCTCCGCGCCGCCCTCTCCGCCCTCGCCCTGCTCCTCGTCCTCGCGCCCGCGCAGGCCCAGGACGACCCGCTCGCCTACCAGACGCCCGCGCCCGAGCTGGCCGCCCTCGTCGACGCGCCGCGCACGCCGGCCGTCTCTCTCAGCCCGGACCGGACGACGATGGCGCTGCTGGCGCGGCCCAGCCTCCCGCCCGTCGCCGAGCTGGCGGAGCCCGAGGTCGGCCTCGCCGGCGTCCGCGTCAACCCGCGCACGACGGGGCCGAGCCGGGCGAGCGGGTACACCGGCGTCGCGCTCCAGCCGGTCACCGGCGACGGCCGCCAGCGCGAGGTGACGGGCTTCCCCGAGGGGGCCCGCCTCCGGAGCGCGTCGTGGAGCCCGGACGGCCAGCACATGGCGGTCCTCGTCGACCGCGACGAGCACATCGAGCTCTACGTGGTGGACGTCGAGACGGCGACCGCCCGCCGCGCGCTCGACGCCGCCGTCAACGACGCGGCGCCGGGCTCGTCGTACGACTGGCTCCCGTCGAGCGACGGCCTCGTCGTCCGGACGGTCCCGGCCAGTCGGGGCGAGGCACCCGCGGAGGAGACCACGCCGACCGGCCCCGTGGTTCAGGAGTCGACCGGCGAGGCGGCGCCCGCGCGGACGTACCAGGACCTCCTGGAGAGCCCGCGCGACGAGGCCCTTTTCGACCACTACATGACCGGCCAGCTCCACATCGTCGGCCTCGACGGAGCGGTCCGCCCGCTCGGGCCGGAGGCGGTCTACACGTCGTTCGAGCCGTCGCCGGACGGGCGGTTCCTGCTGACGGAGGCCCGGCACCGGCCGTACTCGTACCTCGTCCCGTGGTACCGCTTCCCCAACCGGGTCGAGGTGTGGGACGTCGAGACGGGCGACCGCATGGCGACGGTCTACGACGCCCCGCTGGCGGAGCGCGTGCCGATCGCGTTCGGGAGCGTCCCAACCGGGCCGCGGTCGCACAACTGGCGGGCCGACGCGCCGGCCACGCTCGTCTGGGCCGAGGCGCAGGACGAGGGCGACGCCGGCGCCCCCGCCGAGGTCCGCGACCGGCTCTACACGCTCGAGGCCCCGTTCGACGCCGAGGGCGAGCCGCTCGTCACGCTCCCCCTCCGCTACGCCGGCGTCACCTGGGGCGACAACGACACCGCCATCGTCGAGGAGTACTACTGGCAGGACCGGACGCGCCGGGCCTACGTCATCGACCCCTCGGCGCCCGAGACGAAGCGCGAGCTGTTCACGGTCTCGTTCGAGGACCGCTACAACGACCCCGGTCGGCCCATGACGGAGGCGACCGACGACGGCACACAGGTCTTGGTGATGGACGGGGCCGATACCTACTGGTCCGGGCAGGGCGCCTCGCCCGAGGGGAACCGCCCGTTCGTCCGCCGCCTGAACCTCGATACGGGCGAGAGCGAGGAGATTTTCCACTCGGAGGCGCCCTACTACCAGATCCCCATCGACTTTCTCGGCGAACCGGGCGGCGTCCTCCTCACGCGCCGCGAGACGGTGACCGAGCCGCCGAACTACTACGCCCTCACCCTCGACACGGGCGCCAGCCGGGCGCTCACCAGCTTCCCTCACCCGTACCCCGAGCTGGCGGACGTCCAGAAGGAGACGGTCGAGTACACCCGGGCCGACGGCGTCCCGCTGAGCGCCACGCTCTACCTCCCGCCCGGCTACGACGTGGGCGACGGGCCGCTCCCGACGTTCGTCTGGGCCTACCCGACCGAGTTCAAGAGCGCCGACGCGGCCGGCCAGCGGTCCGACAGCCCGTACCAGTTCACCTACGTGAGCTACTGGGGCGCCGTCCCGTTCGTGACGCAGGGGTACGCCGTCCTCGACGACGCCTCGTTCCCCATCGTCGGCGAGGGCGACGTGGAGCCGAACGACAGCTTCCGCGAGCAGCTCGTGATGAACGCCGAGGCCGCCATCGCCGCCGGCGTCGAGCGCGGCGTGACCGACCCCGATCGGGTCGCGATCGGCGGGCACAGCTACGGGGCGTTCATGGTGGGCAACCTCCTCGCCCACTCCGACCTGTTCCGGGCCGGAATCGCTCGGTCCGGCGCCTACAACCGGACGCTCACGCCGTTCGGGTTCCAGCGCGAGGAGCGCACGTTCTGGGACGACCCGATGCTCTACTTCGGGATGAGCCCCTTTATGCACGCTGACAAGATCGACGAGCCGATCCTCCTGATCCACGGCGACGCCGACAACAACCCGGGCACGTTCACGCTCCAGTCGGAGCGGCTCTACGGCGCGCTGAAGGGGCTCGGCGGCGTGTCCCGGCTCGTGCTCCTCCCGGCCGAGAGCCACGGGTACCGGGCCCGCGAGTCCCTTCTCCACATGCTCTGGGAGCAGGCGAGTTGGCTCGACACCTACGTCAAGGACGCCGCGCCGCGCGCCGAGGCCGAGGCGCCCGAGCCCGCCGACGCCGGCGGCGGCCGCTGAACACGCGCTGGCGACGGCTCCCAGCGGGGCGGACGGGACGCTCGTAGAACGTACTGTTAGTAGTAGTAGTTTACTGACAGTACGGTCAGAACGGACAGCGCCCCCGTGATCCGCCCCCCGCAGCCGCCCCGCCCCTTCGTCCTCCTACTCCGCGACGCTCAGCAAGCGGATCGGCTGGAGGCTGTCTTCCAGCACGCCTTCGACCCGACGCCGGGGGGGGCGTACCTCCCCTGGGACGCTCTCCGGCATCGGCCACCACCCGACGGCCTCTCCGCAAGCGAGTGGTGGCTCGGGACGAAGTTCGCTCGGCGGCCTTTGCTCCGGGACCTCCCGCTCGTCGGCACGACGGGCGCGGCGCTCCAGTACGCAACGCCAGACCCCGTCACAGAGCGGTTGCAGCGCATCGACCGGGATGCGAGCGGGCAGATCCTGATGGCTGAGCAGGCGGTCAGCCCCGGACACCGAGACCGCTACGTGGTCAGCTCCCTCATCGAGGAGTCGATCATGTCGAGCCTCCTCGAAGGCGCTGCGACGACGCGCCGGGAGGCCAAGGAGATGCTCCGGTCAGGGCGGAAGCCGACGACGAAGGGAGAGCGGATGGTCCTCAACAACTTTCGCGCGATGCAGAGGATCAAAACGCTCGCCAACGAGGAGTTGAGCCCGGACTTGATTCGTCACCTCCACGCAATCCTGACGGACCGCGCGGCCGACCCCGGACACTACCGGGGTCCCGATGAGGAGGACCGATTCGGCGTGTGGAGCGGGGAGCGCCGCCTCTACAAACCACCGCCCCACGACGACGTAGAGGCGTACGTCGGACAGGTCTGCGCGTTCATCAACGGGACAGACGGCCCGTACGTCCACCCCGTCATCAAGGCCGTCGCGCTGCACTTCTGGATCGGGTACGTCCACCCGTTCGAGGATGGCAACGGCCGCACGGCGCGGGCGCTGTTCTACTGGTTCATGCTCCGGGAGGGCTACTGGCTGTTCGAGTTCGTGTCGATCTCCAGCGTCCTCACCGACGCCTATGCGAAGTACGCCCGGGCCTACCTCTACACCGAGACCGATGACAACGACCTCACCTACTTCCTCCTGTTCCACCTCGACGTGATCGACCGGGCGCTGGACAGTGTCCAAGCGTACATCCGCCGCAAGGTGCAGGAGATCCGAGAGACGAGAGCAGTGCTCCACCCCGACGCGGAGCTGAACGCGCGGCAGATCGCCCTGCTCCGCCACGCGCTCCAGCACCCGGACGCGGTTTACACGTTCGCGTCGCACCAGACGAGCCACGGGATCGTCTATCAGACGGCCCGGACGGACCTGCTCTCGCTCGCCGACCGGGGGCTCCTCACGGCGGGGCGGGCGGGGCGGAAGTACGTGTTCCGCGTTCCGCAGGACCTCTCGGAGAGGGTTCGCGACGCGCCGTGACAGCCCCCGCCGCCCTGTCGTGACCATCCTCAGCCGTCCGCAGAAGGTCTACGTCGTCTGCGCGGCCGTCTTCCTGACGGCGCTCGTGATCGCCGAGGCGACGGCCGGCAAGTTCTTCACGGCGTTCGCCCTCCCGTTCACACTCACAATCCTCGGCGTCGAGTTCGAGAGCGTCGTGATGACGGCCGGGGTCATCGCCTTCCCCGTCACGTTTATCGTGACGGACGTGATGAACGAGTACTTCGGGAAGGCCGGCATCCGGTTCGTGACGTACGTCGGGCTGGCGTGCGTCGTGTTCGCGTTCGTCCTGCTCCAGATCGCGCTGGCGGTGCCGACGGCCCCGAGCTCGCCCGTGCCGGACGCCGCCTTCGCCGCCGTGTTCGGGACGACGACCCGCGTTATCGTGGGGAGCCTCGTGGCCTACCTCGTCGGGCAGCTCCTCGACATCGCCCTGTTCCACCGGCTCCGCCAGTGGACCGGCGGGCGCCACCTCTGGCTCCGGGCGACCGGCTCGACGCTGGGCTCGCAGTTTGTCGACACGTTCGTCGTGCTGGCCGTCGCGTTCGCCGGGCAGCTCGCGCTGGGCGAGATCGTCGCCATCACCCTCTTCAACTACGGGTACAAGGTGGCGATCGCCGTCGGGATCACCCCGCTCATCTACCTCGCGCACGCGCTCATCGACCGCTACCTCGGACCGCAGGCGGAGGCGCTCGAGGCCCAGGCCGAGGCCGGTTAGCCGAACTGGCCCGTCACGTACGCCCGCGTCCGGTCCTCTGCGGGCGTCGTGAACACCCGGTCCGTCGGGCCGACCTCGACGAGCCGGCCCTCGTGGAGGAACGCCGTCCGGTCGCTCACGCGGCGGGCCTGCTGCATGTTGTGGGTGACGATGACGACGGTGTAGGCGTCGGCCAGCTGGCGGACCGTCTCCTCGACGAGCCCGGACGCTTTCGGGTCGAGCGCGCTCGTCGGCTCGTCCATCAGGATCACCTCGGGCTCGACGGCGAGGGTCCGGGCGATGCAGAGCCGCTGCTGCTGGCCGCCCGAGAGCCCGGTCGCCCGGTCGCTCAGGCGGCCCTTCACCTCGTCCCAGAGCGCCGCTTGGCGGAGCGCGTTCTCGACGCGGTCGTCCAGGTCGCCCTCCATCCCGTTGATCCGGGCGCCCCACGCGACGTTCTCATAAATCGACTTGGGGAACGGGTTGGGCGCCTGGAACACCATCCCCACGTGGCGGCGGACGAGGACGGGGTCGGCGTCGTCGTAGACCGACCGGCCGTCGAGGCGGACGGCCCCCTCGGTCCGCGTGCCCGGCACGAGCTCGTGGATCCGGTTCATGGCCCGGAGGAGGGTGCTCTTGCCCGAGCCGCTCGCGCCAATGAGAGCGAGGACCGAGCAGGCGGGCACGTCGAGCGAGACGCCCCAGAGCGCCTGGTTCGGCCCGTACCACACGCTGAGGTCGCGGACCTCGACCTTGACGCGGGCCGGCGCGCCGGGGTCGGGCAGCGGGTCCGTCGCGGTGGGCTGGCGGACGTCGAGCGTGTTCGGCGCAGTCATAGCGGGAGGGGTGGGGGGCCTAGCGGTGGCGCTCGGCCCGGTCGCGGAGCCAGATGGCGAGCCCGTTCATCACGAGGAGGACCGCCAGCAGGACGAGGATGCCGGCCGCGGCGAGCCCCTCGAACTCCTCCTGCGGGCGGCTCGCCCAGTTGTAGATCTGGACGGGCAGCGCGCTGAAGGCGTCGAGCGGCGTCGCGGGCAGGAACGCGAGGAACGTGGCCGCCCCGACGACGAGGATCGGGGCCGTCTCGCCGATGGCCCGCGAGAGCGCGAGGATCACGCCCGTCAGCGCGCCCGGCGCGGCGAGCGGCAAGAGGTGCGCCCGGACGACCTGCCAGCGCGTCGCGCCAAGCGCGTAGGCGCTCTCGCGGACGCCCCGCGGAATCGCCCGGAGCGCCTCCTGCGTCGCGATCACGATGACGGGCAGGACGAGGAGCGCGAGCGTGACCCCGCCGGCCAGGAACGAGGCGCCGAACCCGAGCACGCGCACAAAGACAGCCAGCCCGAGGATCCCGTAGATCACGCTCGGCACGCCCGCGAGGTTGGCGATGTTGAGCGTGACGAGCCGGAGGAGCGGCCCCGGCCGGGCGTACTCCTCCAGGTAGACGGCCGCGCCCACCCCGAGCGGCACGGCGACCGCCGCCGTAATCGTCATGAGCCAGAACGTCCCGGCGATCGCCGCCCTCAGCCCGGCCCGCTCGGCGATCCGCGAGGGGTACTCGAAGAGGAGGTCCGCGCTCAGCCACGGGAGCCCGGTCACGAGCACCTGAATCAGAAGAACCGCCAGCACGACGATCCCGACGGCCGTGGCCGCCGCCGCGCACGCCCGGAGCACGCGGCCGCGCCGCCGCCGCCGGGCGAGCCCGGGCGGGACGTCGGTGAGGCTGGCGGTCGTAGGGAGCATGAGAGGTCGGAGAGACTCCGTCGCAGTCCCCCTCCTGGACAGGAGGGGTCAGGGGTGGTGGACTCGTCGGGCGCGACGCCCGGCCGGGGCGCGGTGCTCCGGCCGGTCTACCCCCTCCCCCTCCGGGGACTCCCCCTGCCTAGGGGGAGGACTGTTTCGGGTGCTCATCGGGGGCATATCTGGGTGCGGTCTTCGGGGGCGCTAGGCCCGCTGCGCGAAGCGGCGGACGATGTGCTGGGCCCCCACGTTCATCGCGAGCGTGACGAGGAACAGGAGGAGGCCCACGGCGAAGAGCCCCTGGAAGACGGCCGAGCCCTGCGGCGTGTCGCCCAGCGTGGCGCTGACGATGAAGGCCGTCATCGTCTGGATGCTCTCGCGCGGGTCGAGCGTGAGCAGCGGCGTGGCGCCGGCGGCAAGGACCACGATCATCGTCTCGCCAATCGCGCGGCTGAGAGCGAGGATGAAGGACGCCACGATCCCGCTGAGGGCGGCCGGGACCGTGATCCGCCAGACGACCTCGCCCTCCGTCGCCCCGAGCGCGTAGGCCCCCTCCGCGAGCGGGCGCGGGACCGCCCCCAGCGCGTCCTCGCTGAGCGACGCCACGAGCGGGAGGATCATCACCCCGACGACGAGCCCGGCCGAGAGCGCGTTGTAGACGCCGAGGCCGGGGATGAACAGTTGCAAAAAGGGCGTCACCGCCGTCAGCGCGAAGAAGCCGTAGACGACGGTCGGGACGCCCGCCAAGAGCTCGAGCGCCGGCTTCACCACGCGCCGGACGCGCGGCGCGGCGAACTGGGAGACGTAGACGGCCGCCAAGAGCCCGAGCGGGAGCGCCACGAGCGCGGCGATCGCCGTCACCAAGAGCGTCCCGGCCACGAGCGGCCACACGCCGAACTGGCCGTCGACGAAGAGCGGGGTCCACTCGGTCGCGCCGAAAAACTCGGTGACGGGCACCTGGCGGAAAAAGCCGACCGACTCCCACACGAGCACGAGCACGATCCCGAGCGTCGTCGCGACGGTCACGAGCGCGCACGCCGCCAGCGCGGCGCCGACGGCCCGCTCGACCGGACCGCGCGAGACGTTCCCGTCGAGGGCGGGCGGGACGGCCTCCGCTCCGCGCTGGACGGCGAGGTCGGGCGCGCTCACGGCGCGTTCCCGGACGTGGGCGTG
>CAZDFV010000158.1:0-7662 GCA_964504495.1 uncultured Rhodothermales bacterium
TCGGGGACGGCCAGGCGCTCACGCTGGAGTAGCCGGCCGGCGAAGCCGGTCCGGCCGGCGGGGCGCCCCGCCAGCCCTCGGGCCCGTGCCCCGGGGCACGGCGCGCGGAGGGCGCGCGTTAGCTTGGGCCGCCCCTCGCCGACCGCCCCTCGCCCATGCCCACCATCCTCCTCGCCGACGACGAGCGCGCCAACCGGAACGTGCTCCGCCAGGTCCTCGAACTGGAGGGCTACGACTTCGAGGAGGCCGTCGACGGGGAGGAGGCCTTGACCAAGGCGCTCGGGGGCGGCATCGACCTCGTCCTCCTCGACATCAAGATGCCGAAGCGGGACGGGATGGAGGTCCTCCAAGCCCTCCACGACGCCGAGGCGACGGTCCCCGTCGTGATGATCACGGGCCACGGGACGGTCGAGACGGCCGTCGAGGCCACCAAGCTCGGGGCCGTCAACTTCCTCGAGAAGCCGCCGGACCTGAACGACGTGCTCGTCACGGTGCGGAACGCGCTGTCGATGGGCCAGCTCCAGGTCGAGAACCAGCGGCTCAAGCAGGTCGTCCGCGACACGAGCGCCTCGGACCTCACGCCCATCGTCGGCGAGAGCCCGGCGATCGCGCGGATCCAGCAGACCGTCGCGCGGGTGGCCCCGTCGGAGGCCCGCGTCCTCATCACCGGCGAGCCGGGGACGGGCAAGGAGCTCGTCGCCCGCCACCTCCACGCCCAGTCGCCGAGGGCGGACGGGCCGCTCGTCGAGGTCAACTGCGCGGCGATCCCCTCGGAGCTGATCGAGAGCGAGCTGTTCGGCCACGAGAAGGGGTCCTTTACCGGGGCCACGAAGCAGCGCGTGGGCAAGTTCGAGCAGGCCGACGGCGGGACGCTGTTCCTCGACGAGATCGGGGACATGTCGCTCGACGCCCAGGCCAAGGTGCTCCGGGCGCTCCAGGAGAGCCGGGTCACGCGCGTCGGCGGCGACCGCCCGATCTCCGTCGACGTCCGCGTCGTGGCGGCCACGAACCGCGACCTCCTCGCCCAGGTCGACGAGCGGCGGTTCCGGGAGGACCTCTACCACCGGCTCTCGGTCATCCTCATCCACGTCCCCCCGCTGCGCGAGCGCCGGGCGGACATCCCGGACATCGCCCGGTTCATCCTCGACCAGGTCATGCGCCGGAACGGGATCGGCGGCAAGGGCTTCTCCGACGGCGCCCTCGACGCGCTCCGCCGGCTCGACTGGCGCGGCAACGTCCGCGAGCTGCGGAACGTGGTCGAGCGCCTCCTCATCCTCTCCGACGAGGACACGATCACCGAGGCCGACGTCGAGCGGTACGTGGTCCCCGGCGGCGGCCGCGGCGGCAACTCGATGGGGCTGATCGAGCGGTTCGACTCGTTCTCCGACTTCCGCGACATGGCCGAGAAGCTGTTTATCGAGCGGAAGCTCGAGGAGCACGGGTGGAACGTGTCGAGGACGGCCGAGGTCATCGGCATCCAGCGGTCGCACCTGTACAACAAGCTGGAGAAGTACGACATCTCCCGGCCCGAGTGATGGGGCTGCCGGGGCCTAGGGGGCGGGGACCGGGGGGGGCGGGGGCGTCGCTGTCCCCCGACATGGGCGGCGGGCCGGGGCCGCTGGCGACGCCGGCCGCCAGCGCGGAGGCCGGGGCGGAGGGGCCCCCGACCCCCGGCCCCCAACCCCCAGCCCCCGTCCTCACGGCCCGCGGGCTCGTCAAGCGGTACCCCACCGCCGCCGGGCACCTCGAGGTCCTCACCGGCGCCGACGTCGAGGTCCGGGCCGGCGAGCTCGTCGCCGTCGTGGGCGAGAGCGGGACGGGGAAGAGCACGCTCCTCCACCTCCTCGGCGCCCTCGACCGGCCGACGGCCGGGACCGTCGTTTACGACGGCGAGGACGTGTTCTCGAAGGGCGACGAGGCGCTCGCGGCGTTCCGCAACCGGGCCGTCGGGTTCGTCTTCCAGTTCCACCACCTGCTCCCCGAGTTCACCGCGCTCGAGAACGCGGCGATGCCGGCCCTCATCGCCGGCGGCTCGCTCGACGCGGCGGCGCCCCGCGCGCGCGGCCTCCTCGAGTCGCTCGGGCTCGGCGGCCGGCTCGACCACCGGCCCGGCCAGCTCTCCGGCGGCGAGCAGCAGCGGGTGGCCGTGGCCCGGGCGCTCATGAACCGGCCCGGGCTCGTGCTCATGGACGAGCCCTCGGGCAACCTCGACACGCGGACGGCCGAGACCCTCCACGACGAGCTGGTCCGCCTGAGCCGGACGTCCGAGCAGGCGTTCGTCGTCGTGACGCACAACCCGGCGCTCGCCGCCCTCGCCGACCGGGTCCTCCGCCTCGACGGGGGCCGCCTCCATGACGTGACGGCGGCCGAGGGCCGGCCGCGGTAGCCACGGCTGCCCCTCCAGCCGCTCGACCCCGGCCGGGCCCCCGGTCACCAGGCACGAGGGCGAGACGGCATCGCCGTCGCGAGCCTCCGGCCGGTCCCACGCGGCCTGGTCAAGCGCGGTGTGGGGGAGGACGAGGAGCGGGGCGCTCACGATCTTCAGCGCCGAGGTCCGTGAGCTCGACGTCGGCCGCGCAGGGGGCGCCGCCGGGCGCCGGCGGTCGTCCCGGGCGGCGGGGGGCGAATCCCCGCCCCCGGCCCGTTCGTCTAGACGCGCACCCGCCCCCACCGCCATGACCGAGACGCTGTCTCTCCCAACGCTCGACCCCGCCGCGATCGCCCGCGCCGGGTTCGTCCGCGAGCCCGTCGACCCCACGCTCGACCTGTTCGACGAGATCGACCGGCTCAAGCGCGAGCGGAACGCCGTGCTCCTGGCCCACTACTACCAGGAGCCCGACATCCAGGACGTGGCCGACTACATCGGCGACTCGCTCGGGCTGGCCCGCGAGGCGGCCGAGACCGACGCCGAGGTCATCGTCTTCGCCGGCGTCCACTTCATGGCCGAGACGGCGAAGATCCTGAACCCGGACAAGACGGTCCTCCTGCCCGACCTCCACGCCGGGTGCTCGCTCGCCGACAGCTGCCCGCCGGACGCCTTCGCCGCGTTCCGGGCCGAGCACCCCGACCACCTCGTCGTCAGCTACATCAACTGCTCGGCGGCCATCAAGGCGCAGACGGACGTGATCGTGACGAGCTCGAACGCCGAGCACATCGTCCGCCAGATCCCGCCCGAGCAGCCCGTCATCTTCGCGCCGGACCGGAACCTCGGACGGTGGCTGATCAAGCAGACCGGGCGGGACATGGTGCTGTGGGAGGGGGCCTGCATCGTTCACGAAATCTTCTCTGAGCAAAAGCTCATTCGCCTCAAAGTTCGCCATCCCAACGCACCCGTACTGGCGCATCCTGAGTGCGAAGAGCCCGTCCTCCGGTTGGCGGACCACATCGGCAGCACATCCTCCATCCGCCGCTACGCGGCCGAATCCGGCGCGACGGAGTTCATCGTCGCCACCGAGTCCGGCATCCTCCACCAGATGCAGAAGGACAACCCGGGCAAGACGTTCATCGCCGCCCCGCCCGACAACGGGTGCGCGTGCAACGACTGTCCGCACATGAAGCTCAACACGCTGGAAAAGCTCTACCTATGCCTCAAGCACCGCCAGCCCGAGCTGACGATGGAGGAGGGCCTCCGCGTGCGGGCGCTCCGCCCGATTGAACGGATGCTCGAGATGAGCACGGGCGTTAAGTGACTTGGAATTGAAGAGTTGGCGGACAAGGCGACCAAACGAAAACCGCCAGCGCCCGGAGGCACTGGCGGTACCGTATAGAGACGGCGGAGGGAGAGAGGGGTCCCTCTTAGTCGAGAACGTCGCGATGAGGCGCGTTCGACCCGCCGCCCCGACCACCGGTAGTCAGCCCGAAGAGGGCGAGTACGAGCGTGGTGAAGGCGTGCATCGGGCAAGGGAGGTGGTGGGTCTAGGGAGTATACCCAGGCGCCCCGGTGCCCAAAGGTTCCATTTCTGGCGGGTTGGTTGCCGAATCGTTACCCCCCGGAGGTGTAGACGACAGAAAAAAGGTGGGCTGAGCGCTTAAGGCCCGTTGAGCCGGGACGATACTCGCCCGAACCTGCCCTTCCGCGACGAGGCGACCCACCCATGTCCCGACGCCTGCTCGCCCTCCTGCTCGCCCTCTCCGCCGGTGCGCCCGCGGCTCAGCCGCTGCCGTCGCTCGACGAAGGGGCCTCGATCCGGAGCCAGCGGTGGACGTGGAGGGACTACGACGCACATCCCCAGAACTGGGGCGTCGCGCAGGCCCCGAGCGGACTGGTCTACGTCGCCAACTCGGAGGGTCTCCTCGAGTACGACGGGGAGGAGTGGCGGCTCCACTCGCTCCCTGTGCAAGAGCAGGCCGTGGTTCGGTCGCTCGCCGTCAGTTCCGGCGGAGACGTCTACGTAGGGGGCGCGGGCGACTTCGGGGTCTTCTCGTCGAGCGGGGGGGGGCTCGAGTACCGGAGCCTCCGGGGGTACGCCGAGCCGGCCGAGCGCGGCTTCCAGGACGTCTGGACCACGCACATCACGCCTCAAGGGGTCGTGTTCCAGACCGCGCGGCGGCTGTTCCGGTGGGACGGCGCCGAGATGCGGTCGTGGTCCACGCCGTCCCGGTTCCGGAGCGCGTTCCTCGTCCGCGAGGTCCTCTACGTGTGGGAGGAGGGGGCCGGGATCAAGAGGCTCGGGACGGACCGGCTCGAGCTCGTGCCCGGGGGGGGCTGGTTCGCCGACCGGAAGACGGACGCCCTGCTGCCGCACCCGCAGGGGCTCCTCGCCGTCGTCCGCGGTGAGGGCCTGGTGCTCCTCGCTGGCGGGCAGGCCCGGCCGCTGGAAGGGGCCGGCTCCGACTACCTCCGGCGGCACCGGCCGTACACCGCCGTCGCCCTCCCCGACCGCTACGGGGCGCACGGGTGGCTCTACGCGGTCGCCACGTTCGGCGGTGGCGTGGCGCTCGTCGCACCGGACGGCCAGCTCGTCCGGGCCTACGGAGCGGACGTCGGGTTGCACGAGGAAGACCAGGCCGTCGGGCTGGTGGCCGACGAGCAAGGCGGGCTGTGGGTGGCCCTGCTGAACGGGGTCGCGCGGATCGACCTGTTCAGCCGCCTCACCGTTTTCGACGAGGGGTCCGGGCTCTTGGGCAGCGTCTACACCGTCGCCGAGGCCGAGGCCGAGGTCTGGGCGGGGACGTCGACGGGGCTGTACCGGCTCGTCCCCGGGCGGCTCGGCCGGCCGGGCGAGGCGGGCCCGGCGTACGCCCGGTTTGCACGTGCGGGCGTCGTCCCCGGCGGCCAAACCTGGGCGCTCCTCCCGACGTCGGCCGGCCTCCTCATTGGGACGAACAGCGGGGTCTACGTGATCCGGGGGGGGCAGGGCCGGCGCGTTTCAGAAGCGCGCGGGTTCGAGTTCCTCCAACTGTCCCAGCGCTCCGACCGCGTCCTGGTGGGGAGCAAAGGCGGAGTCCTCACGCTCTCGCTCCGCGACGGGCGGTGGAGCGAGGACGAGTGGCTGGACGGCGTGGAAGGCGAGGTCCGCTCGCTCGTCGAGGACGCCAGCGGGGCGGTGTGGCTCTCGCAGGTCGGGGGCGGCGTGTTCCGCGTGACCGGGGCCGGTACGGACACGCCCGCGGTCCAGAAAGCGGAGGGGCTCGGCGTGAGCGGTGGGCCCCTCCTCGTCGTCGGTGAGGAGGTGTACATGACGCCGCGCGAGGGCGTCTTCGCTCTTGGCTATCAGGGGGGGGAGGTCCAGGCCCGCCGAGCCCCCGGACTGGACGACCTTCAGGGTGTGTTCGGGCTCTTCCCCGGCGCCGACGGGCGGGTCTGGACGAGCCGCGACGGCGTGTTCCGGCCGCTCGGGGGCGGGGCGTTCAGGGCGCCGAGCGCCTCGTTCGAGCTGCGGGGCGTCCAGGTCATCAGTTTCGCCCGGACGCCCGACGGCGTGGCCTGGGTCGGGACGGCCGACGGGCTCCTCCGGTACGACCCCCGCGTGAACGAGGGCGCCCCGCGCTACCCGGCCTTCGTCCGCCGCGTGACCGACGGGCAGCGGGAGGCGCTCTGGGGCGGGGCCGCGGCGTCGGGCGCCGGGGGGCCTGCGCTGACGCTCGACTACGCCGACAAGAGCGAGCTCCGGTTCGAGGCCGCCGCCGCCTTGTTCGACGCGCCCAGCGCGACCGAGTACCAGTTCCGCCTCGACGGGTTCAACGACACATGGGGGGCGTGGGGGCCCGAGCGCGTGGCGACGTACACGAACCTCTGGGAGGGCGACTACACCCTCCGCGTCCGGGCCCGCGACGCCTACGGGCGGCTGAGCGAGAAGGCCACGTTCGCCTTCGTCGTGAGCCCCCCGTGGTACCGGACGTGGTGGGCGTACGGGCTCTACGTGCTCGCCGGGCTGGCCGTCGTGTGGGGCGTGAGCGCGTGGCGGCTCCACGAGCACCGGAAGCGGCTCGACGCGCAGCGGGCCCGGAGCGCCCGGCTCCAGCGGCTCTCCCGGCGGCTCGAGCGGCTGACCGTCCGCCTCCGCGCGGCCGACAAGCTCAAGGACGACCTCCTCGCCAACACGAGCCACGAGCTCCGGACCCCGCTGACGGCCATCCTCGGCTTTTCCGAGATGCTCCTCGACGACGTCTCCGACGACCTCCGCGACCTCGTCGAGGGCGTCCAGCGGGGCGGCCAGCGCCTCCTCTCGACCGTCAACGGCCTGCTCGACATGTACAAGCTCCAGTCGGGCACGCTCACCGTCACGCCCGCCGCCGTCGACGCCGCCGCGTGCGTCCGCGAGTCGGTCGGGCAGCTCCGGCCGATCGCCCAGGGCCGGGGCCTCGACCTCGACGTGCTCCCCGACGGGCTGGCGCTCCCGGCCACCCTCGACGCCGGCCTCCTCGACCGGATTGTGACGAACCTCGTCTCGAACGCGCTCAAGTTCACCGACCGGGGCCGCGTCCTCGTCCTCCTCGACGGGGACGACGACACGGTCCGGGTCGCCGTCCGCGACACCGGCATTGGGATCGCGGCCGGGGACGTGGACCGCGTGTTCGAGCCGTTCGAGCAGGCGTCGACCGGGTACGGGCGGTCGCACGAGGGGACCGGGCTCGGCCTAGCCATCGTCAAGCGGATCGTGGACGAGGTCGGGGGCTACCTCGACGTCGAGAGCGAGCCCGGCGTGGGCACGACGGTCACCGTCACCGTCCCCCGGCACTGGGGCGCCGACGCGCCGGAGGGCCCGCCGGCCGCGCCGGCCGAGCCCGCGCTGGAGGGGGCCCACCTCCTCGGGATCGGCCTCGACCGGGCGACCGAGGCCCTGCTCCGCCAGTGGGTCGACGGCGAGGGCGTCGTGACCGCGGTGAACTCGCTCGGGAGGGGGCTCCGCGAGGCCCGGAGGGGGTCGTACGACGTCCTCTTCGTGGCGGCCGACGAGCCCAGGGCGGAGGCGAAGCGGGTCCGGGCGCTCCGGAACGTCCCGGGGTACCGGGAGGCGCCCGCCGTCCGGGTGGGGGGGGCGCCCCTCGGCCCCGGCGAGCTCCGGGCCCGCGGGTTCACGCACCAGGTCGGGGCCCCCGTTGGGCACGAGGTCGTCGACCTCGTCCGGGACCTCCTCGGCCGGGTCGAGGCCGCCGCGGTGGCGTAGGGCACGGGGGCGGGCGTGCTCCGCGGCCCCGCCGCCGGCCGGTCTGGGGCGG
>CAZDFV010000159.1:0-7657 GCA_964504495.1 uncultured Rhodothermales bacterium
CGAGTCGGTCGAGCACCGCCCGGGCATCGGCCACGGGAAGGTCGAGCGCGCCGAGGTGGACCCCGTCGGCGCCGGCCGCCAGCGCGAGGTCGAGGTGGTCGTCCACGAGGCACGCGACGCCGGCGGCCCGGCAGGCGGCGACGGTCGGGCGGAGGTTGGCGAGCCGCGCCCGCACGTGCCCGGCCTTCTGGCGGAACTGGACGGTGTCCGCCCCGCCGGCGGCGGCCTCCCGGGCGAGCTCGGCGTGCGAGAGCCGCTGCTGGAAGTGGACGTCGGTGAGGACGTGGAGGCGTCCGACCGGGGGCGCGGGCATGGCGTGGGGGCGGGCCGGAGAAGATCGTGCGAGCGGTCCGGGGCCGGGGCCGACCGGTGCAACGGACTGCCCGCTCGGGCGTACCCCCCGTGCGCCCTTCCCCGCCGCCGCCCCACATGTCCTCCGACCCCGTCCGCGCGCTCGTCGTCGACGACGAGACCGACGTCCAGTTCCTGTTCACCCAGAAGTTCCGGCGGGAGGTGCGGAGGGGGCTCCTCGAGTTCGTGTTCGCCACGAGCGGGGAGGAGGCGCTCGAGAAGCTCCGCACGGGCGAGGCGGCCGACGTCGTCGTCGTCCTCTCCGACATCAACATGCCCGGGATGAGCGGGCTCGACCTGCTGGCGGCCGTCCAGGAGGAGTTCCCCGACCTCCAGGTTTACATGGTCACGGCCTACGACGACGGCGAGCTCAAGACGACGGCGCTCCAGGGCGGGGCGCGGGGGTACCTCACCAAGCCCATCGACTTCGGGACGCTCAAGGAGGAGGTGTTCGGGATCGGGGCGGCGTAGGGCGGGGCGGACGGGCGCGGGCCTCCGAGCGCCGCACGTTGTTGTCCCCCTAGCGATATCCCTCTGGTCGCACATAAGAGGTTCCCCTAGCCGGGCCGCCCCCGCCCACGGTTATACTCCCCCCTGCCGAACCGCGCCTCCCGAGGACAGACCGATGGCCCACCGCGTATTCATCGTCGAGGACCACCCCGTCATGCGGGAGGGGTACGTGAGCCTGATCAACTCGGAGCCGGACATGGAGGTCTGCGGCCACGCGGCCTCGGCCGAGGAGGCGTTCGAGAAGGCGGCCGGCCTGGACTACGACGTCGCCATCGTGGACCTCTCGCTCCCCGGCGTCAACGGCGTCGAGCTCATCAAGCGGCTCCGGTCGTACGACGACGACGCGCAGGTCCTCGTCGTCTCGGCCCACGACGAGGCCCTCTACGCCGAGCGGGCGCTCCGGGCCGGGGCCCGGGGCTACCTCATGAAGCACGAGTCGGCCAAGCGGTTCGTCGACGCCGTCCGCCAGGTCCTCGACGGCGACCTCTACCTCAGCGAGACGCTCCGGACCCGGTTCCTCAACGACCGGTTCGGGTTTGGGAACGACGGGGGTTCGTCGATCTCGCGCCTGACCGACCGCGAGATCGAGGTGTTCGAGCACTTCGGCCGGGGCAAGAGCACGCGCGAGGTGGCCGAGACGATGGGCCTCAGCCTGAAGACGATCGAGTCGCACCGGACGAACATCAAGCAGAAGCTCGGCATCAACCGGGCCGCCGAGTTCATGCAGCGGGCCGTGCTCTGGGTCGAGGCCCCGCTGACCAAGTAGCGCGGCCGGCCGCGGGCGGCGCCCGCTGACGGGCCCTACTCGCCGCCCGCGTCGTCGGCGTCGGGCCGCTTCGGCGTCCCCAGCGCGCCGACGAGGAGCGTGATCCCGACGACGGCCGAGACCACGAGGACCCACGGGAGCGCCGGCCGGACGGCGCCGGGGAGGCGGAGGCCCGCGGCCGCGTCGAGCACCACGAGCACGAGGGCGGCCCCGAACACGACCCCGCTCGTCGTGAGGGCCCGCTGGAGCGGACGGGAGAGCGGGGGCGGGGCGGGCATGAGGGGGGCTCGACTGCCGCCCGGGAGAGAAGGGCGGGGGAGAGACGGGAAGCGGCGGGCCGAGCCGAGCCGAGAGTACGCCGGGGGGACACGCGGGGCAATGGGGCGCGCCCCCACCTGATCTAGCTTCACGCGCCCTCTACCGTCCCCGATGCTCGTCGCCCTCCTCACGACCGCGCTCGTCGCCAGCGCTCCCGACCCGACACCGATCCCCGACTCGACCCGCCAGCTCGTCGTCGTGACGACGGCCGACTGGTCGGCCACGGCCGGGACGCTCCGGCGCTACGAGCGGGCGGGCGGTGGCTGGCGGGCCGTCGGCGAGCCGGTCGCGGTCGCCGTCGGGCGGAGCGGGCTGGGGTGGGGGCGCGGCCTCCACGGCGGGCCGCCCGAGAACGGCGACCCCGTCAAAGCCGAGGGCGACGGGCGGGCGACGGCCGGGGCGTTCCGGCTCTCGGCCGCCTTCGGCGACGCCGAGCACGAGCCGACCGGGCTCCCCTACGTCCAGACCGGGCCCGACGTCGAGTGCGTGGACGACCCGGCCTCCGGCGCCTACAACCTCGTCCTCGAACGCACGGCGGCGGCCGACTGGCGGAGCCACGAGGAGATGCGCCGGAGCGACGGGCTCTACCGGATCGGCGTGGTCGTGGCCCACAACGGGGCTGGGGTGAGCGCCGACCTCGTCCCGACGGCGGCCGGTCCGGCGACCGTGGCGGGCGGCGGCTCGTGCATCTTCCTCCACGTCTGGCGCGGGCCGGGCTCGACCACGGCCGGATGCACGGCGATGCCGGACGGGGCGCTCCAAAACGTCCTCGCCTGGCTCGACGCCGGGGCCGCCCCGGTCCTCGTCCAGCTCCCCCAGTCCGAGGCGGACCGGCTGCGCGGGCCGTGGGGCCTCCCGGAGTAGAGGACCGCCGGCGGCGCTCGCCGCCAGTGGGCACCTCGGCGGGGTTAACACCGTTCTTGGGGGACGTACCTTCACCGTCCCTCCACCGCGACCCCATGCCCGACGCCCCCGTTTTCGACTACGTCATCGTCGGCGCCGGCTCCGCCGGCTGCGTGCTGGCCGACCGGCTGAGCGCGTCCGGCGAGCACCGCGTCCTCCTGCTCGAAGCGGGCGGCGAGGACGAGGACAAGAACATCCACATCCCGGCCGCCTTCCACAAGCTGTTCGAGGGGCCCTCGGACTGGAACTACTGGACCGAGCCGCAGGCCGGGCTCGGCGGGCGCCGCCTCTACCAGCCGCGCGGGAAGACGCTCGGCGGGTCGTCGTCCATCAACGCGATGATCTACATCCGCGGCCACCGGGCCGACTACGACGGGTGGGCTGCGGCCGGGTGCGACGGGTGGGACTGGGAGGGCGTGCTCCCGTACTTCGTCAAGAGCGAGGACCAGCAGCGCTTCACCGACGACCCGGCGCACGGGACGGACGGGCCGCTCGTCGTGAGCGACCAGCGGCACCCGAGCCGGCTCTCGCAGCGGTTCGTCGAGGCCGGCGCTGAGCTGGGGTACCCGCGGAACGAGGACTTCAACAGCGGCGGGCAGGACGGCTTCGGGCTCTACCAGGTGACCCAGAAGGACGGCGCCCGGTGGAGCGCGGCCCGGGCCTTCCTCCAGCCCGCCCGGAGCCGCCCCAACCTCGACGTCTGGACCGACGCCCCCGCCCTCCGCGTCGTATTCGACGACGGACGCGCAGTGGGCGTCGAGGTCGAGCGTGACGGCCGCCGCCAGCGGGTCGAGGCCGCGCGCGAGGTGGTCGTCGCCGCCGGGGCCTTCGGGAGCCCGCACCTCCTGATGCTCTCCGGCATCGGCCCGGCCGGGCACCTCAAGGAGCACGGGATCGACGTCGTCCACGACGCGCCGGGCGTGGGGGAGAACCTCCAGGACCACCTCGTCCACGGCGTCACGCGGCACACGACGGACCGGGACACGCTCGACCTGGTCGAGTCGGTGGCGCGCGTCGGGAAGAACCTGTTCGACTACGTCGTCCGCAAGACCGGCCCGTTCACGAGCAACGTGGGCGAGGGCGGCGGCTTCGCCCGGTCGTCGCCGGACCTGGAGGCGCCGGACGTGCAGTACCACTTCGCGCCCGGTTTTTTCCTGAGCCACGGCGCGCGCAACCCGGTCGGGGAGACGGGCTACACCGTCGCCGGGCTCGTCCTCACGCCCGAGAGCCGGGGGACCGTCCGGCTGGCGGGGCCCGACCCGCACGACAAGCCGCTCGTGGACCCGCGCTACCTCACCGACGAGCGGGGCGAGGACCTCCGCCGGACCATCTGGGCGTTCCGGCTCGGCCAGCGGATCGCCGACGCGGACGCCTTCGCGGACGTCAACGCCGGGCCGTACGAGCCCGAGCGCGTCCTCGAGTCGGACAGCGAGATCGGCCCGTTCCTCCGGGCCCACTCCGAGACCCTCTACCACCCCGTCGGCACGTGCCGGATGGGGGCGGACGACGGCGCGGTCCTCGACCCCGACCTCCGCGTCCGGGGCGTCCGCGGGCTCCGCGTGGTCGACGCGAGCGTGATGCCGACGCTCGTCCGCGGCAACACGAACGCCCCGACGATCATGATCGCCGAGAAGGCCGCCGACCTCCTCCTCGCCGCCGAGCCCGCCCGCGCGGCGACCGCCGCTGTCTGAGGGAGGGGTGGGGGGGATGGGGGCGCCTCCGCTCCAGCCCCTCCCACACTCCCCCACACTCCCACCCGCATGACCCCGCCCCCGATCCCCCCCGACAGCACGTCCGCCGAGGTCGACGCCGCGCTGGCGGCGCTCGCCGCCAGGAAGACCGAGTGGGCGCGCCTCCCCATCGACCGCAAGGTCGAGCTCCTCGACGGCCTCCGCGACCGCGCGGACGCCGCCGCCGGCCGCTGGGTGACCGCCGCCTCGCGCGCCAAGGGCCTGCCGGAGGGGTCGCCGCTCCGGGGCGAGGAGTGGGCGAGCGGGCCGTGGGCCGTCATCAACTACCTCGGCCCGCTCCGCCGGACGCTCGAAGCCGTCCAGGCCGGAACGCTCCACGAGCTCCTCGACGGGAAGGTCCGCCAGCGGGACGACGGGCAGACGCTCGTCCGCGTGCTCCCGGACGGGGTCACCGACCACCTCCTCTTTAGCGGGACCACGGTCGAGGTCTGGATGGAGCCCGGCGTGACACCCGAGTCGCTCCCGCGCGAGATGGCCGCGTTCTACGACGAGGAGCAGCCGGAGGGCGCCGTCGCCGCCGTGCTCGGGGCCGGCAACATCGCCGCGATCCCCCCGCTCGACGTCCTCTACAAGCTGTACGCTGAGGGCCAGGTCTGCCTCCTCAAGACCAACCCGGTGAACAGCTACCTCGGGCCGGTCCTGGAGGAGACGTTCGCTGAGTTCGTGGAGGCCGGCTACGTCCGGTTCGCCTATGGCGGGGCCGAGATCGGCGAGCGCATCACGCGGCACGACCTCGTGGACGAGATCCACGTGACGGGCTCGGCCCGGACGCACGACGCGATTGTCTACGGGACGGGGCCGGAGGGCGAGGCCCGGAAGCGCCGCGACGAGCCGGAGATCTCGAAGCGCGTGACGAGCGAGCTGGGCGGCGTCTCGCCCGTCCTCGTCGTCCCCGGCGACTGGTCGGAGCCGGACCTGGACTTCCAGGCCGAGCACGTGGCCTCGCAGAAGATGCACAACGGCGGGTTCAACTGCATCGCCAGTCAGGTCCTCGTGCTCCCCGAGGCGTGGCGCCAGCGGGACGCGTTTGTCCACGCCGTCCGCCGCACGCTCCGCGAGCTGGACGACCGGCCGGCCTACTACCCCGGCGCCGACGAGCGGCTGGCGGCCGCGGCCGAGGCCTACCCCGAGACGACGGAGCGGCTCGGCCCGACGGGCGCCCGCGCGCTCATCACGAACGTCCCGCCGGACGACGACGAGCACGCCTTCACGTCCGAGTTTTTCGGCCCCGCGCTCGCCGTGACCTCGCTCCCCGGCGGCGGGGAGGACGAGGACCCCGCCGACTGGCTCGACCGGGCCGTCGACTTCTGCAACGACTCGCTCGACGGGACGCTCGGGATGACGATCCTCATCCACCCCAAGACCATGCGCCGGCTCGGCGACAGATTGTGGGACGCCGTCGCGCGGCTCCGCTACGGGACGGTCGGGGTGAACCTGTGGAGCGGGATCGGCTTCCTCATCGCGCAGGCGTCGTGGGGCGCGTTCCCCGGGCACACGCGCGACGACATCCAGAGCGGCGTGGGCGTGGTCCACAACGCCTACCTGTTCAGTCGGCCGCAGAAGACGGTCATCCAGGGCCCGTTCGCGCCGTTCCCGCGCTCGCTCCTCCTCGGCGAGACGCACACGGCGCCCAAACCGATCTGGTTCGTGACGAACGAGACGGCCGAGACGACGGCCCGCCGGCTCACGCACTTCGCGGCCGACCCGAGCCCGCTCAAGCTGCCGGGCATTTTTGCGTCGGCCCTCCAGGGCTAGCCGCTCGCGGACGGCCTCCGCCAGTCTCTAGCCGTCGGCATCCGGCCCGTAGCGGCGGCCGTAGAGGAGCGTGAGCGGCGTCGACGTCACCCCGAAGACGACGACCGACGCGAGGACGACGAAGCTGACGACGGTCCAGACCGTCGCGTCGCCCAGGCGGTGGGCGGCGAGGGCGGCGTAGAACACGGCGGCCACGCCGACCGGCCCGAACCACCCGACGAAGAGGGCGTCGGCCCGGTGGCGGAGCGGCGGGAGCCGCCGCCGGAGCGCGAACACGGCTGGAAGCCGCCGGAGCGCGAGCACGAGGACGGCCAGCGCGAGGAGCTTCCCCCACCCGAACGCCGCCCAGTCCGCCCAGGGCAAGGCGAGGCCGAAGACCACGAACGCCGGAACGGCGAACAGCCGGTTGACGGCCTCCTGCACGTCGGCCTGCTCCTCCTCCTCGGGCCGGCGGGCCGCTCGGTTGAAGCCGAGCCCGGCCGCGAACGCCGCCAGCACCCCGTCGCTCCCCAGTAGGCGGACGCCCGCGAGCGCCACGGCCGTGAGCGCGAGCGTCCCCGTCAGCGCCGAGGTCTGCTCCTCCAGCCCCCGGTCCTCCAGCCAGTCCTGCGCCTGCCCGACCGACCAGCCGAGCGCGTACCCCAGCGCCACGGCCGCGGCCACCTCCCACAGCGCCACGTGGAGCGCCCACGTCGCGAGCGCCTCGACGGGAGGCAGCGTGAGGACGAGGAGCGGGAGGAACACGAGCAGGTAGGCCGCCCCGTCGTTGGCTCCGGCCTCGGCCGAGACCGCGTGGCGGACACGCGCGGGCACGTTCTCCTCCGCCATCGGTCCCGCCACGGTCGTTCCGGCGAGGACGGGGTCGGTCGGGGTGAGGGCGGCACCGACGAGGAGCGCCGTCCACAGGCCGAGGTCGAGGGCGGCCCACGCGAGCAGCCCGCTGGCGGCCCACATCAGAAGCATGGTCGGCCCGAGGAGGAGGGCGAGCGTCCGGGCGTGGCGGCGGACGTAGCCGGAGGGTAGCCGGAGGGCCGTCGCCACGACGGCGACGCCCAGCGTGAGCCGGGCCGTCTGCTCGACGACGACGAGCGGCTCGCCCAGCGTGCCGAGGTCGACGAGGCCGAGCCCGACCGGCCCGAGCGCCACGCCGAGCGCCGTCGCCAGCATGGGCTCGGAGACGACGCGGACGCGCCGCCGGAGCACGGCCGCGCCCAGCGCGAGCGCGAGCGTGAGCGCCCCGGCGGCGAACAGGAGGAGGTTCAGCGTGCTCACGGCGGAGGCCGGTACGGCGGGCCGCTGGCGG
>CAZDFV010000160.1:0-7538 GCA_964504495.1 uncultured Rhodothermales bacterium
TCCGTCGACTTCACCGCGGAAGAAATCGTCGCGCTCGGGCGCGCCCGCACCTCGGGTGGACGGAGCGGCTGCGGGCCGCGGACCGCGAGCGCGTGGCGGCGGCGCTCGGCGCGCTCGACCTCGCCGCGCTGGCGGACCGGCCCGTGACGCACCTCTCGGGCGGCGAGCAGCAGCGGGTGATGCTGGCCCAGGCGCTTGCCCAGGACGCCCCGCTCCTCCTCCTCGACGAGCCGACGGCCCACCTCGACGTCCGCCACCAGCTCGAGCACGTCACCCGCGTCCACGACCTGGCCGAGGCCGGGCGGACGGTCGTCGCGGCCGTCCACGACCTGGAGCTCGCGGCCCGGTCGGCCGTCCGCCTCCTGGTCCTGGCCGACGGGCACGTCGTCGCGGACGGGCCGCCGGCCGAGGTGCTCACACCGGACACGCTCCGCCGGGCGTTCGGGGTCGAGGCCGAGGTCGAGGCCGGGCCCGACGGCGTCCGCGTCCGGTATCTTGGCGTCGCGCGTGGGACGTAGAGCGAGGGCTCTCGGACCGAGTCCCCGCGCCCCTCCCCCCAGCACCCTGATGAAAGTCTACACGCGTACTGGCGACGACGGCACGACGGCCCTGTTCGGCGGCGGGCGCGTCGCCAAGAGCCACCCGCGGATCGCGGCCTACGGAACGGTCGACGAGGCGAACGCCGCGCTCGGGATGGCCCGGGCCGCCCTCGACGGCCTCCCCGACGCCGCCGCCCGCCGCGCCGACAGCCTCCTCGCGCGGCTCCAAGAAGAGCTGTTCGTCCTCGGCGGCGACCTCGCCTCGCCCGGCGAGGTCTCGTACCCCGTCCCCCGGATCGAGCCGCGCCACGTCGAGGCGCTCGAGGCCGAGATCGATGCGCTGACCCAGGACCTTCCGCCGCTCAAGCACTTCGTCCTTCCTGGGGGGACGGCCGCCGCCGCCGCGCTCCACCTCGGCCGGACCGTCGCGCGCCGGGCCGAGCGGCTCGTCGTCGAGACGGCGGCGCTCGAGGAGGTCTCGCACGCGGCGCTCCACTACCTCAACCGGCTCTCGGACCTGCTGTTCACGCTGGCGCGGTGGGTCAACCACGAGGCCGGGGTCGAGGAGCCCGTCTGGGCCCCCGTCGCCGACCGGACGCCCGGCGGCGCGGACGACGCGCCCGACCCGCTCGACGAGCCCGCCGGCCACCGCCGCGTCGACGACGGCTGACCCGCTGGCGGCCGTCGCCAGCCGGACGACCGCGATGCCAGCTCGGTCGGCCACACACGCCCCTCCTGTCCAGGCGGGGCTGCTACCCTCTCTTTCCGCCCCCCCCCTTGTCATCCTGAGCGCAGCGAAGGATCTCGACGCCGCCCTCCCACGCCGTCAGCGCCGGTACCTACGGCTGCAACACCGCGCTGAGATCCTCCGCGTCCGCTCAGGATGACACCAACCTGCACTCTGCTCTAGAGGGGCGGCTCGCCTGCGGTGCCCTGCTGGCGACTGTCGCCCGCCGCGTGGGGGAGGGACTGATGTTTGCAAACGGGAGGGCCCTGCGCTCGCCCGCGCGTAGGTTCTCGCCATGACGCCCCCGAACCCGTACCCGCTTGCCGAGGAGGTCGCCAGCGCGATCACGCACGGGCTCGGCGTGCTCCTGAGCGTCGGGGCCGGGGCCGTCCTCATCACGCTGGCGGCGCTCACCGGCGACGTCTGGACGATCGTTGGGGCCTCGGTCTTCGTCGGGACGCTCGTCCTGCTGTACGCGGCGTCCACGCTGTACCACGCCATCCCGTTCTCGCAGGCGAAGCGCCGGCTCCGGACGCTCGACCACTGCGCCATCTACGGGCTCATCGCCGGGACGTACACGCCGTTCCTCATCGGCGGCCTGCGCGGGCCGTGGGGGTGGTCCCTGTTTGCCGTCGTGTGGGGGCTGGCCGTGGCCGGGATCGTGTTCAAGCTGTTCTTTACGGACCGCTTCCGCCTCGCCTCGACGCTCGTCTACATCGCGATGGGCTGGCTCGTGGTCGTGGCGACGGGTCCGCTCCGCGAGGCCCTCCCCGGCTCGACGCTCGCGTGGCTCGTCGGCGGCGGGCTGGCGTACACGGCGGGCACGCTGTTCTACCTCAACCGGCGGATGCGGTACGCCCACGCCGTGTGGCACCTGTTCGTGCTGGCCGGCAGCGTGTGCCACTTCGCGGCCGTCCTCGTCGAGGTCCTCCGCGTCGGCTAGCCGCTGGCGGACGGCCCCGCCGGCCCCTCACGGTCCGTCCCACGGGACCTCAGGCGAGCGGAAGTAGGTCAGGCCGAGGGCCGTCCAGCGGGGGGCCTGGGCCGCCAGCCGGTGCCGGTAGCCGTCCCACCCGCGCGCCTCTCGCGTCGACCACGCGATCTCGGCCACGCCCGGGAGCCGGGGGAGCGCCATGAACCACACGTCCGACATCGCCGCCAGCGTCTCGGACCAGAGCGGGGCCTCGACGCCCAGGATGGACGCCTCGGGGACGCCTGCGACGAGCGCCGCCGGCTCCCAGTCGTAGGCGTCGCGGACGCCGTTGAGCCCGGCCCACGTCAGCCCGAGCGCCGTCGTGCTGTCGTACTTGATGTCGAGGTAGATCCGATCCGAGGGCGAGAGGACGACCTCCGCGCCCTGGGCGACGGCCTCCGCGACGGCCTCGGCCGCCGCTGGCGCCTGCGCCCGCCACACCTGCACGACCGCGTCCGGGAGCAAGTCCACCTCGGCGATCTCGTCCCACCCGACGACGCGCTTGCGGTGCGCCGCGACAATCGCCTGGGCGCGGGCCATGAACCGGGCGTACTGGCGTGCGCTCAGCTCCTTCACCTCGTCGCCGCCGAGGTGGAAAAAGTCGCCGGGCGTAAGGGCCGCCAGCGCGCCGACGACGGCGTCGAAAAACGTGTAGACGCCCTCCCGCTCGACGCAGAGCGTGCTGAACCCGACGCTCGTCCCGGTGTAGAGCGGGCGCGCCTCGCCGTCGCAGTTCAGCTCGGGGTAGGAGGCCAGCGCCGCGTTCGTGTGCCCCGGCACGTCGATCTCGGGGACGACGGTGACGAACCGCTCGGCCGCGTACCGGACGATCCCGGCGTACTCGGCGGCCGTGTAGAACCCGCCCGGCCCGCCGCCCACCTCGGTGCTCCCGCCGACCTCCGTCAGGCGCGGCCACCCGGGGATCTCGACCCGCCAGCCCTGGTCGTCGGAGAGGTGGAGGTGGAGCGTGTTCAGCTTGTAGAGCGCCATCAGGTCGACGAACCGCTCGACCTCGGCCGGCGTGCGAAAATGGCGGGCCACGTCGAGCATGGCCCCGCGCCACCCGAACCGCGGCCGGTCGCGGATCTCGACGGCCGGGACCTCGTGGGGCTGGGGGAACGCCGCCCCGTGCTCGACCGCCGCCGGGAGCAACTGGCGGAGCGTCTGGACGCCCCAGAACAGACCGGCCGGCGCGGAGGCCGAGATCGTGACCCCGTCCTCGTCCACGCTCAGGGCGTAGCCCTCGGGCCCATGCCCCTCCCCGTTCGTCCGCAGGTGGATGGCCCCGGGCGCGGGCCCCTCCGCCTCGGTCACCGCGGGCCGCGTCTCGGCCGTGTCCGACCCAAGGAGGTCCGCGAGATATCGGCCGATGCGGAGGGCTTCGGCGTCGCTCGGCTCGACCGTGATCAGCGTCTCGGCCGTGGCGACGAACGGGTCGCCGGTGCCCAGCGCGACCTCGGCCGGGGCCGGGATGAGGGGGAGCGCGCGGACGTCCGGCTGCGCGCTGGCGGCGGCCGCCAGCAGGGCGAGGAGGGCGGCGGAGTAGGCGAGGCGCATCGGCGGGGGGGCGGGACGCGAAGGTAGCGGGACTTGCCCGAGCGTTCACCGAGGCGTCACCCTGCGCAGACACCCCCGGCACGGTCCTCGCGTAGCCTGGAGCCGTCCCCCCACTCCGACATGCACTGGTACGACAAGCTCAACGAGTACTTCCCCGTCGAGGAGATGAAGTCGCGCGCGCACGTCGAGGCCCTCCTCGCGGAGCGGTCCGACGTGTACCACATCGACCAGGGCGAGCACCACGTGCTCCTCTACGTCGAGGGCGCCGACTTCGTGTTCGTCGACTACCTCCTCGTCGCGCGCGAGGCCCGCGGGATGGGGCTGGGCGCAAAGCTCCTCGACCGGCTCAAGGCCAAGGGCAAGCCCATCCTCCTCGAGGTCGAGCCCGAGGACTACGACGACACCGACACCGTCAAGCGCCAGCGGTTCTACCGCCGCGCGCATTTCCGCCGGGCCGACCGGCTCCGCTACCGCCGCCGCTCCCTCGCGACGAAGCGCGTCAACGAGCTCGAGATCCTCGTCTGGGCGCCGGACGACGGGGCGACCGACGAGGAGGTCTGGCGCCACATGCGGGCGGTCTACGAGCACGTCCACACGTGGCGCGACCTCGACTTCTACGGCGAGCGGTACCAGCCGGCCGACGAGGCCCTCACCCTCGCGACGGCCGCCTGACGGCGGCGCTCACGCCCGCCACGAGAACGCCCCGAACAGGCGGACGGCGAGGTACGCCGCCCGCCGCTTCGGCCGCGAGACGCCGACCTCGCGCATGAGCCGGCCGAACAGGCGGTCCGCGTTCCGGCGCGTCCACGCACGCTCGTCGTCGGTCCAGTCGCCGTCACGCCAGACTTGCCACGAGCCAGGCGGGGGCCGGCCGCCGGTGGCGTAGAGCCAGTCGTGCGGGACGACGGCCGCGCCCAGGTCGAACGGGCTGATGACGACCCACAGGAGCCGCGGCACGCTCGCGAGGTCGTTCTCGAACCCGACCGGCACGACGAGCCGGTACCGCGCGCCGCCCTTCGCCCAGACGTAGACGTACGCCTCGAACAGCCGGTAGCGGTTGCCGCCGAGCGGCTCGACGCGGGGGAACGGGACGGGCGTCATGCCGTGCCCGGACGGTCCGTCTCTTTTCGCGCCGCCTCCAACCGAGTCACCCCCACAGAGACGGGGACCCAGGGCGCTGAGGGTCCGCCGGCGCTCGTCCGCCTGGATCCCCGCCTTCGTAGGGATGACTGAAGAGGGGGGTTGAAGGGCATCGTCGTGTGAGGGCGGCTCGGAGGGGGCGCCCAGCCGGATGCGATCTCGCAGGCGCGCGGCGCTGGCGGGCGCCGCCAGCGGGCCGGAACGTAGCGCCCGGCGGTCCTCCCGGCGTCTCCCGCAGGCGCGGGCACGAACCGTTCCCTCCGCGCGTACTCCCAGGGCGCCGGCCGGGCCGCCGCCTCGGGGCTCGCCCCGGGGAGGAACGTCCGGACACCGCAGGGCACCGTGCTTCCTAACGGGAAGGCGCCTCAGGGCCTCGGCTCTGGGGCGACGGCACGTGCAACAGAGAACAGACCAGCCGATGGCGGCCCCACGGGGTCGCACAGGTGATGGGTGAAACGGTGGGGTAAGAGCCCACCGGCGCGGCCGGCGACGGCCGCGGCCAGGCAAACCCCACGGGGTGCAAGGCCACACAGCGTCCGCCCGGGCTCCGGCCCGGAAAGGGTTGCCCGCCCGAGGACGCGGGTAGGCCGCTCGAGGCCGCCGGCGACGGCGGTCCCAGATAGATGGCGGCCCCGGGCGGCCGGTGGCGACGGCCGCCGCCCGGACAGAATCCGGCGTACAGGCCGGCGCGCGTCGCACTCGGGGCCCCGCCTTTTTAGGTGGGGCCCCACCCATTTCGGGGCGTCCCCAAACGACAAGGGGGACCGCCAGCGACTGGCGGCCCCCCTCAGCGGGCGACGTCGAGCCCGGCTACTCGGGGTCCTCGACCGGCGGCACGTCCGGGTTGACCGGCGTGGCGGGCGGGACGACGGGGGCCTCGACGGGGATCTCCCCGGCCCGCTCCTGGAGGATGCTCCCGTCCACGTCGGCGCGCGGAATGAAGAAAGTCGTCGCCACGCACAGGATGAGGAAGACGGCCCCGAGGCTCCACGTGGCCTTTTCGAGGAAGTCGGGGGCCTGGCGAGCGCCGAGGATCTGGGTCGTCTGGCCGCCCGCGGCGATGCCGGCGAGGCCGCCGCCCTTCCCGCTCTGCAGGAGGACGACGAGCGCCATCAAGAGCGCGACGATCAGGATGAGGACGATGAGGAACGCGAACACGGCAGAGGTCCCGGAGTGAGCGGCCCAAGCTAGCCGCTTCCGTTCGCGGGCCGTGACAGCCAGCGCCCAAGCCCCGGTGAAAACGCTACCCGCGCCGCCCGACCTCGGCCGCCGCCAGCAGGAGCGCCACGCACGTCTTGGCGTCCGCGACCTCGCCGGCCCGGGCGCGCCGGACGGCCTCCTCGAAGGGCATCCGCACGACGTCGAGAAACTCGTCGTCGTCACTCTCGACCTCGACCTCCGCGAGGTCCTCGGCCAGGAACAGGTGGATCTGCTCGGTGCTGTAGCCGATCCCCGGGTACGTCACGCCGAGCGGCGTCCACCGCGCGGCCTCGAGCCCGACCTCCTCCCCCAGCTCGCGCCGGGCCACATCGAGCGCGTCCTCCCCGTCCGCGTCGAACTTCCCGGCCGGGACCTCCAGGAACGCACGGCGCGGCGGGTACCGGAACTGGCGGACGAGCGTGACCTGTCCGTCGGCTCCGAGCGGGACGGCGGCGGCCGCGCCGGGGTGCTCGATCCACTCGCGGACGGACTCCTCGCCGTTCGGGAGCCGCACGACGTCGCGGCGGACGTGGAGGAGCACGCCGTCGTAGACGGCTTCGGAGGAGACGGTCTCTTCGGTCAGGTTCACGGGGTTCGGGGTCGGCTGCGCCGGCTTAGCGGTTCGGGGTTCGGGGTTCGGGGTTCGGGGTTCGGGGTTCGGGGTTCGGGGTTCGGGGAAGATGCCCCGCTGGTGACGGCCGCTGCCAGTCGAGCGGGCTCGAGTTGCCCCGGAGTTGTCAGCGGACGCTGCTGGGCACAAGCCCCCTCTCCCCCTGGGAGAGGGCTGGGGTGAGGGCGAACTGGGCGCGATCTGCCCCGCTGGCGGCGCCAGTCGACCGAGCGGGAGGCGAACGTCTCCAACGCCGCTCTACCCGCTCGCGCAGCGCGCCTACAGCCCCACCCCCAGCCCGATGTGGACGCGGCCGCGCCCGAGCGGGAGGTCCGGGTTGAGGGCGTAGCTGACCTGCACGAGCCCGACGCCGGTGCGGACGCGCGCGCCGACGCCGTAGCCGGGGAGCAGCCGGCGCTCGGCCGCGAGGCCCGGGAGGTCGGGGCGGTCCACGAACCCGAGGTCGACGAAAGTGGCGGCGAACGACTCGGCGTCGAGGAGGAGGCGGTACTCGGCGAGAACCCGGCCGACGGCCCGGCCGAGCACGGCCTCCTCGGTGTAGCCGCGGAGGCTCTGGGCGCCACCGAACCGGTACAGCTCGCCCTCGTCGAGGACCGCCCCGGTTGTCGCCGAGAGCACGTGGGCGTCGAGCCCGAGGACCGCCGCCTGCCGCCCGAGCGTGGGGAGGTAGCCGCGCGCCTCCGCCTCCAGCCGCCGGTACGTCGGGCGGACGTCGAGCGCGGGCGCGGCGTCGAGCGCGGCCCGGCGCGGGCGGCCCTTCTCCACCGACAC
>CAZDFV010000161.1:0-7526 GCA_964504495.1 uncultured Rhodothermales bacterium
CGGCGCCACCGGGCGGGGGTGGGGGCCGCGTCCGTCGCCGTCGTGGCGCTCGGCGTCGGGCTCAGTGCCGCGCTCTGGCAGGGGCGCGAGGCGGCCCGCGCCCGCGACGTGGCCGAGGCCCGGTTCGAGGTGGCCCACGAGGCCGCCCGCGCCATGATCTACGACGTCCACGACGCCGTGGCCGGCATCTCGGGCGCGACGGCCGCCCGCGAGGTCATCGTGGACCGGGCGCTCGCCTACCTCGACCGGCTGGCGGACGAGGCCGGCGCGGACCCTTCTCTCCGCCTCGACCTGGCCGCGGCCTACCTCCGGGTCGGGAACGTCCAGGGGAACCCGACGGACAACAACCTCGGCCAGACGACCGGCGCGGCGGCCTCCTACCGCCGCGGCCTCGCGCTTCTCCAGGGGCTCCCGCCTGGGCTCCCCGACTCCCTGGCGGCGGCCGCGGCCGAGACGGAGGGCCGACTCTGGGAAAAGCTGGGTGTCGTCGTGGCCCACACGGTCGCGCCGGACTCCGCTCTCCCGCACTTCGACCGGGCGCTCGCGGCGCACCGGCGGGCCCTCCGTCTCCACCCGGACGCGGCCCTCGCCCGGACGTACCTCGCCACGAGCTACATCAACCGCGGCGACTACCGCGGCCACCCGTACTTCCCGAACGCCGGCCATCCGGACGCCGCCCTCGCCGACTACCGGCGCGCGCGGGCGCTCCTGGCGGCGATTCCGGAGGCCGAGGTCTCGCTCTTCTCCCTCCGCATGGAGGGGGTCACGCACGAGCGGGAGGGGACGCTCCTCCAGGACCGCGGCCGTCTCGACGCGGCCGCCGGCCCGACGCGGCGGGCCCTCGCGCTCCGCCAGCGGATCGCCGCCCGTCCCGACGCGGGGGCCGACGCCCTCCGCGACGTGGCCGTCTCGCACGAGGCGGTCGGCCGGCTCGCGGCCACGCGGGGCCGCTGGGCCGAGGCCGAGCGGGAACTGGCGACGGCCCAGGCGGTCTACCGGCGGCTGGCCGCGGACGACCCGGAGAGTACGAACGCTCGGCAAACGCTGGGCCTGGGGCACCTCAACCTGGCCCGGCTCTACGGCGACCCCGACGGGCCCAGCCTGGACCGCCTGGCCGAGGCGCGCCGGCACGCCGCCGAGGCCGTCCGCCTCCTCCGCGCGCTCGCCGACGGCGACCCGTCCAACAAGCAGCTGGCCCGCCTCGCCGCCGACGCGGAGGCCCTCCAAGAACGGATCAGCGCCTGATGTGCTGGAGAAGCTCCGACTGGCGGCACGCTCCGCCAGCCGCGCGTGCGTTAGCGCACGACCGTCAGCGTCTGCGTGACGGACCGCCCCCCGGCCTCGGCGCGGACCACGTAGACGCCGGAGGGGAGGCCCGAGACCTGGACAGCGACCTCGTGGCGCCCGGCCGGTCGCCGCGCGTCTGCCACGACGACCATCTGGCGTCCGAGCGCGTCGTAGAGCGTCACGCGGAGCGGGCCGGCCGCGGGGACGCCGACCCTCAGCCGGACGGTCTGTGCGGCGGGGTTGGGGTAGGCCGCGAGTGAGAGTACCTCTGGAGACCCGGAAGGAGCGTCCTCGACAGCGGTCCCCGTCATGGAGAGCACGAACCGCGTCGTGTCACTCCACGCGCTCTCGCCGGCGCGGTCGCGCACCCGGGCCCGCCAGTAGTAGGGCGTCTCTGTCGAGAGGCCCGCCTCGCTCACGCCGACGGTGAGGGCGCCGTCGAGGACCTCGGCGCCTGCGAGCGTCTCCGACACCACCACGTCTGCGAAGGCGGCGTCCCGAGCGAGCTCGACGTCGACCTCGGCGACGGGCTGGAGCAGGGCCCAGGCGAGGCGGACGTTGTCGGTGGTGCCCACGGTGTCGGTCGGAGTGACGAGGTACGGCGGGGGCGGGACGGCCTCCCCCGACCCAATCACGCGGAGGGCACTTCCGGCGGGGTGGCCGTAGACGAGCGGCGACGCCAGCTCGGCCGTCTGCCCAGACTCGGGGCTGCCGGAGACGGCCATGAGCCGGACGACCTCGGCCCGCTCAGGGTCGTCGGGCGAGAGGACGACGAGGTCGTTCACCCGGAGCGTGTCGGCGCCGAACGTTTGGACGCGCTGGCGGGCGAGGAGGGTGGCCGGCGGAGCCCCCTCGGGGGAGGCCCCGGTACCGACCGAGATCGTCGTCCCGCCCGGCGGGGCCGGGCTGCCCAGCTCTGTCGGGGGGAGGACGCTGGTCTCGTACCGCTCCAGGAGCCAGAGGCCGGCGTCGTAGTCTTTCGTTACGAGTGCCCGGTGATCCCAGAGGGAGAAGTAGAGGGCGTTCTGTTCGACGGCGTTCCGCCCCAGATATGACACCTCGAACAACTGGAAGGGGGCCGCACCCGGCTGCATCTCCCCGTCGTCGTCGAGGCGGCCCTGGAGCGCCCTGCTGATCTCGTCGACGAACTGCGACGTCACGCCGAGCGGGATGGCCGACGTCGTCGCGAGCCCGTTGTCCGGGATCTGGGCCGACTCAAAGAGCCACGCCATTTGGGGCATCTGGGCCGCCTGTTGCGCGGCCTGCACGAGTTGCCCGAGCGTCAACTCGTTCACGTTCTTGCACACCTTGTCCAGGAAGGCGGGGGACAACGAGTGGTTGAAGACGAAGAACTTCCTGTTGTTGACGTCGAACGCCTTCTTGATACCGGTGCACAGCTTGTTCAGCAGGTCGAAACGTTGGAACCCGGCCTGGATGGCCGCGGCCGAACCGAGGTCCTCGGCCTGCTGGGCGTCGACCGGGATCGGGTTGGCATAGACCGGGTTCGGCTCGATCGTGATCGTGTGAGTGGCCTTCCCCACAAAGTTCTCGCTCGGGCTGACGGCGGCCGTCAGGTCCACGGGCGTCGTGCTGATGACGCCCGGGACGGACAGGCTGCCTTTGATAAGGCCGTCTTCGTCGGTCGTGAGGGTGATCGACTGGCCGCACACGGGAGAAGCCGACCCCCGCTCGCAGAGGAAGCCGCCGCCCTGGGCCGGCGTCACGACGCCCGGCCCGGCAATGGCGGGGTGCCTCACGTCCAATCGGACGCCGACGGCCGGGTCGCCCGTTTCGGGGTCAGTGGCCGCCGCCTCGAAGTCGATGCACCCCGTTCGACAGCGAGACTCCCCTCCGGAGCGGATCCGGTGGCTCACGGTTACGCCGTCTAGGACCGGCCGTGGGCCGACTACGAGGCCGGAGAACACCGTGGAGGTGGGTACGGGCTCCGTGCCCAGGGTGGTCGTCGTCTGAACGGCGAGGTCGAGCGCTGGTGACTCGATCCGGGTCACGTTGTCGCACCCGCCGTCGGCACAGGCGTCTCCCGTCTTCGCAGCGCGCCCCTCGACGTCCTCCCCGCTGATCGCCACCACCTGCGCCTCCCAGTCCACCGGCACCTTCGTGATCACCCTCGCCTCGTTCACGAAGGCCGCCTGCTCGATCACGTAGGCCTGCTGAATGCGGAGCGTCGCCCCGACGGCGAGGCCCGACGTCACCGTCGTGTCGCCCGTGCCCAAGAGCGGCGCACTCGCCTGCGCGTTGCGCCGGAAGCCCTGCGGGTTGGTCGGGTAGGTCGGCACGAAGACCAAGTCGCGTTGGACCGTCACGTCGGCGGCGTCCACGGTCCCCTCGTTCGTCACCTGGATCTCAAGGCGGAGGGTGTCTTTTGGGGCGACCTCCTCGGGCGCAACCACGCGGTAGGCGAGGATGGCCCCGGCCACGTCCACCTCGTAGGTCGCCGTGTTGGTCTCGCCGTCGTCGTCGGTGACCGTCAGCGCGACCGTGTAGGTGCCGGGCTCGTCATAGGTGTGCTCCGGCGTGGCGCCGAACCCCGCGCTGCCGTCGCCGAAGTCCCACTCGTAGTCCACCACCGGCACGGGGCCCTCGGCGGTGACCTCGCGCGAGAGCTCGCGCTCGAAGCTGCCGTCGAAGGACACCGTGAGGCCCCCGGTCTGCTCCCAGACGAACTCGGCGACCGGCGTGCCGTCGGGGACGCTGTAGGTGGCGTACCACTCGCCCATGGTGTAGCTCGCGCCGTTGAGGAGGAACGTCGCGCCGGTGGCGACGCGGGCGTTGGCCGCGGCGATCAACTCGCCGAAGCGCTCGTCGCACGGGACGGAGCCGCCGGGGAGGCGGGGGTCGTGGCCGTAGTGGCCGGCGGGGACCTCGTCGTAGAAGCCGTTGGCGGGGACGATCTCGCCGTTGCCGCGGGGGATGAACGATCCGTCCACGACGACGAGGCGGTAGGTGTCGTAAGACGTCTCGGTGTCGAGGACGCGGGCGGCGGCGTCGGGCCAGGTGCCGATGACGCCGGCGGCGCAGGTGCCGTTGTCGAGGCTCCAGGTGGCCACCGAACGGGTGACGCGGACGCTGTCGGTGGCGGTCTGGGCAACGACCGGCCCGCTGGCGACGAGCGCCGCCAGCAGGCCGAGGGGGGCGAGGGACTGGCGATGCATGGAGACGGTCGGGGAGCCTGTACCCTCCCTACCGAAAAATCCGAGAGCGGCGGCTCACGCGGCAGGGCGCGGGTGCCGCGTTCCGGGAGCTGACGGCTCTCGCTCCGGGGGCCGGGACCTTTCACGGACGCTCGGGATGACAAGAGGGCCCGCTCGGCGTACCCTCCGCTCGTTCGTCCCGCCAGCCCCCCGCGGCCGTGCTCCGCAGCCTCTACATCCGCGACTACGCCCTCATCGAGGAGCTCGAGGTCGAGTTCGACAGCGGGCTCAACATCATCACGGGCGAGACGGGCGCGGGGAAGTCGATCCTGCTGGGCGCGCTCAAGCTCCTCCTGGGCGACCGCGCGAGCACGGAGGCGCTCCGGACTGGGGCCAAGAAGGCCGTCGTCGAGGGCGTCTTCGACAACGCCGACGAGGGCCGGCTGCCCGCCCTGCTGGCGGAGCACGAGATCGAGCCGTCGGAGGGCGGCAACCTCGTCGTCCGCCGCGAGGTCTCGGCGCGCGGGTCGCGCGCGTTCATCAACGACACGCCGGCCACGCTCGACGTGCTCCGCGAGGTGGCGAGCAACACGATCGACCTCCACGGCCAGCACGAGCACCAGTCGCTCTTGCGGACCGAGACGCACGTCGAGCTCTTGGACAACTTCGGCGGGCTCGGCGGGCTCGTCGAGACCTACCGGCGGGCGTACCGCGAGGCGGCCCGGCTCGCGCGCGAACGGGCCGACCTCGTCCGCCGCGAGGCCGAGTTGCGGAAGCAGAAGGAGCTCTACGCCTTCCAAATCGAGGAGATCGACCAGGCCGCGCTCCAGCCCGGCGAGGCCGACGACCTGGAGGCCGAGCGCCGCATCCTCGAGAACGCCGAGCGGCTCTACGAGGCGACCGCCGACCTCTACGCCCAGATCTCGGAGGCCGACGACGCCCTCTACGACCGGCTCGTCCTCGTCCGCAACGGGCTCCAGGACCTCGCGCGGATCGACGCCACGTTCGACGACACGCTCGCCGACGTCCGCTCGGCCGAGATCGCGCTGAAGGAGGCCACGCAGTTCCTCCAGGGCTACAACGCCGAGATCGAGTTCAACCCGGAGCGCCTCGACGAGATCCGCGAGCGGATGCAGGAGATCGACACCCTCGAGCGGAAGTACGGGGGGACCGTCGAGGCCGTCCTCGCCTACCGCGACGAGATCGGGCAGACGTACGCGCTCGCCAAGGACTTCGAGGGGGCCATCGCCCGGCTCGACGGCCAGATCGCGGACGCCCAGGAGGGGCTCTCAAAGGCGGCCTACCGGCTCAGCCAGAAGCGCCACGAGGTGGCCCAGCGGATCGAGGAGGCGATTGCCGTCGAGCTGGCGACGCTCGGGATGCCGCACGCCCGGTTCGAGGTCCGGTTCGGGCTCCAGGACGACCCGGCCGGGTGGGTCTCGTTCCCCGACGGCCGCCGCCGGCGCCGCGTGACGGCGTTCCCGGCCGGGGCCGACCTCGTCGAGTTCAACCTCTCGGCCAACCTCGGCGAGGAGCCGAAGGCGCTCGCGCGCGTCGCCAGCGGGGGCGAGGTCTCGCGGATCATGCTCGCCCTCAAGGCCGTGCTCGCGAAGTCCGAGCGGCTCCCGATCTTGGTGTTCGACGAGATCGACACGGGGATCTCAGGGCCCATCGCCCGGCGCGCGGGCGAGTCGATGCACCGGCTGGCCCAGTTCCACCAGATCATCGCCATCACGCACCTCCCGCAGATCGCGTCGCTCGGGGACGTCCACTTCGAGGTGGAAAAGACGATCGAGGACGGCCGGACGCGGACCCACATCCGCCGTCTCGACGAGGCCGAGCGCGCGGAGGCCATCGCCACGCTCCTCGGCGGGACGGACGTGAGCGAGGCGGCGCTCCAGAGCGCCCGCGAGCTCATCGAGAGCGGCCGGACGGAGGCGTAGGTCGGGGCCGTCGCCCGGCTGGCGACGGCCTCCGCCAGCGGGCGCCGGGTCGGCCGGAGCCTTATCCGGGGTAGTCGCCCGAGACGAACCGCTGGAGCCCCTCGGCGTGCTCGGTCGCCTCGTCGAGCCGGACGCGGACGCAGTCGCCGATCGAGACGATGCCGGCGAGGTGGCCGCCGCGGAGGACGGGGAGGTGGCGGATCTTCCGCTCGGTCATGATCGACAGGCACTCCTCGACCTCGGTGTCCGGCTCGACGGTGACGAGGTCCGACGTCATCACCTCCGACACCCGCGTCTCGCGCGAGGTCCGGCCCTGGAGCGCGATCCGGCGGAGGTAGTCGCGCTCGGTAAAGATCCCCCGGACCTCCCCGCGCTCGGTCACGACGACGGCCCCGACGTTCTGGTCGACCATCCGGCCGATCGTGGTAAAGACCGTGGCGTCCGGGTCGATGGTCACGACCCAGTCCCCCTTCTGCTTGAGGATGGCGGCGACAGGGGTGGGCATGGCGGCGGCGGCGGGTTCGGCCCCAACATAGGGCGCCCGTCCCGACTGTCCGTCCCGACCGGCCCCTAGTCGTCGGCCGGCGTCGTCGGGTCCTCGTCGACGGCCTCGTCGCGGTCCTCGACGCGGGGGCCGGACTTGAGCCGGTCGGCCATCTGGCGGCCGACGTAGCCGTGCCCGGCCTCGGCCACGCGGGCGCCGTCCTCGACCTCGGTGGCGGCCGGTGCGCCCTCGCTGGTGGTGTCGACCTCGGCCTGCTGGCTGAGCTCGGGGGCGCGGGGGGCGCCGGTCTTCTCGGCGCTGTCGGGGGCCTGCGTCCGGTGGTCGTCGGGGGTGTGCTGGTCGGGGTGCATGGGGGCGGGGGCGGTGCGGCCCGTCGAACCCGCCAGCGGCGCGGCGGTTGCCGTGGGGCGCGCCCGGAGCTTCACCGGATCGCCCGAACCGGCCGGCCTGCGGCCCGTTGGAGGGGGCGACACACATTCCACCACACATGACCCGACTGCTCCTCCTGTCCGCTGCCCTCGCACTGGCCGCTTGCGGCGGGGACGCCTCCGAGCCGGCCGTCGCCGCGGGCGGGGGCGTCCCCGACGCGGACGCGCCCGTCACCCAGGCCTCGGCGCCCGACCCCTCGGCCGCGCGCGC
>CAZDFV010000162.1:0-6764 GCA_964504495.1 uncultured Rhodothermales bacterium
CCGACCGAGCCGCCGGCCGTCCGGCGGCGGAGCCTGCGGGGCCCTGCGCGCGGGCGCGGGCGCGCGGGTTGGAGCAGGAGCGGACTGGACGGCGGGCGGTGTGCCGCCGACTGCGCTGCCGACTGCGCTGCCGACTGCGCTGCCGACTACACCGAGGCTTCCCGCCCCCTGCCGGCCCGCGACGAGTAGACTGAGGGGCACAGCGCGGCGCCCATGTTCACCGGAATCATCGAGGAGGTCGGCCAGGTCGGGGCCGTCGAGCCGCTGGCAGGCGGGCGGCGCCTCCGCATCGCCTGCTCGTTCGCGAGCGGCCTCCGGGTCGACGAGAGCGTGGCCGTCGACGGAGCGTGCCTCACGGTCGTCGCCCAGGACGGGGGCGCGTTCGAGGCCGTCGCCGTCGAGGAGACGCTCGCCAAGACGGCCCTCGGCGACCGCTCCCCGGGCGACGGCGTGAACCTCGAGCGCGCGCTCCGCCTCCCGGCCCGGCTCGACGGCCACCTCGTCCAGGGCCACGTCGACGCCACGGGCACGGTCGAGGCCGTCGACGCCCTCGCCGACTCCCACCTCGTCCGCGTCCGCTACCCCACCCCCTTCGCGCCGAACCTGATCCCGGCCGGGTCGGTCACGGTCGACGGCGTCTCGCTGACCGTGGCGCGCCTGGACGAGCCGGCCGGGACGTTCGCCGTAGCCGTCATCCCCCACACGTGGGAGAAAACGACGGCCCGCGACTGGAGGCCGGGCCGGGCCGTCAACCTCGAGTTCGACCTCGTGGGGAAGTACGTGCTCCGCGCGGCCCGGGCAGACGGGTCGGCAGGGCTCGCGGCGGCGGGCTAGACGGAACGGCAGACGGCTCTAGGGGGAACTCCCGAGAGGGGCCTGAGGGCTCCCCGCCAGGCTCCGCATAGCGGTCGTTCAAAACGGCAGAGGCGGGGCGCTGGCACGCCGGCTGCTAGGGCGAGGGCGCCCCTCCCCGCCCCGGTCCCATGACCGCCCCGCTCCCCGCCAGACGCCTCGCCAGCCCCTCGGCCCTCCTCGTGCGGCTCGGCGCCGTCTCGGCCGCCCTCCTCAGCCTCGCCCTGTTCTAACCCCGTTCGGACTCCGGTCGGCCCGTAAGCCGACCCCGCCCGTCGAGCAGGCCCCTCTGGCTTCCCCTCCGAAGCCGCCCCGCCCGGTCCGCCGGGTCCCGTCCCCCCCGACCGCTCGACTCTCCGCCGCCCCGCTGGCCCCGTAAGGCCGGCCGGGGCGGCGCTTTTGTGCGGGACGTCTCCCGGGACGTCTCCACCGAAGCCTCCACCGGGACGCGCAGAGGCCCGGCGTAGCTTGCGCGCCAAAGCAGGTGCCCGAGATGCAGCCCATCGCCGACCTCGACGTCCTCCAGGAGGACGCCCTCGCCCCCGTCTCGTCCGCGCCCGACGTGCGCGGGGCCGACCGGCCGCGCGCCGTCGCCCCCCGCCCCGGGAGCAACGGCCGGAGCGTCTACATCGAGACGTACGGGTGCCAGATGAACGTGGCCGACTCCGAGCTCGTCGCCTCGATCCTCGGGGCCGAGGGCTACGCGCTGGCGGAGGCCGAGGGCGAGGCCGACGTCGTCCTCATCAACACGTGCGCGATCCGGGAGAAGGCGGAGGACCGGGTGCGCGGGCGGCTCACGCACGTCCGGGCCCGGAAAGAGCGCGAGCGGGAGCGGGGGCGGGACGTCCAGATCGGCGTGCTCGGGTGCATGGCCGAGCGCCTGCGGGCGAAGCTCCTGGAGCAGGAGCGGCTCGTCGACCTCGTCGTCGGGCCGGACGCCTACCGCGACCTCCCGCGGCTGCTCGCCGAGAGCCGCGAGACGGGCCAGGCCGCCGTCAACGTCCAGCTCTCGCGCGAGGAGACCTACGCCGACGTCGCGCCCGTCCGCTACGACTCGAACGGCGTCAGCGCGTTCGTCTCGATCATGCGGGGGTGCGACAACATGTGCGCCTTCTGCGTCGTGCCGTTCACGCGCGGGCGCGAGCGGAGCCGGCCGGTGACGAGCATCCTCAGCGAGGTCGGCCAGCTCGTCGACGCGGGGTACAAGGAGGTGACGGTCCTCGGGCAGAACGTGAACTCGTACCGCGTCGAGCACGGCGGCTCGGCCGTCGACTTTGCCGAGCTGTTGTACCGGATCTCGCTCGTCTCGCCGGAGCTCCGCATCCGGTACTCGACGAGCCACCCGAAGGACTGCTCCGACGCGCTCCTCCACGTCCACCGCGAGCGCCCGACGGTCTGCGACTTTATCCACCTGCCCGTCCAGCACGGGAACACCGAGGTGCTGAAGCGGATGCGGCGGACGTACACGCGCGACGAGTACCTCGCGCTCGTCGACCGGGCCCGGTCCATCGTCCCGGGCGTCGCGTTCTCGACGGACATCATCGCCGGGTTCTGCGGTGAGACCGACGCCGAGCACGCCGACACGCTCTCGCTCATGCGGGCCGTCCGCTACGACCACGCCTTCACGTTCGCCTACTCCGAGCGGCCCGACACCTACGCTGCCCGGAAGTACGCCGACGACGTGCCGGACGCGGTCAAGAAGGCCCGGCTGACCGAGATCGTGGACCTCCAGCGTGAGCACGCGCTCGCCAGCCACACCCAGCGGGTCGGGCGTGACGAGGTCGTGCTCGTCGAGGGCACGTCGAAGCGGAGCGAGGAGCAGTTGCGGGGGCGGACCGACACGAACCACATGGTCGTGTTCGACCGGGCCGCCGGCCTCGGGCCGGGCGACTACGCCGTCGTCCGCGTCGAGGACTGCACGAGCGCGACGCTGCTGGGCCGGTTCGTCCGCCGGACGACGCTGGCCGACGCCCCGCTGGCGGGCGCCCGCCGCCAGTCTGCCGCGGCGTAGCCCGGCGCCTACTCGGCCGATTCTGCCGACGCCCCGGCCACTGCGTCCGCCAGCCACTGCTCGTCGAGCCACGCGAGCCGCTCCCGGAGCCACTCGTCGAGGTACGCGACCTCGGCTGCGTAGCTGCCGCCGACGTGGGCGTTCGGCCACACGTCCTCGTCCAGGACCGGCCACCGCTCGAAGTTCCGGGCCTGCGCCTCGTCCAGCCGCGCCGTTGTTGCGTCGAGCCACGCCGCCAGCGAGTCGGTGGCGAACGGGCCACGCCGGAGCTCGGCCCACCGCGCCCGTGCCCGGGCCTGGAACCCGTCGCTCTCGACCACGCGGGAGAGCCAGGACGGGATCGGGTAGGTCTCGCTCGTGTACGGGGTGGCGTACTGGAACCCCTCCGTATGGTCGGCGGCCCCGTAGTCGGCGTTGCCGAAGGCGAGGTTGTAGTCCCACAGCGGGCCCATGTGGATCGGCGCGCCCGCCGCCGGCCGGTGGAAGTAGACGCTGATCCGGTAGGCGTCGACGTTTTTCGTGACCTCGCTGACGAGGACGTAGTCGACGAGCGCGCCGAGGTCGAGGTGGGCCGAGAGGTCGGCGGCGGGGTCGGCCGTGGCCGCCTCCATCGCGTCGAACGACGCCTCGATCTCGTCGCGCTGCGCCGCGGTCAGCTCGTCGGTCTCGGGGTCGTGGAACTGGTACCGGACGGACTGGCCCGTCACCGGGTCGCGCGAGGGCCACGTCCCGTCTCCGCTCCCGGTCCGCTTGTCGAGCTTGGCGATGTAGCCGCCGCCCAGGCTGTCGGCGTCGGCGAGGTCCACGCGGTCGCCGTCGTCCTTGATCTTCTCCAGGAGGACGTAGACGCCCCGGTAGTCGCCGTCGAGGACGACCTCGCAGAACCGGGCGCGTGAGGCGTAGCGGCCCGTCGCGCGGCCGAGGTGGAAGGCCAGCGCGTTCCGCACGAGCGACTTGTCCGAGTACGGCGCGTGGAGGACCCAGTCGTTCTCCTCCGGGAGCCCGAGGAGCGCCACGTTCCGGTTGCTCCCGTCCGCGTGCCGGGTCTCGACGGCGTACTGCTTCTTGGGGAACCGCGACGACGACGACCCCCGGAGCTCGATCCCGACGTGTCCGTCGTACGCGGCCGAGTCGCCCACGGCGTTTCGCGCGTCCGGCCCGTTGTCGATGACGCGCATCCGGGCCATCACCTTCGGCTCGTCGGGGATCGGGCGGCCGTCCGTCTCGATCAGGACGAGCGGGAGGGTCGAGGAGAACGGGGCGTCCTGGGCGCTGGCGGCGCCCGCCGCCAGCGCGACGAGGAGCGGGAGGGCGGTTAGGGAGCGTCGGAGCATGGGCGCTCCTACGGCCGGGGCGGCGCCGCAGGTCCGGTCGGCGCCCCGCCGGCCTAGAGACCCGTCCCCTCGTAGACGTCGCCCATCGAGACCTCTGCGCTGACGGAGGCCAGCGCCAGCGCCCCGTCCGGGCCGACCTCCTCGATGGACCACCGGCCGGCGCCCTCGCAGCGGTAGACCTCGGCCGCCCGCCGGTCCTGGCGCACGAGCACGATCTCGCGGACGGACGGGACGCCACGGTAGGCCGCCAGCTTGACGCCCAGACCGTTCGCCTCGCTTTGATCGAGGGGCAACTCGACGACGAGCGCCGGGTTCGTCAGCGTCGTCTCCCTCGGGGTCAGGAACGCGGCCTCGCCGCAGGCGGCTGAGAGGTCCGGGTAGGTGTAGCGCCCGCCCGGCTCGACCTGGACCCGCATGTCGCTCGTGAACGCGGAGCACTCGGTGCCGCGGAAGGCGAGCCGAAGGGCAACGGCGAGGTTGAGGGCGATGTCGATGTGGGTGCGGGTCGCTCCAGACGCAGGGGATACCTCTCCGTGGACGTACTCGTGCTTTTCCTCCTGGGTCTCCTCCCAGTCGAGATACTCCTCCGGCGTGAGGCGGAGCGAGACGGGCGTGAGCGTGGCGGGCATGGCAGCGGCGGGCGGGCGCGAGGCAAGGTAGGACGGGGGCGTCCGTAGGTTCCGAGCATGGTGGTCTACGAGGTGAACCTGGAGGTCGACGCCGCGGTCGCGGAGGCGTACGCCGCGTGGCTGGCGCCCCACGTCGGTGAGGTCCTGGCCGTCCCAGGCTTCGTCTCGGCCGAGTGGTGGGCGGTCGAGGACGACGACCGCCAGCCGGGCGGTGCGGTCCGGTGGTGCGTGCAGTACCGGGTCGAGAGCCGCGCGGCGCTCCAGACCTACTTCGACGAGCACGCCGACCGGCTCCGGGGCGACGGTCTCGACCGGTTCGGCGGCCGCTTCCGGGCGACGCGCCGCGTGCTCCTCCCCCGCGACGTCGGGTAGGGCCCGACCCCGGCCGGGCTATCTTGGCGGCCCCTCTCAACGCTCCGCATGGACCGGCAGGCCCTCCAGGAACGGTTCAACATCCTCGGCGACAGCCCGGCCCTCCGGCGCGTGCTCGAGCGGGTCCGGCAGGTGGCCCCGCCCGACATCACCGTCCTCCTGGAGGGCGAGTCGGGCGTGGGCAAGGAGCTCGTGGCGACGGCCATCCACGGGCTCTCGGGCCGGCGGCACCGGCCGTTCGTCGTCGTCAACTGCGGGGCGATCCCGGAGGGGCTGATCGAGAGCGAGCTGTTCGGGGCCGAGAAGGGGGCCTACACCGGGGCCGTCGAGCGGCGGACGGGGTTTTTCGAGGAGGCCGACGGGGGGACGCTGTTCCTCGACGAGATCGGCGAGATGCCGCTGGCGGCCCAGGTCCGCCTGCTCCGGGTGCTCGAGAGCGGGCAGTTCACGCGCGTCGGCGGGAGCGCGATGCTCCAGACCGACGTCCGCGTGATCGCGGCGACGAACAAGGACCTCGCGGCCGAGGTCCGGGCCGGGCGGTTCCGGGAGGACCTCTACTACCGGCTGAGCACGGTCGTCCTGCGGATCCCGCCGCTCCGGGAGCGCCGCGAGGACGTCGTCCCGCTGTTCGAGGCGTTCCTCGCCCGGTCGGCCCGCCAGTACGACGCCCCGTTCCTCCGACTCTCGCCCGAGGCCGCCGACCTCCTCCGGCGGTACAACTGGCCCGGGAACGTCCGCGAGCTGCGGAACGTGGCGGAGCAGGCCGTGGTCCTCGGGCGCCAGAACCCGATCCCGGCCGAGGCCCTCCGCCCGCACCTCCGCGGCGTCTCGGCGGGGTCCGGGCTGGCCCTTGCCCGGCGGCCGGCCCCGGCCGACGACGCGGACCGCGAGCGGGAGTTGGTCTACCGGGCGCTCCTCGAGCTCCGGGCCGAGGTCCGCGAGGTCCGGGCGTGGCTCCAGCGGCTGTCGGGGGGGGAGGGCGCGCTCGTCGCGGGCGACCTCTCCCCCTTCGACGCCGGGCCCGGGCTCGACGAGCACGAGGTGGCCTACGAGCCGCCCGAGGGGCCCGGCCCGTTCGAGGCGGCCGACGCGCTCTTCGAGGTCGAGGACGCCGACGGGCCCGGCGGCTACGACGGGCTCGGCGACGGGGCCGAGCGGCCGGCGCACGTGGGCGGCCCGCCGGAGAGCCTCGAGGCCGCGCTCGCCGAGGGCCTCCCGCTCCCGACCATGGACGAGGCGGAGTCCGCGCTGATCCGCGAGGCGCTCCGCCGGTTCGACGGGAACCGCCGCCAGACGGCCGAGGCGCTGGGGATCTCCGAGCGGACGCTCTACCGGAAGATCAAGGACGAGGATGTCTAGGGGCGACCGGCGACCGGGGCTCGGCGGACGGGACCCGCGGCGGGACGGCGGGCGGCGTCCGCCAGCGGGCCGGACTCGCCGGGCGGGTGACACGCCTCCGCCGGCGGGCCGGCCGGTCATCGCGTCACGCCCTGCGCTCCGCTCGGCCTCCCCCCCCCCCCGGGCCCGCCCCCCCCCGCCGGCCCGTCGCGGGGCCGCCCAGGCGGC
>CAZDFV010000162.1:6774-7520 GCA_964504495.1 uncultured Rhodothermales bacterium
CCCCGGAGCCCGCCCCCGCGCAGGTGGAGGGGGGCTCCCCCTGGACAGGGGGAGGACTCTTCCGCGGTCGCCGCGCCGGACTCGGCGCTCCGCCGCGGTCCGCTGGCGGCGGTCGCCAGCGGGGCGGGTGGCGGCGGCGCTCGTCGCCCTGCTCCTGCTCCCGGCCTGCGGGCTCTACTCGTTCTCGGGGGCCTCGGTCCCGGCCCACCTCCAGACCGTCGCCGTCCCGCTCGCCGAGGACCGGGCGACGGGCGGGCCGCCGGGGCTCGACCAGCTCCTCACCGACGCCCTCGTCGACCGGTTCGCCGACCGCTCGCGGCTCGCGCTCGAGAGCGACGAGGCCGAGGCCGACGCCGTGGTCCAGGCCACCATCGAGCGGTACGCCGTGGCCCCGGCCGCCGTGACCGACGAGGACGTGGCGGCGCTGAACCGCGTGAGCGTCTCGGTCCGCGTCGTCGTGCGCGACCGGGTCGAGGACGGGGTGCTCCTGGACCGGTCGTTCCAGGCGGCCGAGGACTTCGCCCCGTCGGAGGGGCTCCAGGGCGAGGCCGATGCGGCGGCCTCGGCGCTCGAGCAGGTGGCCCGCGACGCCTTTACCGCGGCGACCTCGGACTGGTGAGCCCGGCGCTCGGGCCGGTCCTCGACGCGCTCGCGACGCTCGCCGTCGCCGGCTACGCCGCGGCGGCGGCGCTGCTGGCGGCTCTGGGGCTCCACGCCTTCGCGCTCGCCGCCGTCCGCCTCGTCCG
>CAZDFV010000163.1:0-7487 GCA_964504495.1 uncultured Rhodothermales bacterium
GGCGGTGTAGCGGAGTGGGCCGTGAAGCTAGCTCACTTACGTGACGGGGCCTAGCCCTCGAGTACTAGCTCGAGGCCCCCGGCCCACCGCTCCGGCGGCTGGCGGACGCGCTCCGCCGGCCGCCGTTTTTTTTGACAGGCCGGCAACTCGGGCCCGGCCGCCGTGTCTGTCGGAGGCACGGGCCGAGCGCAGGCTTTGCCTGCCCCTTCGCGCTACGTTGACATTCCCGACGGCCGTGGGGATATTGGGCCCCCACCGTCCGGCGCCGCCCGTCGCGCGCGCTCCGCCCCTCCGGGCTCCCCACCCTCACCCCATCCCGCCGGGTCCACCCATGACGCTCCCCGCACTCCTCCTGATGCAGGAGGCCGCCTCCGACAACTTCGCCAACGAGCTGATCTTCCGGTTCAACGAGGGCGGCAACTTCATGTGGCCCGTCCTCATCACGCTGATCATCGGGCTCGCCATCGCCTTCGAGCGGATCCTCTCGCTCAACCGGGCCGACATCAACGCCCAGAAGTTCCTGACGCGCGTGAAGGAGGCCCTCGACAACGACGGCGTCTCGGCCGCCGAGGACGTCTGCGCCAACACGCGCGGGCCGGTCGCCTCGGTCGTCCAGGCCGGCCTCACGCGCTACGACGAGGGGATGGACGCGGTCGAGAAGGCCGTCGTCTCCTACGGCTCGATCGAGATGAGCTTCCTCGAGCGCGGGCTCGTCTGGCTCTCCCTCTTCATCTCGCTGGCCCCGATGTTCGGGTTCCTCGGGACCGTCGTCGGGATGGTCGAGGCGTTCGACGCCATCGAGGCCGCCGGCGACATCTCGCCGTCGCTCGTGGCCGGCGGCATCAAGATCGCCCTCCTGACGACGGTCTTCGGGCTCATCTCGGCCATCATCCTCCAGGTGTTCTACAACTACTGCGTGTCCAAGATCGACCGGATCACGGCGGACATGGAGGAGGCCTCCGTCGAGCTCATCGACTCGCTCGCCATGATGAGCGTGGGCCGGCCGGCCATCGGCGCCCGCACGACCGGGCGGACGCTCCCCCCGCCCTCGGGCGAGCTCGGGACCGGCGACGACGTGACCAAGGTCGACCTCACCTAAACCAACCCCGCCCGGGGCCGGCCGCGAGCCGGCCCCGGAGCGCCCCCTCTACCGATGGACTTCGCAACCATTCTGATCTGGGTCTCCCTCATCCTCATCGGCGTCTCGCTGCTGATGATGGTCGTGTTCGGGGTGATCCACGGGTCCCACCGGTTCCGCGACGAGAGCAAGATGGGCATCGCGGCCCTGCTCCTCCCGGTCCTCATCCTCCTCGTCGCCTACGCCGTGAGCCAGAGCTGGACGTCGGCGTTCGTGATGGCCGCCGTGTTCACGGCGCTCTCCGGCTTCGTCGCCCTCGTCGTCTCGGGCGCCAAGAGCTTGTTCACCTAGGCCGGCACGGACGCGCCCGGCGCGCCCGTTCCTCCTGCCCCGACCCTCCCCGCCATGCCGCTCCTGAAGCCCCGGAAACAGCGTGAGGCCGAGATCCCGTCGTCGTCGATGGCGGACATCGCGTTCCTCCTGCTCATCTTCTTCCTCGTCACCACGACGATCGACGCCGACAAGGGGATCTACATGCAGCTCCCCCCGAAGCTGGACGAGCAGGTCGAGCCGCCGGACATCAACCAGCGGAACCTCCTCAACGTCCTCGTCAACGCCGACGGCCAGGTCCTCGTCGACAACGAGGTGACCAACATCGCGGCCATCCGGAACATCGTCAAGCGGCACGTCACGAACATGGGCCGCGAGCCCCAGTTCTCGATCAGCCCCGACAAGGCGGTCACGTCGTTCAAGACCAAGCGGGGGCTCTCGTACGAGAACTACATCGCCGTCCTCGACGAGATCAAGTCGGCCTACAACGAGGTCCGCGACGAGGCGGCCCGGTCGGAGTTCGGCACGGACTACCTGACGTACCAGTCGCGGTTGGGCGAGGAGGAGGAGGACGTGATCGCGGACCGGTACCCGCTCAAGATCTCGCTCGCCGAGCCGGACCCCGACTGACCCGGCCCGGCGCTGGCGGCGGCCGCCAGCGCCCGACCCCCGCCCCCTAGCGTAACCCGCCCCCCATGTCCGTCCACTTCAAGAAGAAGAGCGCGAACACGAAGCAGGAGATCCCGACGGCCTCGCTGCCGGACATCATCTTCATGCTCCTCATCTTCTTCATGGTGACGACCGTGCTCCGGGAGACGGAGCTGCTCGTCAACGTGTCGATCCCGCAGGCCGAGGCCATCGAGAAGATCGACCAGAAGCGGCTGATCCAGTACGTCTACATCGGGCCGGAGCGGCTCGAGGACGGGCTGGGCGAGCCGGCCGTCCAGCTCGACGACGCCATCGTCCGTGAGCTCCCCGACATCCGGCAGGCCATGTACAGCCGGCTCCGGGACGAGCCCCGGACGATCGTCTCGATGCGCGTGGACCGCGACGTGGAGACGGGCTTGCTCTACGACGTGCAGCAGGAGCTCCGCGAGGCCGAGGCGCTCCGCGTCAACTACTCGACGAGCCGCGAGGCCGAGTAGCCGCCCGCCCCCCACTGGCGGCGCCGTCCGCCAGCCGCTCCGCCGGGGCGCCTCGGAAGGCGCCCCGGCTTTTTCGTGCCCCGCCTTAGCGTGGACTCCACGGCGGGTGCCTGCCGCGTCCGTCTAGCTTCTCGCTCCCCCGCACGCACGCACGCATGGCTACCCCCGCGACTCTCATCCCCGGCGACGGGATCGGCCCGGAGGTCGTCGAGGCCACGGTCGCCGTGCTCGAGGCGACCGGCGTCGCGTTCGACTGGGACCGTCAGGAGGCCGGGATGGGCGCCTACGAGGACACCGGCGACCCGCTCCCCCAGCCGACGCTCGACTCGATCGAGCGGACGCGGCTCGCGCTCAAGGGGCCGCTCACGACGCCGCTCGGGACGGGCTTCCGGAGCGTCAACGTCCGCGTCCGCCAGCACTTCGACCTGTACGCGAACGTCCGCCCGTGCGAGACGCTCCCGAACACGCACGGGCCGTTCGAGGGCGTCGACCTCCTCCTCTACCGCGAGAACACGGAGGGGCTCTACGCCGGGATCGAGTACTTCGACGAGCGGAACCAGATCGCCGACTCGATCAACCGGATCACCCGGAAGGGGTCCGAGCGGATCCTCCGGTTCGCGTTCGAGGACGTGCGCCGGCGCGGGCGCGGGCGGCTCACGCTCGTCCACAAGGCGAACATCCTGAAGGAGACCGGCGGGATGTTCCTCCGGATCGGCCAGGAGATCGGGGAGGAGTACCCGGAGATCGCCTTCGACGACCGGATCATCGACAACATGGCGATGCAGCTCGTCATCCGGCCGGGCGAGTACGACGCGATCGTCACGACGAACATGTTCGGGGACATCCTCTCCGACCTCATGGCCGGGCTCGTCGGCGGGCTCGGCGTGACCGGCTCGGCCAACATCGGCGACGACTGCGCCGTGTTCGAGGCCGTCCACGGGTCGGCCCCCGACATCGCCGGGCAGGGCGTCGCCAACCCGACGGCCCTCATCCGCTCGGCCGAGATGATGCTCCGCCACCTCGGCGAGGGCGCCGCCGCCGAGGCCGTCCGCCAGGCGCTCCGCGAGACCTACGCCGACCCCGCCACGCTGACGCCCGACCTCGGCGGCTCGGCCTCGACGGCCGAGTTCGGGGCTACGGTCGCCGCCCGCGTCCGAGAGATCGTGGGGTAGGGAGATGTTGCGTGTTGCGTACCACGAGTTTGGTCGCGCGACGCGTAACACGAAACACGCAACACTCTAATGATCCAGCGCATCCAGACCCTGTACCTCGTCGTCGGCGCCCTCCTGCTAGCGCTGTTCGTGGCCCTCGGCGGCGGGTGGGCCGAGGCGATCGCCGTCGAACTGTCGTGGCTGGGGTGGCTCGGCTACGGGCTCGCCGTCGTCACGGCCGTCGTCGCGCTCGTGTCCGTCGCGCTCTACAAGGACCGCCCGCTCCAGCGCCGGACGATCCTGTGGGCGATGTGGCTCGACCTCGCGCTCATCGTCGTCGTCCTCGTCGGGCTGTTCGTGGTCGAGGACGCCTCGGCGCCGCGGGCGCCGGTCGGGCTCTACCTCGTCGCGCTCCAGCCGATCGTGGCCTACGTCCTCCTCCGGCTGGCGCGGCAGCGGGTGACGCGTGACATCGAGCTCGTCCGGTCGATGGACCGGATCCGCTAGGGCCGTGCTGTCGGCGGGGCGGGGCGGGGCGCCCCCGGCGGTCTGGGCCGCGCTCGGGGTCGGGCTCGTCTCGATCGGGGCCTCGCCCATCCTGATCCGCCTGGCCGGTGACGTGCCGGCGCTCGCGCTCGCGGCGTGGCGGACGGTCTTCGTGACGGCGCTCCTCGTGCCTGCGGCGGCCCTCCACGCGCGTGGCGACGTGGCGGCGCTCGGCCGCCGGGACGGGCTCCTGATCGGGGCCGCTGGCGTCGTCCTCGGCCTCCACTTCATGGCGTGGATCGCGTCGGTCCAGCTCACGAGCATCGCCAGCGCGTCGGTGCTCGTGACGCTGAGCCCGGTCTTTATCGCCGTGCTCGGGGCCGTCTTCCTCAAGGAGCGCCCGTCGCGGCGGACGCTCGCGGCGATCGGGGCGGCCGTCGTCGGGGCCGCGCTCATCGGGCTGAGCGAGGGGGCCAGCGGCGGGCCGTACCCGGACGCGGCGCTGGGGAACGGGCTCGCGCTTGGCGCGGCGCTCCTCGTCTCGGTCTATCTCCTGATTGGGCGGGCCGTCCGTCAGCGGGCCGGGTTCCTGGCGTACTTCGCCCCGCTCAACGCGGCGGCGGCGGCCACGTGCCTGGCGGTGTGCCTCGCGGCCGGCGTCCCGCTCGGGCTGCCGCTGCCGGCGCTGGGGCTGGCGCTCGCGATGGGGCTCGGGCCGGGGCTGATGGGCCACGGGTCGTTCAACCTCGCGCTCCGGTACCTCCCGGCGGCGTTCCTCGGGCTGCTGTCCCTGTCCGAGCCGGTGATCGCGAGCGTCGTGGCGCTGCTCTGGTTCGACGAGGTGCCCGGGGCGCTCGCCGTCGTCGGCATCGTCGCGGTGCTGGCGGCGATCGCGGCCGTGGTCACGGGGCGGCGGGCCGAGGCGCCGGCGGACGGCGGGTAGCGCCCCGTGTGCGTCTCCGCTGCTGGCGGCGGGGCCCGCCAGCGGGCCGGCGCTACGCGGTGAGGAACCGCTCGGCGGGGAGGTCAGAGAAGTGCCGCCGGCCCCGGACGAAGTAGTCGGCGACGACGCTCCCGCGGTACGGGGGCAGCACGGGCGCCTCGTCCGGCCTGGGGCGGGGGACCTTGGGGAGCACGCGCCGGACGTCGCGCCACGCGCGGTGGATAGCAACCGCCTCGGCCCGGTTGCCCGCAGCGACGGCGCGGGCGGCGGCGGCGGCGTCGAGCGCACGTCGGGCCCGGAGGACGCGGCGGAACTCGCTGGGGGGGAGGTTCTTCGCCAGCATCACGAGCCCGTTCCGGTAGTTGAAGTACGCCTTCCGCGCGTCGCCCCGGGGGAGCGAGGCGCCGCCGAGGTGGTACGCCTCCGACGCCGGCTCCACGCGGACGCGCCCGCCCGCCCGCCGCATCCGCCAGCACAGGTCGATCTCCTCCATGTGCATCCCGAATGCCTCGTCGAACCCGCCGGCCGCGACGAACGCCGCGCGCCGGACGACGAGGGCCGCACCCGTCGCCCAGAAGACGTCGCGGGCGTCGTCGTACTGGCCCCGGTCCTCTTCGAGCGTGTCGAACAGGCGGCCGCGTGTGAACGGGTAGCCGAAGGCGTCCAAGAAGCCGCCGGACGCGCCGGCGTACTCGAACCGCCCGCGGTCGCCGTGCTGGAGCAGCTTGGGCTGGACGGCCACGACGAACGGGTCCTCAAACGCCCGGACGAGCGGGCCGAGCCACGCGCGCGGCACCTCCACGTCGTTGTTGAGGAAGCACAGGAGGTCGCCGGTCGCGTGCGGGACCGCGCGGTTGTTCCCGCCGGCGAACAGCCGGTTCCGGTCGTGGCGGACGACGACCACCTCGGGGTGCGCCTCGGCCAACCACGCGGCCGTCCCGTCGTCCGAGGCGTTGTCGGCCACGACGACCTCGACGTCGGGGTACTCTGTGGCGAGGACGGACGGGAGGAACCGCTCGAGGAGCGGCCGCCCGTTCCAGGTGACGACGACGACGGAGACGCGGGGCACGGGGCGGGGCGGAGGGGGGTGGAGGATAGACCCGCCGTGCCCGCCCGCTGACGGAGGCCGCCGCCAGTCGGTCGGGAGCCCGTGCGGACCGGGTAGCTTCCCGCGATGCCCGACGCCTCCCCGCCGCCCGACGCCCTCCGCGCGCTCCGCGACGTGTGGGGGTACGGGGCGTTCCGGCCGGGCCAGGACGAGGCCGTCGAGGCCGTTCTCGCCGGCCGCGACGCGCTGGCGGTCCTCCCGACCGGGGGCGGGAAGTCGCTCGTCTACCAGGTGCCGGCCGTCGTGTGGGGCGGGCTCGTCCTCGTCGTGTCGCCGCTCGTTGCCCTCATGCGCGACCAGGTCGAGGCGCTCGCCCGGCGCGGCGTCCCGGCCGTCGCCCTCCACGGCGGCGTGGGCCGGCGCGCGGCCGACCAGGCGTGGACGGACGCCGAGTTCGGGAAGTACCGGCTCCTCTACCTCACGCCCGAGCGGCTCCAGACCGACCTGTTCCGCGCGCGCGCCCCACGCCTGACCGTCCGCCTGCTCGCCGTCGACGAGGCCCACTGCATCTCCGAGTGGGGCCACGACTTCCGGCCGGCGTACCGCCAGATCGCCGCCGCCCGCCCGCTCCTGACCGACGGCGACGGGCGCCCGGCCCCGGTCGTCGCCGTCACGGCCACGGCCACGCCGGAGGTCCGGCGCGACGTGCTCGACCAGCTCGAGATGCGCGACGCCGCGGTCGTCGTGCGCGGGTTCGACCGGCCGAACCTGGTCTGGAGCGTCCACCACGTTCAGGACCCGTCGGCCCAGGTGCTCCGGGTGTTCCGGCGCGTCCCGGGCGCCGGCCTCGTCTACGCCGGCACGCGCCGGGCGACGGAGGCGTGGGCCGGGCGCCTCGCCCGGGCCGGCGTCTCAGCCGAGCCGTACCACGCCGGCCTCGACCGCGGGCGGCGCGACGCCGTCCAGGAGCGGTGGCTGCGCGGGGAGACGCGCGTGATCGCGGCGACGAGCGCGTTCGGGATGGGGATCGACAAGCCCGACGTCCGGGCCGTCGTCCACACGACGCTCCCGCCGACGCTGGAGGCGTACTACCAGGAGGCCGGGCGCGGCGGCCGCGACGGCGAGCGCGCATACGCCGCCCTCGTCCTGGGGCCGGACGCCGAGCGCGTCCCGCGCCAGATCGCCGAGACCGGCCACCCGACGGCGGCCGAGGTCCAGGCCGTCTGGGAGGCGGCCGGGAGCCTCGCCCAGGTCGCCCTCGACGCCCTCCCGCCCGGTCCGACGTCGCTGGACGTGGGCCGCGTCG
>CAZDFV010000164.1:0-7463 GCA_964504495.1 uncultured Rhodothermales bacterium
CGGGCCCCGGCTCGTGGCGAGCACGTCGGCCCCGGGCCACGCCACGCAGGCCCGGACGAGCGCCTGGCCGACGAGCCCGTTCGCGCCTGTGACGAGGATGCGCGGGGGGAGCACTACGGCGCCCCCGCGCGCCGCGTGGCGACGGCCTCCGCGAGCGACCGGGCGATCTCGGCGAGCGGGGCGCCCGGCGTGAACACCTCGTCCACGACGCCGCGCTCGACGAGGTCGCGGGCGTCGACGTCGGGGATCGTCCCGCCGGCGACGAGGAGGACGTCGCCCAGGTCGGCCGCGTCCAGGAGCGCGCGGAGGCGGGGGAGGACCGTCCCGTGCGCGCCCGACAGGATCGACACGCCGACGGCGTCGACGTCCTCCTCCTCGGCCGCGCGCACCACCACCTCGGGCGTCTTGCGGAGGCCCGTGTAGACCACCTCCATCCCCGCGTCGCGGAGCGCGGCGGCGACGACCTTCGCCCCCCGGTCGTGCCCGTCCAGGCCGACCTTGGCGATGAGGACGCGGACGGGGCGGGAGAGCGGGGCGTCGGTCACGGCTAGAGGAGGAAGCGGAGGCCGAGGGCGGCCCCAAGGTCGAAGTCGGTCTCGTCGACGAGCTGGAGGCGGGGCGAGAGCAGCCCGTACGCCTCGAGCTCGGGGACGAGCGGGGCCGCGAGCCCGACCCCGAAGCTCACGCCGGCCTCGGTGTCGTCGTCCCGGCTGGCGATGAACGCGCCGGGCCCGTAGAACACGCGGACGCGCGTCTGCGAGCCGGCCAGGCGTCGGTCGCGGAGGAGGTAGTGGCCCTCGACCTCGACCCCGTCGTCCCCGCCGAGGTCCCACCCAGCGGCCACGAGGACGGTCCCCGGCCCCTGCCCGAACGCGAGCGAGACCCCGGTCGGCGTGCCGACCTGGCCGCCGATCCCGAGCTGGGCCCGGGCCGGCGCGGCCGCCAGCAGGGCGAGGAGGAGTGGGAGGGCGGCACGCATCGGGCGGTCGGGGGGGGGCGGGGGTGAACGCCCCGGCCGCCTCAGGGCTCCCCGGCGTCGTCCACGTCCGCCGCCGCGGCCGCCTCGCGGAGCCGGTCGCCCAGGTCGCCGGCCTCCTCGACGGGGAGCCGGCCGGAGAGGACGAGGCGGAGCTCGCGCCGCCGCCCGGCCGCCTCGTGGCGCGCGCGTTCGGCGTCGGTCTCGGGCGCGACGGCCGGGACCGGGATCGGCCGGCCGCTCTGGTCGACGGCCACGAACGTGTAGAACGCCCGGTTGCACCGGCGGCGCTCGCCCGTCGCCGTGTCCTCGGCCCAGACGTCGATCCCGACCTCCATCGACGTCGTGAACGCCCGGTTGACGGTCGCCTCCAGGACCACGACCTCGCCCAGCCGGACGGCGCTCCGGAAGTCGACCGAGTCGACGCTGGCGGTGACGCAGGTCCGGTTCGAGTGGCGCTTGGCCGCGATCGCGGCGCAGACGTCCATGAAGTGGAGGAGCCGCCCGCCCATGAGGTTCCCGAGCGTGTTGGTGTCGTTCGGGAGCACTAGCTCGTTCATCCGGCAGACGCTGACCGAGGGGGGCTTCGGGGTCACGGCGCTCGGCCGGCGACGGGGGCAGCCAGCGCATAGTAGTTGTTGCCTGTCTCTTCGAGCACCTGCTCACGCCACAGGGCATATATCCTGCCTCGGACGAGATCGTGATAGCTGAACTCGGAGCTTCCATCAGTAGCGGCCAGTTCTTTGGAAGCTTCTCTCTGAAGATCAGTCACATATCGCGGAGATTCTGAGGTCAGTGCTATAATTATGGAAGCGTCAACCGACGAGTAGATGTGGTCTCTGTCGTCATACACATAAGTGTTCTCTAGCTCATGCGAAAGTTGCTCTACTTGGTCCCGTAAATCTTTGATCAGACGCTGATTGTCTCGTCGTTCAGCCTCAACCTCCTGGGGAATGAGCTTCGGCGAGTTAGTCTCTTGAAGAGAGGTGACGAGGCGGGACATCTCCCTGATCGTCTCGTTGATGTCTGGCGTCTTGAGAGCCGCATCTAGAGTTCTGTTTGTGACGTTATGGATCTCCCCGTGGATGGAGTCAGCTTTTTCTGAGATCCGCGTCAGCAGAGCGGAAGCCTGGCTCTGCAGCTTGCTACCCTCGCGGTAAAACACGTAAGCAGCAGCTAAGGACAGGAGTGAGACAGCGACACCTACCAGCGTCCCGACGAGGCCAGTCAATTCTGCGCCATCCACCTGGATCAGAGGTTTCCGATGAGGGCGTCGGCGAACTCGCTCGTCTTGAGCTTCTCGGCCCCCTCCATCTGGCGGTGGAAGTCGTACGTCACGCGCTTCGACTGGATCGTCGCCTCCATCGCCGAGACGATGGCGTCGGCGGCCTCGGTCCAGCCGAGGTAGCGGAGCATCATCTCGCCCGAGAGGATGACCGACGACGGGTTCACCTTGTCCTGGCCGGCGTACTTCGGGGCCGTCCCGTGCGTGGCCTCGAAGAGCGCCACGCCCGTCTGGTAGTTGATGTTGGCGCCCGGGGCGATTCCGATCCCCCCGACCTCGGCTGCGAGCGCGTCCGAGACGTAGTCGCCGTTGAGGTTGAGCGTCGCGATCACGCCGTACTCGTCGGGCCGCGTCAGGATCTGCTGGAGGAAGGCGTCGGCGATGACGTCCTTGACGGTGATCGTCCGGCCGTCGCGCGTGAACTGGCGCCACGGGCCGCCGCCGATCTCCTCGGCCCCGTACGCCTCGCCCGCCAGCTCGTAGCCCCAGTCGCGGAAGGCGCCCTCGGTGAACTTCATGATGTTCCCCTTGTGGACGAGCGTGACCGAGTCGCGCCCGTCGGCCACGGCGTACTCGAGCGCGGCGCGGACGAGCCGCCGCGTCCCCTCGCGCGAGACGGGCTTGATCCCGAACCCGGCCGTGTCGGGGAACCGGACGTTCTCGAACCGCTCGGGGAAGTGCTCCTTCAGGAGCGCCTTGAACCGCTCGGCGTCGTCGGTCCCGTGCTCGAACTCGATCCCGGCGTAGATGTCCTCCGTGTTCTCGCGGAAGATGACCATGTCCACCTTGTGGGGCTCCTTGACCGGCGACGGGACGCCCTCGAAGTAGCGGACCGGGCGGACGCAGGCGTACAGGTCGAGCCGCTGGCGGAGCGCGACGTTGAGCGAGCGGATGCCGCCTCCGACCGGCGTCGTGAGCGGCCCCTTGATGGCGACGAGGTGCTCGTCGATGGCGTCGAGCGTGTTCTGGGGCAACCACTCGCCAAAGCGGTCGTGGGCTTTTTCGCCTGCGAACACCTCGAACCAGACGATCTCGCGGTCCCCCCCGTACGCCGTCTCGACGGCCGCGTCGAACACGCGCGAGGCGGCGGCCCAGATGTCCGGCCCGATCCCGTCGCCCTCGATGTAGGGAATGACGGGCCGGTCGGGGACGTCGAGGCCGTCGCCGGTCATGCGGATCGTCTCGCCGTCGGTGGGGGCCGTGAGGTGGTCGTAGTCGGGCATCGGAGGGGCAGGGGGGAGGTGAGCGGGCGCGGAAGCTACGCGGGCCCCCCGGGGCCGGTTCGTCCGGCTGGCGACGGCCGCTAGCGGGAGAGCCCGGTGCGTCTCCCCCTCGTCCCCCTGTCATCCTGAGCGGAGCGAACGATCTCGACGCGGTGTCTCAGCCGTAGGCGCCGGTGCCTACACCCTGGGAGTCCGGCGTCGAGACCCTTGGCTAGCGCCGACGCTTCGCGGTCGTCGCTGCGCTCCTCAGGATGACGATTCCTCGGGGTGGCGGACGGGGCCCCCGGCTGGCGACGCACGCCGCCAGCGGGGCCGGCGCCCGGCGCTAGAGCCGGCCGGCGAGCGAGAGCAGCCGGAGCTCCCACACCTTCCGCGCGGCCTCCCGGACGATCCCCTTCGTCATCTTGCTCTCGCCCTCGCTCCGCTCGGTGAAGACGATGGGCACCTCGACGACGCGGAAGCCCAACCGCCACGCCCGGTACGTCATCTCGATCTGGAACGAGTACCCGTTCGACCGGACGCGCCCGAAGTCGATGGCCTCGAGCACCTCGCGGCGGAAGCACTTGAACCCGGCCGTCACGTCCTGGACCGGGAGCCGCGTGATGGCCCGGGTGTAGACGCCGGCCCCGTAGCTCAGCACGAGCCGCCCGAGCGGCCAGTTCAGGATGCGGAGCCCGTCGACGTAGCGGCTCCCGAGGGCGAGGTCGGCGCCGAGCCCGCCCTCGGCCGGCGGCCGGCACGCCTCGACGAGGCGGGCGAGGTCGTCCGGGTTGTGCGAGAAGTCGGCGTCCATCTCGCAGACGTAGCGGAACCCGGCGTCGAGCGCGTGGCGGAACCCGTCGAGGTAGGCCGTCCCCAATCCTTGCTTGCCGGCCCGCCGGAGGAGCCCGACGCGGGCCGGGTGCTCACGCTGAACCGCCGCGACCGCCTCGGCCGTCCCGTCCGGCGAGCCGTCGTCGACGACGAGCACGCAGAATGCGCCGTCGAGCGCGAGGACGCGCCGGACCACAGACGCGGCCGTCCCCGCCTCGTTGTACGTCGGGATGACCACGACGGCGCCAAAGCCGCTGGCGGCGGGGGGGGCGGGGAAGACGTCGGACACGGACGGGCTCGGGAGGCTCCCCAAGCTACCCCGGGCCCGCCGGCGCATCCGCCGTGCGTCCGTCCGGCGACCGGCGGTAGCTTTTCGGCGGCGGCGGATCGCGGGCGCGGTTCGTCGGTTCACCGCCCTCCCCCTCGCCGCACGCACGTCATGGCCGGCACGACCCAGGCTAAGAAGAAGTCCGCTCCCCGGAAGAAGGCGGCGCCCAAGAAGGCGCAGCAGGTCGGCGGCGACGGGGCCGCGTTCCAGCCCGACGCCCCCGAGGTCCGCGTCTACCGCCAGTCGGGGCACACGCACGAGTCGCTGGGCCTGAGCGCCGACGACGTGCTGGCGATGTACCGGAACATGCTCCTCCAGCGCCGCTTTGAGGAGCGGGCCGCCCAGATGTACGGGCGGCAGAAGATCGCCGGGTTCCTCCACCTCTACATCGGCCAGGAGGCCGTCTCGACGGGCGCCGTGTGGGGCATCCGCGACGACGACCCGATCATCACGGCCTACCGCGACCACGGGCTGGCGCTCGCGCGTGGGATGAGCTCGAACGCCGGCATGGCCGAGCTGTTTGGCAAGATCGACGGGTGCAGCCGCGGGAAGGGCGGGTCGATGCACTTCTTCGACGTCTCGAAGCACTTCTACGGCGGGCACGGGATCGTCGGCGGGCAGATCCCCGTCGGCGTGGGGATGGGGTTCGCGCTGAAGTACCAGGAGACGGGCGGGTGCGCGCTCACGTTCTTCGGCGACGGGGCCATCAACCAGGGGGCCTTCCACGAGGCCGCCAACCTCGCCGCGCTCTACGACGTCCCCGTCCTCCTCATCGTCGAGAACAACGAGTACGCGATGGGGACCTCCATCGACCGGGCCCGGGGCGACGCCGCGCTCTACAAGCAGGCGTACCCGTACGGGATGCCGGCCGCCATCGTCGACGGGATGGACCTGTTCGAGGTCTACGGCGCCTTCAAGGCGCTGGCCGACGACGCGCGCGGCGAGACCGACGGCCAGACCAAGCCGATCTTCGTCGAGGTCCAGACCTACCGGTACCGCGGGCACTCGATGTCCGACCCGCAGAAGTACCGGACGAAGGAGGAGATGGAGTCCAAGAAGGACGAGGACCCCATCATCCGCACCAAGAAGTACATCGTCGACCACGACCTCGCGGACAACGACAAGCTGGACGCCATCGACGAGGAGGTCAAGCAGGAGGTCCTCGACGCCGTCGAGTTTGCCGAGCAGTCGCCGCTCCCCGACGTCTCGACGATGTACGAGGACGTCTACGCCCAGGACGACTACCCCTTTATCTCGTAGCGGTGTCAGGTGAGCACGTGGCAGGTGGCACGTGCGCACCTGCTACTTGCCACCTGAACACCTGACACTCACAGCATGGCCGAGCTGCAGTTTAGAGAAGCCCTCCGCGACGCGATGACGGAGGAGATGGAGCGCGACGAGAGCGTGTTCCTCATGGGCGAGGAGGTCGCCGAGTACGACGGGGCGTACAAGGTGAGCCAGGGGATGCTCGACCGGTTCGGTCCGAAGCGGATCGTCGACACGCCGATCTCGGAGTCCGGCTTCACCGGGCTGGGGATCGGGGCGGCCATGCTCGGGCTCCGCCCGATCGTCGAGTTCATGACGTGGAACTTCACGTTCGTGGCCTTCGACCAGATCGTCTCGAACGCGGCCAAGGTCCGCTACATGTCGGGCGGGCAGGCGAAGGTCCCCATCGTCATGCGCGGGGGGAACGGGGCGGCCGGCCAGCTCGGCGCGACGCACTCGAACTCGGTCGAGGCGTTCTACACGAACGTCCCCGGCCTCAAGGTCGTCGCGCCCTCGAACCCGGACGACGCGAAGGGCCTCCTCAAGAGCGCGATCCGGGACGACGACCCCGTCCTGTTCCTCGAGTCCGAGCTCATGTTCGGCCTGAAGGGCGAGGTCTCGGACGCCGAGGACTACACGCTCCCGATCGGCAAGGCCCGGATCGCCCGCGAGGGCGACGACCTCACGATCGTGGCCCACTCGAAGAGCTACTGGCTGGCCCTCGAGGCGGCCGAGGAGTTGGCGAAGCAGGGCTACGAGGCGACGGTCATCGACCCCCGCACGCTCCGCCCGTTCGACACCCAGTCCGTGATCGACTCGGTGAAGCAGACGAACCGGCTCGTCATCGTCGACGAGAGCCAGCCGTTCGGGGGCGTCGCGAGCGAGGTCGCCTTCCGCATCCAGCAGGAGTGCTTCGACTACCTGGACGCGCCCGTCGAGCGGGTGACGGCCAAGGACGTCCCGGCCCCGTACGCCAAGAACCTGATCGAGGCGTGGATGCCGTCGGTCGACGAGACGATCGCCGCCGCCAAGCGCGCGCTGTACGTCTGAGAGGGCAAGGGGGGGACGGGGCGGGGGGCACAAGGCCCCCCGCCCCGTCCCCCCGCGCCCCCCATGCCCCTTCCCCCTTGCCCCCTGCCACGATGGCGATTGCAGTCGAGATGCCGAAGATGAGCGACACGATGGAGGAGGGCGTCCTCGTCGCGTGGCTCGCCGAAGAGGGCGCCGAGGTCTCAGCCGGCGACGTGATCGCCCAGGTCGAGACCGACAAGGCGACGATGGACCTCGAGGTCTACGACGACGGCGTCCTCCTCAAGCGCGTGGTCGGCGAGGGCGACAGCGTGCCCATCGGCGCCCTGATCGCCGTGCTCGGCAAGGAGGGCGAAAACGTCGACGATGTGATCGGCGAGTACGGCGGCGACGGGGCCGCCGGCGACGCGGCCGAGGTCGAGACGGCCGCGCCCGCCCAGCAGGAGAACGAGCCGGCCCCGGCCGGCCTCGAAGGCAAGACCGGCACGGCCGACGCCATCGACGCGCCCGCGCCGAGCGTCCAGCCCGTCGGCGGCGACGGGG
>CAZDFV010000165.1:0-7403 GCA_964504495.1 uncultured Rhodothermales bacterium
GCCGCCGGGGGCAAGGCCGTTCGGCGGCGCGCCGCCCGTCGAGGACGCCGAGGTCCTCGACGATGGAGCGCCGCCGCAGGCCGGGTGAAGAGGGCCGGAAGGGCGAGCGGGCGGCAAACACGCTTCGGGGGGCGCCGTTGGCCGCTCCCGATGCCGACGCCCTCGCCCGCCCTCGCCCGCCCCGACGCCGCCGCTGGCGGCCGCTCCGAGCGGACGCGCGGGGTCCTCTACATGCTCGCGAGCGCGCTCGGGTTCAGCCTGATGAGCCTGTGCGTGAAGCTGGTCTCCGCCGAGCTCCCGACGATGGAGGTCGTCTTCGCGCGGAGCCTGTTCATGGCCGTCGCCACGGTCGGGGCGCTCCGCTACACCGGGGCCAGCCTGCTCGGCCGCGACCGCCGGACACTGTTTGCGCGCGGGGCCGTTGGGGCCACGGCGCTCAGCCTCCTCTACTTCGGGCTCGGCCGGCTCCCGCTCGGCGACTCGGTCACGATCCACTACACGGCGCCGGTGTGGACGGCGCTCTCGGCCGCGCTCCTCCTCGGCGAGCGGCTCCGGCCCCTCGTCCTGGTTGGCGTCGCTGCGAGCCTGACGGGCGTCGTCCTCGTGGCCCAGCCGACGGTCCTGTTCGGGGCCGCGCCGGACCCGCTCGACGGGTGGGGTGTAGCCGCCGTCGTCTGCGGGAGCGTGCTCTCCGGCCTCGCCTACACACTCGTCCGCAAGCTCCGCCGGACCGACCACCCGATGACCATCATCTTCTACCTCTCGTGGATCGGGGCGGTCGGGTCGCTCCCGTTCGCGCTGGGCGGGTGGGCGTGGCCGTCCGCCACGGGCTGGGCCCTCCTCCTCGGCGTCGGGCTGACGACGCAGGTCGGGCAGGTGTGCCTCACGAAGGGGATCCACCTCCTCGAGGCCGGGACGGCCACGGCCATCGGCTACGTCCAGGTCGTGTTCGCGTTCGTCTGGGGCGTCGTCGTGTTCGGCGACGCCGTCGACGGGCTGAGCCTGGCCGGGGCCGTCCTCGTCGTGTCGAGCGTGCTCCTCATCGCCCGCCGCGGGTAGGGCCGCCCGCCGGTGCGGGGTCGCCGCCAGCGGGGCGAGCTAGAGCCGCCGGACGTCGTAGCCCGACCGGCGGAGGAGGTCGACGACGCTGTCGTCCCCGACGAGGTGGCCGGCCCCGACCACGACGAGGGCGTCCTCGCCGTCGCGCGCGAGGAGCGCCTCGACCTGGGGCACCCACGCCCGGTTCCGGGTCGTGAAGAGGGCCTCGTAGAGCGTCGGCGTCTCGTCGGCCGTCTCGGTCACGAGCGCCGCGAGCCGGTCGTCGTCGCCGGCGGCCCAGGCGGCGAGCATCTCGTCGAGCGCCTCGGTCATGGCCTCCGGCCCCTCCTCGACGGCCGCCATCACGAACGCGACCTGGTCCTCGGTCGAGAGGTCGTCGAACACGGCGGTCTGGAGCGCGACGGTCTCGAACGCCTCGCGCTCCTTCCCGTCGGCACCGGCCCGGTTGAAGTAGTGGGCGTCGACGCCCTCGCCGGTCATCCCCGACCGCTGGGCGGCGAGGGCGGCGAGCGTGAGCCCGGCCATCCACGGCTCGACCGTGTCGAGCGCGCCGGCGGGGAGGCCGAGCCCGGCCGCGAACGCGTCGAACGCCGCCTTCTGCTCGGCCGTCAGCGCCTCCGCGAGCGGCGTCTCGCCGACGGCCGCCTGCATCATCTGGGGGGCCTCGGCCTGCATCCGGTCGTAGTCGAGCTCGAAGGCGAGGACCTCGGCGTCGGCGTAGGCGGCCTCGACGGCGGCCGGGAGCGGGAGGGCCCCCTCGGGGAGGAGGTGGACCGAGCCGAGCAGGTACACCCGGCTGTCGTCGTCCTCGACGACGAAGAGCGGCGGGTCGCGGTCGTCGTCGGCCGGGGCGGCGTCCTGGGCCTGCGGCGCCGCGGTGGCGAGGAGGGCGGCGAGCGCCCACGCGGCACGCCAGCGGGCGGTGGGCGACGGGCGGGAGAACAAGCGGGTCATGGGATGTCGGGGTGAGCCCGAGGCCGCGGGGCCTCATGGTGTCGGGTGTCGGAAACGGGCCGGTCCCGCTGGCGGCGCGCGCCGCCAGCCGGCCGGGCGCCTACGGTTCCTCGGTCGGGGGGACACGGACCGGCGCGGGCTCGGCGAGCGCCGCCCGGGCCGCCGCCTCCCGCTCCTGCACGACCTCGTGGAACCGGCCCTGCGTGATCAGGATGAGGACCACGCCCGCGATGATGGCGAGGTCGGCGATGTTGCCGATCGGGAACAGCGGGTAGCCGCTCCCGCCCAGGACGGGGACGAACTCGGGGAAGCGGAGGACGCCCACGTCGAAGTGCACGAAGTCGACCACGCACCCGTAGAGCAGCCGGGCCTGGCCCGGGAGCGACGGCGGCACGCACTCGCCAAAGACGGCCCCGTAGAACACCCGGTCGATCACGTTCCCCAGCGCCCCGCCGAGCACGAGTGCCAGCGCCAGGCGGTACCCGAACGGCCCCCACCGGACGTGGCGGAGGTACAGGAAGATCAGGCCCGTCGCGACGACGGAGAAGACCGTCAGGAACAGCTTGCTCCCGACCGTCAGCCCGAACGCCATCCCCGGGTTCTCGGTGAACGTGAACCGGAAGAACCGGCCGATGACGGGGATCGACTCCCCGTACTCCATCTGCGTCTTGACCACGAGCTTCGTGATCTGATCGGCGATGACGATCACGAACGAGACCCAGAGAACGCGCATTTGTTGAGGGTACGGGGTACGAGGTACGGGGTACGTGGAGGAGGCGGCCGGTCGTACCTCGTACCCGGTACCTCGTACCTCTCAGAGGCGGCGGACGCCGACGACGAGCGTCTCGCCCCCGATCTCGACGGACTCGACGAGGTCGCCCGCCGGCTCGTCCACGAGGTCGAGTTGCTCAGCGAGGGTCTCGGCCTGGACCGGCCCGGCGAACGCGTCCGCCAGTCCGTCGCCGCCATTGACGTAGGGGCGGACCGCGTCGGGCGCGGCGAACTCGACGGCGATCCGGTCGGCCACGTCGAAGCCGGCCTCTTTGCGGAGGTTCTGGACGCGGTTGACGAACTCGCGCGCGAACCCCTCGGCCCGGAGCGCGTCGTCGAGCGCCGTGTCGAGCGCGACGGTCACGGTGACGGCCTCGCCCCCGACCTCGGCCGTCTCCTGGCGCACGGCCCGGCCCTCGACGCCCTCGGACGTCACCTCCAGGTCGCCCGCCTCCAGCGCCACCGGCCCGCTCGGGAGGTCGAGGTCCAGGGTCCCCGCTGCCTCGTACGCCGCGATGGCCGCCGTGTCGAGGTCGCGGATCGCCGCGTTCGCCTCCTTCATCCGCTTGCCGAGGCGGCGGCCGAGCGCCTTGAAGTTCGGCTTCGCGCTCTTGGCGACGACGCCCGAGTCGCCCGCGGCCGTCTCCAGCCGCTTGACGTTGACCTCGCCCAGCACGACGTCCTCCACAGACCGGAGCGTCTCTTCGTCGACGCCGCCGACGCCCGTCACGACGAGGAGCGACGCCAGCGGCTGGCGGACGTTGACGCCGGCCTCGTTGCGGAGCGCGAGCGTGGCCGTGACGACGGCCCGGGCCAGCGCCATCCGGCTCTCCAGGTCCGCGTCGCGGCGGGCCGCGTCGGCCGTCGGGAAGTCCTCCAGGTGCACCGACGTCTCGCGGCCGAGGACGCCCCACAGCCACTCGGCCGTGAACGGCGCCAGCGGGGCCATCAGCCGGGCCGTGGCCGCGAGGCACTCGAAGAGCGTCTCGTAGGCCGCGCGCTTCTCGGTACCAGGTACGCGGTACGCGGTACGCGGAGCGGCAGCGTCTTCACGTACCTCGTACCCCGTGCCCCGTACATCCTCCCAGAACCGGCGGCGGCTCCGGCGGAGGTACCAGTTCGAGAGGTCGTCCACGAACGCCTCGACGGCGCGGGCCGCCTGCGTCGGGTGGTAGGCGTCGAGCGCGTCCACGGCCTCGGCCGCGGTCGACTGGAGGCGGCTGAGGATCCAGCGGTCGAGCTCCGTCCGGTCGGCGTCCGCCAGCGTGTCGGCGGGGTCGTAGGCGAACCCGTCGATCGCGGCGTACGTCGCGAAAAAGCGGTACGTGTTGACAATCGTCCCGAACAGCTTCCGCCGCGTCTCCTCGACGGCCCGGTCGTCGTAGCGGAGGCTCTCCCACGGCGGGCTGGCGGACATCATCGTCCACCGGATCGGGTCCACGCCGTGCCGCTCGATCGCGGCGAACGGGTCGACGGCGTTGCCCTTCGACTTCGACATCTTCTGGCCGTCGGCGTCGAGGACGAGCCCGTTGACGACGACGTTCCGGTACGCGAGGCGGTCGTCGACGGCCGCGGCGATGGCGTGGAGCGTGTAGAACCACCCCCGCGTCTGGTCGAGCCCCTCGGCGATGAGGTCGGCCGGCGCGTTCGCCTCGAACCGGTCCCGGTTCTCGAACGGGTAGTGCCACTGCGCGTACGGCATGGCGCCCGAGTCGAACCAGGCGTCGACGAGGTCGGGGACGCGGCGCATCGTCCCGCCGTGCCCGTCGGGCCACGTGAGCGCGTCGACGTAGGGCCGGTGGAGGTCGACGGTCCCCAGCTCCGGGTTGACGGCCCCGTCGGGGAACGTGCCGCCCACCTTCTCGCGGAGCTCGTCGACCGAGCCGATCACCTCGACGTGGTCCGGGTCCCGGTCGGAGACCCAGACCGGGAGCGGGGTCCCCCAGTAGCGCATCCGCGAGAGCGCCCAGTCGACGTTGTTCTCGAGCCACTGGCCGAACCGGCCCGTCCCGATCCCCTCCGGCTGCCAGTGGACCTCGCGGTTGAGCGCGACGAGCCGGTCCTTGATCGCCGTCGTCTTGACGAACCAGCTCTCGACCGGGTACTGCATGAGCGGCGTCCCCTTCCGCCAGTCGTGCGGGTAGTTGTGGACGTAGCTGTCCTCGCGGAAGAGGAGCCCGCGCTCGCGGAGGTCGCGGAGGATCGGCCGGTCGGCGTCCTTGAACCACACCCCGCCGACGAGCGGGAAGCCCTCCTTGAACCGGCCGTCGGGCTCGATCGGGTTGAGGACCGGGAGCCCTTCTTTCTGGCCCGTCGCGTAGTCGTCGGCGCCGAAGGCCGGGGCCGTGTGGACGATCCCGGTCCCCTCGTCCGTCGTCACGTAGTCGGCCGCGACGACGCGCCAGACGTGGCCGGGCCGGGCGTCGTCCTGGAGCGCGTCGGCGAGGCCGTAGAGGTCGCGGGCGCCGGCGAGCGCGCCGGCGTGGTTGTACGGCGGCACGTACTCGGCCCCGACGAGGGCCGAGCCCTTCGACCGCTCGACGACCTCGGGGCCCTCGACGCCCAGCCGGTCGAGGAGGGCCTCGGCGATCCAGACGAACTCGGCGCCGGGCCGGCGGCTCGGCCCGGCGGGCGCCTCCAGCCGGACCTTCGCGTAGTCGACGCCCGGGCCCACCGCCAGCGCGGCGTTCGAGGGGAGCGTCCACGGCGTCGTCGTCCACGCCAGGAGCGACGTCGTCGGGTCGCCGGCGACGGGGAAGCGGACGGTCGCCGACACGTCCTGGACCTCGCGGTAGCCCAGCGAGACCTCGTGCGACGAGAGGACCGTCCCGTTGGCCGGGCTGTACCACTGGATCTTGTGGCCCTTGTGCAGGAGGCCCCGCTCCCAGATCCGCTGGAGGAGGTTCCAGACCGACTCGACGTAGTCGTTCTCGAACGTGACGTAGGGGTCCTCCAGGTCCACCCAGTAGCCCATACGGACGGTGAGGCCGTCCCAGAGGTCCTTGTACCGGAGGACGCTCCGGCGGCAGGCCGCGTTGTACGCGGCGATCCCGTACGCCTCGACGGCGTGGCGGCCCTCCAGGCCGAGCTCCTTCTCGACCTCGATCTCGACCGGGAGCCCGTGCGTGTCCCACCCGGCCTTCCGGTCGACGCGGAAGCCCCGCATCGTCTTGTAGCGGCAGAACAGGTCCTTGACCGTCCGCGCCATGACGTGGTGGATGCCCGGCTTCCCGTTCGCCGTCGGCGGCCCCTCGTAGAACACGAAGGGCGGGGCGCCCTCGCGGAGCGCGAGCGACTGGCGGAACGTGCCCTCGGCCTCCCACCGGGCGAGCACGTCGCGCTCGACGGCGACTTGGTCGTAGCTCTCGACCTCGGGGTAGCGGGGCATACGCGGGCGGCGTGGGCGAGCGGCGAAGCTAGCGCGCCCGCCCGCCCGCCCCCTTGAAGCCCGGCCGGATTCGCCCCGCCGGCCGGCCCCGCCGGCGGCTCAGGCCAGCGTCTCGACCACGTCGCCCAGGAGGGCCGTGAGGTCCGGCTCGGCCCCGGCGGCGGCGGCGAGGATGTCCGGGATCGAGACCGGCTCGAGGGCGTCCGGGAAACACTCGTCGGTCACGACGGAGACGGCCATCACGCGCACCCCCGCGTGCCGTGCGACGATGACCTCGGGGACCGTGCTCATCCCGACCACGTCGGCCCCGACCGTGCGGAGGAACCGGTACTCGGCCCGGGTCTCCAGGTTGGGCCCGATGACGGCCGCGTAGACGCCCTGCCGGAGCGGGACGCCCCGCGCCAGCGCCGCGGCCTCGGCCGCCTCGCGGAGCCCGCGGTCGTACGGCTCCGACATGTCGGGGAACCGGGGCCCCCACGCCTCCACGTTCGGGCCGGTCAGCGGGTTGACGCCCTGGAGGTTGATGTGGTCGGTGACGAGCACGAGGTCGCCCCGGCGGTAGAGCGGGTCCATGCCGCCGGCCGCGTTCGAGATCAGGAGCGCCTCGACACCGAGCGCCGCCATCACGCGGACGGGGAGCGTGACCTGCCACGGGCTGTACCCCTCGTACAGGTGGAACCGGCCCTGCATGGCGAGCACCTCGACGCCCCGGAGCGTGCCGGCCACGAACCGCCCGTCGTGCGTCTCGACCGTCGGCGTCGGGACGTGCGGGACGTCGGCGTAGGGGACCGTCTCGCGGGCGTCGACCTCGTCGGCTAGCCGGCCGAGGCCGGTCCCGAGGATGAGCCCGACGCGGGCGCCGTCGCCGACGCGCTGGCGGAGGGCGTCGGCGGCGGCCTGGACCTGTGCGGGGGCGTCGTCGGGGGTCATGCGGGGGGCGGGTCGCTCGCGGCGGGTACGTGGTACGTGAGGGACCGAGCGGGGGAATCACGCACCACGGGTCACGGATCGGCGCGGCTGGGGCCCGGCCCTCAGAGGCTCCGTGCCGCGGCGCTAGTCGAGGTCGTCGAGGATGCGGCGGATCCGCTCGCGCTCGGCGGCGGAGGCCGCGCCCTCCCCGCCGGCCACGAGCGAGCGGAGGTCCCAACCGCCCGTGACGGCCCGGGACGGCTCCGGCGCGCGCTCCGGCGGGGAGGGCGGCTCCGCGGTCGGCTCCGCGGTCAGCTCCGCG